>JBAZIR010000169.1:0-11590 GCA_041651735.1 Verrucomicrobiia bacterium | reverse complement strand
AACACGGAAGTTGTTTGTGCGTGGAGTTGGCCGACAGAGAAACAATTCGCCTCCGCGAACGTGATCGTCGCGTTCTGCTACCTGTCATGGACTGACGATCACAAACGTCAGATTAAGCAATACCTCGAACGCGGTGGCGGGTTGGTGTTGATCCACTCGGCGACATGGACCAAACCGAAAGCGGACCCGGATGTGGCGGCGCTGGTGGGCGTGGGCGGCTTCACGCGATATCGTCACGGGACGATGCAACTGGAAATCACTGCCAACGATCACCCCGTTTGCCGCGGGCTGCCATCGAAGTTCTCGTTTCTCGACGAACCCTACTGGCCGCCGACGCCACCGATCACAGCGGATCGCGTGACCACGCTGGCGGTTTCGCAGGAGAAGACAGAGCCGACCGGAGAACAGACAGCGCCTCAGCCGATGTTCTGGACCTGCCAAACGGGCCGCGGCCGTGTTTTTGGCTGTGTGCCGGGACACTACACGTGGACGTTCGATGACCCGTGGTTCCGCCTTCTGCTGCTGCGCGGCATTGCATGGGCCGCCGGCGAACCCGCCGATCGTTTCAACCCGCTTGTGTTGCGCGGCGCGCGCGTCACGAACAAGTGACGCGCGCCAGCCGTTCTTCCTACGCCTTCTTCAACAGCGCGGCGCTGTGGGCCTGAATCTTCCGGATCGCTTCGAGGATTTGGTCAATGTCGCTGCGGTCGGCCAGAAGCATGTTCTGGCTGATCGCGACCATCGTCTCGCAGGCCTGTTTGTTGCCTTTCAGGTCCTTGAAGCTCTCGCGGTAGGTCTTCAGCCGATCGGCGCTCCAGAGGCGCTTGTAGCCGCGGGAGTTGATCGCCACGTCGAGCAGACCGTCGTAGTATTGCTCACGGTAGGGGCTCGAGCAGGGCACGCCTTCGGCCCGGAGTGCCGCCATGAACTTGTCACGCGAGAGGCCGTTGAACTGCTCCGCGTTGTAGATAAACGGATAGAGATGCCACGCAGGCCGGCTGTTCTCCGGTAGACGGATGGGCGTGATGCCCGGGATCTTGCCGAGGTTGGCGCTGAGATGGTCAGCGTTCGCGCGGCGGATGGCGGTCTGCTTCTTCAGCTTGTCGAACTGCTGGAGCAGGAGCGCGGCCTGGAACTGAGTCATGCGGTAGTTCATCCCGGGGGTGAAACTGCCGGTGCCCTTGAAGTTTCCACACGAACGGCCGCAGTTGTGGTAGGCGTTGCAGCGGTCAATGACGTCCTCGCTCATGCTGGTGATGACGCCGCCTTCACCGGAGGGGATGTGCTTGGACTCCTGGAAACTGAAGCCGCCGACGTCGCCGAGCGTGCCGCACTTGCGGCCCTTGTATTCGGCGAGCCACGCCTGACAGGCGTCCTCGACGACGGCGAGCTTGTGTTTCTTGGCGATGGGGTTGATCAGGTCCATGTCGCACGGCATGCCGTAGATGTGGACTGGCATGATGGCGCGTGTGCGCTCGGTGATGCGGCTCTCGATGCTCTTCGGACACATCGTGAGCGTGGCCGGGTCGGTGTCGGCAAAGACCGGCAGCGCTGAGTTGGCCAGGATCGCGTTGTAGGTGGCGATGAAGGTGTAGGGCGAAACGATGACTTCATCACCGGGGCCCACGTCCATGACATGCAGGCCGACAATGAGCGAAGTGGTGCCGCTGGCGACGGCGAGGGCTTTCTTCGCGCCGAGCATCTCGGCCCATGCCTTCTCGAATTCAGGCACGTGGGGGCCGGAGAGGCGGAACCATTTGCGGCTGCGATAGACATCGAGCATCTTCGGCTCCCATTCCTCGCGCCATTCAGGCCACGCGGCCCAGCCACCTTTGTGGGCGGGCGTGCCACCAAGCAAAGCCGGTTTGGCTGCGTCCGCGGCGAAAACATTCGGCCCGGTGTGTGCGCTGAGCCAGGTGAGAGCGGCGGAACTGGCGGCGGTGGTTTCCAGGAAACGGCGACGATTCATGTTCGGATTCATGGCGTGCTTTCGGTTGGAGTTGGCTGTTGGCAAATGGTGACGTTGCTGAAGCTGCCATACACTTAGATGCCGGGCGAAGTCAATCCTCGAATGCCGCGACATCCTCGAATGCCGGCGGCGACAGCGCGCAGATTGTGTTCGGTTCCCTTGAAACCGAAGGCAGCTTCAAGCGCGTCCAAACTGTGCCGATGAAACTCGCCTCATCCGAGCTGGACAAAGCCTTCCGCTTCATCGGCAGGATCGTTTGCCAGGCCAGCGGCCGTTTCGGCGTACGCCGTCCGCATCCTGCCGCAACATCCCGACCTGGGCGAACCGCTCGACATGCGGCTCGTTCACTGGGCGTAGCGGCGTCGGCGATTACGGAGCGACGACTTCGAAAGGAATGAGGGGGAGGATGCCGAGCGGCCTGCCCTTGAAAACGGGCTTTGGCTTCGGATTCACTTTCGATTTTCTGGAAGGCGGCGGGGGTGGCGGAGGCGCTGAATAAGCAGCCACGATGAGATTACCTTTCTGGCCGGGCTTGAGCGCGGCGGCGCCGCCGATTTCGACGTCCATGCCGTCGTCCGACGGGGAGACGCTCTTGATGACGATGCCCGCGGGCGCTTCAGCCAATTCCAAGCGCACCTTGCCCGCAGCCTTGGGGGGCGCGGCAAGCCGGACCTTGGCCGTCCCGCCAGCGGGAATCTTTATGGGCAGGTCGCTAAGGATCTTCACGGCAGCGCCGATGCCCTTGGGCATGAACGCACCCCGCACGGTCACTTCGAGCTCCTGCGAGGGAACGAGGTGGCGGTATTCGAATGCCTGCATCATGTCCTGCGCGGGAACGGCGGCGTGAACAATTTCGCTGCCGTTGACCGTGGCGCGGCCTTCGAGCTTGAGTGTGGTGGGTTCATCCTGCGGCGCGAGCGGCGTGGTCAGCGCGATCCTTACCTGGTTGGTGTTGGCCGGTATCAGTACTTTATCGAGTTTGAATCCCGGCGGGCCGTCTTTCAGCAGGATCGAGACCGGCTCGGAGAAACCATCTTTGCGCAGCGCATAGACCGTGGCGGAGACGCTGTTGCCGGTGCGGGCGTTGAGGCTGGAGGGCACGACGCGTAACGCGAAGTCGGGCTGCGGCGCGCTGATGCGGAGGCGATAGCCATACTCCGGGCCGCCTTTGTGCTGGGTGTCGCTGATGTAAAGGAGATAGGTTCCCTCCTTGGGCAGCGTGGCGGTGAGGTAGGAATCGGCGTGGTGCGTGGTGAGCCCCGCTCCCCGGTCGGTGTTGTCGTCGTTGAACGCAATCTGGTTGCCGGTGGCGTCGGTGAGTTTTAGGACCGAATCGAGTGGGGAATTCAATCGGCGCGCCATGACCTCGGCGACGATTTCCTGGCCGGCCTTGCCGTCGAAACAAAAAACGTTGGAGTCATCGGACCTCGCGATACGGCCGTTGATGATAATCGGCAACGTGACGCGCTGGGCGTGCGACTTGCCACCGCGGGATTTCTCGGCGAGGCATTCCGGCAGCGTGTTCACGGCGAAAGGCATGAAGTTGGAAACATGGTTGTCTTTGCGGACGCTGAGCGGGTGGATGCCGGGCGTTTTGTGGCTGTCGTCGAGCGTCAAGCTGGTGACGGGAAGGTTCCATCCTTTCAACTGCACCGTTGTCTTTTCACCGGCAGGGCCGCCGAGCGGGAAGATGCTGGTGATGAACGGCGTCTCGCCGATGGTGATGCGATAGACGAAATCCTCGCGGCCGCGATAGATGGAGTCTTTGATCTCAATGACGTATTCGCCGTCAGAGGGAACCTCGTAGTAAATGACGGGGTCGGGGTTGAATCGGAAGTCGTCGGTGTAAGCCATCTCCTTGCCCTGGCTGTCGTAGAGCGAGAGCGTGGCCTGGAACCAGCCCGGCACGGCGTCAGAGATGTAGGGAATGAGTTGCTGCGCGTTGACGGCGATGACGAGCTTCTGGCCCTTCGTGGCGTTGAAGCGAAACCGGTCCACCTCGCCGGGCAGGATCTGGCCGTTGACGACCGCGGGCAGTGTCACCGACATCACCATTTTGGGCTTCGTGTTCCGGGCGGTGGCCATCCGGGCCACGGCGCTGACCTGCTGGGCAATGCTCTTGGAAGCCGGCTCGGAGAATTCCTGCATCTGGCCGACGTGAAACACCAACGGGTTCGAGATGCCGCCGGCGGTGACGAGACGGAGTTCGCGCTGGCCTGGCTCGGCGTCGGGCGCCACCGTGATGTTGCAGACGGCCAGTTCGCAGATGGCGGGGTTGGCGGGCCGGCGCACGCCGCCGGAGATTCTCCGCCGCGCCTCATTGAGTTGCTTTTCGTCCTCCGCCGTCCAAGTGGCGTCGGCATATTTCTTCTTCAGAGCCTCGATTTCCTTGTCCTCTTCCGCGCTGTCCTTCTTGATGCTCTTGGCGTTCTTGAAACTCCGGAAATTTTCCAGCGCCTTGAAATCCTTGCGCACGACCGCCTTCTTGGCTGTCAACTCATCCACCAGGATGCGCAGCTCGTTCAACTCCTTGCCTTGGATCGGATGAATGAAGTCGGCGAGGGTGGCTGTCACGCCGCCGCCGGTGACGTGGATGTTCGTGATACCGCTGAGGAACTGTCCGGCGATGACGTGCTCAGAGGTGGTGCCCTGCTGGGCGCCAGCGGGGTAGACATAGCCGATGGAAAACGACCTGGATCTTTGTTGCGCCTGACCGGCCGGCACGAACGCCAGCAACGCCGCCAGGGCGGCAATCACGAGTGAACGAGACGAATTCATGAGACTCCTTACTTTTGAATGATCTCGAAGGGAATGGCGGGAAGGGTCGCGATGGGATTGTTTCCTTTTGAAGCCCCCTTCTTGCTGGGCGTGGAGGGCTTTGAGGGGAATGCGCCGACGATGAGGTTGCCTTTCTGGCCGGGCGTGACTTTGGTGGCGTCGCTCTCGATCAGAATCTCCATGCCTTCGTCCGACGGGGAGACGTTCTTGATGACGATTCCTTCGGGAGCGTCGCTCAAGGCCAGATGCGCCTTCTTTCCAAGCGCGCGGGAGGAGGCGGCAACGCGAATCCTGGCAGTGCCGCCGACGGGGATTTTCACGGGCATGTCGCCGAGGATTCTTACCGAGGCCACCTTCGAGGAGGAGCGGCCCATGACGGCCACGTCCAGCTCCTGCGAGGGCACGAGGTGGCGGTATTCAAACGCCTGCATCATGTCCTGTGCGGGGACGGCGGCATGGACGACTTCACGGCCGGCGATGGTGGCACGACCTTCGAGATTAAGGGTGACGGGATTACTCATCGGGTCGGACGGGGCGGTGAGAGTGAGTCTCACCTTGTCCTCTTTCGCCGGCACCTTGGCGCCGCCGAGTTTGAATCCCTTGGGGGCGTCTTTGAGCGAGAGGGCGATATCACCGATGAAGCCGTCCTTACGCACTGCATAGACGGTGACGGGAACGGTCGCGCCAACGCGGGCGTTGATGCTGGAGGGCACAACGCGCAACGCGAAGTCGGGCCGCGGCGCACTCAGGCGCAGGCGATAGGCATATTCGGGACCGCCTTTGTGCTGGGTATCGCTCAGGCGCAACAGGTAGGTGCCATTCTTTGGCAACGTCGCGGTGAGGTAGGAATCGGCGTGATGGGTGGTGAGGCCCGCGCCCTTGTCAGTGTTGTCGTCGTTGAAGGCGATCTGGTTGCCGGTGGCGTCGGTGAGTTTTAAGACCGAATCGAGCGGCGAGTTCAGCCGGCGCGCAATGACTTCAGCGACGATGTTGTCGCCGGCCTTGCCGTCGAAGCAGAAGACTTTGAAGTCATCGGACTTCGCGATACGGCCGTTGACGATGATAGGCAACGTGACGCGCTGGGCGTGTGACTTTCCATGTTTGGACTTCTCGGCGAGGCATTCCGGCAGCGTGTCCACAACAAAGGGCACGAAGTTGGAAACATGGTTGTCCTTGCGGACGCTGAGCGGGTAGATGCCGGGGAGTTTGTTGTTGTCGTCGAGGGTGAGGCTGGAAACAGGGAGGTTCCAGCCTTTCAACTGCACCGTCGTCTTTTCGCCGGCGGGACCCCCGAGCGGAAAGATGCTGGTGATGAACGGAATCTCACCGACGGTGATGCGATAGACGAAGTCCTCCCGGCCGCGGAAGATCGAATCCTTGATCTCGATGACGTATTCACCGTCAGCGGGAATCTCGTAGTAAAGGGCCGGGTCGGGGTTGAATTGGAAATCGTCGTCGTAGGCCAGTTCCTTACCCTTGGCGTCGTAAAGCGAGAGCGTGGCTTGGAACCAGCCCGGCACGGCGTCGGAAATATAAGGGATGAGTTGCCGCGCCTGAACGGCGATAACGAGCTTCTGGCCTTTCGTGGCGGTGAAACGGCAGTGGTCCACTTCGCCGGGCAGTATCTGGCCGTTGACGGTTGCCGGCAGGGTGATCTTGAGTTCGGCTTTGGCTTTCCTGTTCTTGGGACCGAAGGCGACCTTCGATATCTGGCTCTTCTGTTCCGCGATGTTCCGCGAGGCTTCCTCCGAAAATTCCGGCAACTGGCTGACGCAGAACACGAGCGGGTTCGACAATCCACCGCTCGTGGCGAGCCGGAGTTCGCGCTGGCCCGGCTGGGCGTCCGGCGCAACAGTGATCTGAACGGTCACCAGTTCGGAAATGGCGGGATTAGCGGGACGGCGGACGAGCGTGGCCATCTTCTTACGGATCTCAGCCATTTCCTTGTCGTCTTCCGGCGTCCACTTGGCGTTGGCGTACTTTTTCGCCAGAGCCTCGGGCGTTTGGTTGGGCGGCGTAAACTTGTCCGGCACGTTGTCGGTCTTGGATTTATCTTTCTTGCCATCCTTGAAACCCTTGATCCGGGGCGAGACGCTGCCTTTCGAGAGGTACTGCCGTTTCTCGATCAACTCTTCCATCCTTCCCCGCAGTCGGTTGAATTCGCCCGTCGTGATCGGCTTGTAGAAATCCGTGACGACGGCTTGCACGCCGCCGCCGGTGACGAAGACGTTGGTGGCGTTACTGAGGAACTGGCCGGCGATGATGTGCTCGGAGGTGGTCCCTTGCCGGGCACCTGCCGGGTAACAGTAACCGATCGAAAACGTCCGCCCTTGTTTCTGCGCGTGTGTCGACGACGTCACTGCCAACAGCGCCGCACAACCAACCATCAGGTGCCATCGCAACGAATTCATAAGAACTTTATAGACTCGCAGGCCAGACACAAGTGTCTGGCCCGCGCTCAACCATTCTGAAGGCAGGACAAGAGTGTCCAGCCGGCAATGCTTACATGATTTCTGTCAACCGTCCGCCCGTGGAGCCGGCGACCGAGCCACTGGGCAGTGCGGTCACGTCAAGGCCCTGCGGATGAGGCAGCTTCGCGGTCCCGTCAATGCCGAGCAGTTCATACATGCTGCCAATGAGGTCCACTGGATAAACCGGACGCTCCTTGACTTCTTCGCCCTTCTCGGTGGACGAGCCGACCACGTGGCCGCCCTTGAAGCCGCCGCCGGCGACGACGTGGCAGAAAACCTTGCCGTAGTGGTGGCGTCCGCCATTCCACGGCGCTTCCCACGCGATCTTTGGCGTACGGCCAAACTCGCCGCCCCACCAGACGATGGTGCTGTCGAGCAAGCCGTGATCGGACAGGTCTTGCAGCAGCGTGGCGAAACCCTTGTCCAACTCCGGCAACTTGCGCTGCATGGCTTGGAAGTTGCCTTTGTGCGTGTCCCAACCTTCGAAGTTGATGGTGACGTAAGGCACGCCGCGCTCCACGAGCCGCCGCGCCACCAGGCAGGCTTGGCCGAACTTGCTTTTGCCGTAGCGGTCGCGCAGTTCGTCCTTTTCCTGCGAGAGGTCGAACACCTTGCCAGCGTCGCCGAGGATCAAGTCGTAAGCCTGTTTCTCGCACTGCGCCGCTGCCGCAAGCCGGTCATTGCCCGGCATCGCCTGGTCCAACGAGTTCAGCTTGTGAAGGAACTCACGGCGGTTCTTCTGCCGCTCTTCGCTGATGCCCTGCGCAACGACGCCCTCGACGACGAATTTGGCTTGCGACGGATCGCCGCCGGTGGCGAACGGTTTCGCGCGCGAGCCAAGGAAGCCAGCCTCCGAGAAGCGGCCCTGCAACTGCGTCATGACGATGTAAGGCGGGATGAGACCTTTGTAGCCGGCGGTGTAGCCCTTGAAGAGCGAGACGACCGCGCCGACCGACGGGTAAACCTGGCCGTCACCGGGCTTGCGCGCGGTCTGGACCATGTAGGCGGCTGTCTCGTGGCCACTGTTGCCGTGGGTCATGCTGCGGATGATGGAATACTTGTCGGCTTGTTTGGCCAGTTGCGGCAGCAGTTCGCAAATCTGGATGCCATCCACGTTGGTCGGGATCGGTTTGAGCGGGCCTGCATAATCCTGGCCCGCGTCGGGTTTCAGGTCGAACGTGTCCATGTGCGAGGGGCCGCCCCACATCCAAATCTGGATGACGGACTTGGCTTTGGCTGTCTTGGGCTTCGCCGCGCCCGTTTCACCGAAAGCACGGACTGACCAGCCGTCGGCCATCAGCAGCCCGGCCGCGCCAGCCAGACCACGCCGCATCGCCTCGCGCCGGCTGATGCGGCTGCCATTCGAGTCTGTAATTATATCTGCCACTTTGTCCTGAGTGAACTTGCTCATGATAACGACTCCTTCTTGGGTTACACCTGCGGCTTCAATGCCGATACAAGAACTCTGCGCTGTTGACCAACGCCCATGCCAGATCCACCGCCGCTTCGCGTTTGGAGGTGGTGGCCTGCATATACTCCGACACGGCCTTCATCTCCTGCTCCGTCGGAAAACGGGAAAGGATGGTGAGGTAAAGTTGGTTGATCACTTCGCCCGGTTTCCTGGTTTCGGCGGCCGGGTTGGGGTTTGATTCCCTGCGGAACTTGCCTCGCTTGTTGGGAGGTTTGTTGGCGCCGGATGAGAAAAGGGCTTGCAGCTTCGGGCTGCCCTCGATCTTGCGCTGGATGTGGCTGGAGTTCAGCATGTGCAGCCGTTGGTCGGCGGTGGGTTTGCTGCTGCGCTCCAATTCCAGACCGGTGTCGCGCGATGGACGCCCGAACATTTCCAGGAACGAACTGGTGATGCTCGAATCGGGCAGGGCGATCGAGCGCTGATCCTCCGGGATGAACGTGAACGGCTCCGGGACCGGGCTGGAGTATTTCTCCGTTGTGCCGGTGATCTGGTTCAGCGCATCAATGAGCACTTCCGCTTCCAGCCGGCGCAGCGGATAGCTCGCGAAGTTTGCCTCGGCCTCGGGCGATTTGGTCTTCGGCACGGACGAGAGTTGATACGTTTGCGAATTCAGGATCAGTCGGAAGAGGTGCTTGAGGTCATATTTCCCCGCAACCAGTTGCTTCTCCAGATACGCGAGCAACTCGGGATTCACCGGTTTGTTGTCGGGCCGGATATCGTCCGGCTCATGGATGATGCCCCGCTCCATGAACCACGACCAGGCGCGATTGACGATGTTGCGTGCGAACCAGGGATTCTTTGCCGTAATCAGCCAGTCGGCAAAGAGCGCCCGCGGATCGCGGCCCTCGGCGATCTTGACTTGCGTGCCGTCCGGGAAGACTGCCGTCAGTTTGGCTGGCTTCGAGCCTTCGCTCTTCTTCTTGTTCCCGTTCTTCTCCGCAGCCTCCGCCGGCGCCGTGGTCGCCTGCTCAAGGCTGTTGGTTGCCAGCGTGGCGGTCTTGGCGGGATCGAAGAAGATGATCTCCTCTTTCCACTCCCCGGTCTGCTTGAAGGCGATCTTCGAGAAGAACTGCGCCATGCCGGCCAGTTGTTCTTTGGGCCATTTTTCAGCCCGCGTTCCCATGAACGTCAGCGCAACGGCCTTCGCAATGGTTTCCTGGTCTTTGCTCTGGACGGCGCGGTAGAAGTTGACCTGTCCGACGCGGAAATTGCTGCCGTTGGCTGTGAGCATCTCGCGCACGAACTTGTCGTACGGCATGTTCTCGCGCAGACAGTCATGGACCCAGCGATGATACGCCTGGGCGGCGTTGGGCCAGAGGTTGATGGGAAACTCCGCCCTGATCCGCAGCAAATCGCCCCACTTCATCGCCCAGTAGTCGGCGAACTCGTCGCGTTCCAGCAGCCGGTCAATCAACGCGCTGCGCTTCTTCGGGTCCTTGTCCTCCAGGAACTCCCTCGCCTCCTTAGCCGTGGGCAGCGTGCCGATGACGTCGAGGAAGGTGCGCCGCACAAACACGGCGTCCGAACAAATTCTGGCCGGCTCGACGTTCAGCTTCTTCAGCCTGGCGAAGACGCACTCGTCAATCGGGGTCTGCGTCGACAGGGCGGCGTCGCTTTCAAATGGGTTTCCTTCCGCCTTTGGCGTGGGGGTCCCAACCCACACTGCCAAAAGAATCACCACCGAAAGAATGCGCATTTTCATTCAGCTTTCTCAGGCCTGTTTATACTCGATCTTGCGCGGGCATAAAACCCTTGCGCTGTTTGTCTAACATCTCGTGGCTGAGAAAGTTGCTGTTATTTTTCTCACTGGGAGCGAAAAAACCGCCCTGGCAGATACGCCCTTGCCCCCTGCGTGCGCTATCATGCAGCAACCGCGCGGTTTCGGCAAAACCCGCTGGCGATCCCTTCTAGACGATGATCACCGGTGAAGCGCCCGCGCGCCTCAATTCGTCCCAGGCAACAGCCTGCAACGCGTGCGTGCCGCTGGCCAGGTTGCTCGTGTTCCAGATGAACACGGGATTCGCCTGCCGGCTGTAGCCGACGAACCAACCGTCAATCTGAGCCGGCGCAAGTGACGGTGTTGCTGGACGTCCACAAAGTGGTGAGGAGGTCCAAGAGGCGCTTGCGAAAGCGCCATTCTTGGTTTAGAGGTTGCGCTGATTCGATGCTGAGGCCAGAGACTGGTTGGAGGTTATGACTTGGACATTTGTTATGAGCGCGTTTCCTGCGGTTGATCCAATTCCGCTGCCGGCGCCCGTGTGGCTGTTCAAGCTGCTGCACATCGTGACGTTGACGCTGCATTTCTGCGCCGTCGAGTTGTTGCTCGGCGGGTTGCTCGTGGCGACATGCCTCTGTTTCTTCGGCGGGCTCCGTGGCGGCGCGCCTCTATTACGACTTAACGCAGCGGCGTCGCTCACGCGCCGGTTGCCGATCGTGATGACGTACGTGATCAACCTCGGCGTGCCGCCGCTGTTGTTTGCGCAGGTGCTCTACGGCCGCGCATTCTACACGAGCAGCGTGTTGATCGGCGTGTATTGGATTTCGGTGATCCTGTTGCTGATGGCCTGCTATTGGCTGCTCTACCGGTTCGATGCGAATGTCGCGCGCGGCCGGTCGGCGTGGTGGCTGGGATTGATCGCGGTGCTGGTGGCGGGAACCATTGCGAGAATTTACTCGACCACCATGACCTTGATGATCCGGCCGGAGGTGTGGACGGCGATGTATTCGGCGTCGGCGATGGGCAACTACCTGCCGCCTCCCGACCCGACGCTGACGCCACGCTGGCTGTTCATGCTGGCAGGCGGGCTGGTGTTTGCCGGGCTGGGGATGGTCTGGCTCGCGGGACGGAACCAGATCGAGACTTCCGTGCGCAGTTATCTCGCCGGCCTCGGCGGCACATTG
>JBAZIR010000168.1:0-11592 GCA_041651735.1 Verrucomicrobiia bacterium | reverse complement strand
TGGCGGAGCAACTGTTGCCCGATCTGGTGCTGATGGACATACGGCTGGAGGGAGCGATGGATGGCATTGAAGCCGCGCAGCAAATGCGGCAGCGATGGCATCTGGCCGTGGTGTATCTAACGGCCTACGCGGATGACACGACGTTGAAGCGGGCGAAGGTGACGGAGCCGTTCGGTTATATTCTCAAACCATTCAAAGACCGGGAATTGAAGACGTCCATCGAGATGGCGCTCTACAAACATCGCGCGGAGGAGGAAATCCGCCGGTTGAATGAAACGCTCGAACAACGCGTCCTCGAACGGACCTCGGAGCTTCAAAACGCGGTCAAAGAAATTGAATCCTTCTCCTATTCGGTGTCACATGATTTGCGGGCGCCGCTGCGGGCGTTGGATGGTTTTAGCAAGGCCCTGCTGGAAGATTGGGGCGACAAGTTCGATGAAGAGGCCAGGGATTACCTTCAACGCATTCGGGCAGCCGCCCAGCGGATGGGCCAGCTCATAGACGGCTTGCTGGCGCTCTCCCGCACCTCGCGCCAGGAAATGCGCCGGGAAACCGTCAACTTGAGCGCGATGGCACAGACGATTGTGGGGGAACTCCGCGAGCGCGACCCCAATCGCTTGGTGGAGTTTCGCTGTCAAGCAGGGCTTGAAGTCACCGGGGACGAACGCCTGTTGCGCGTGGCGCTGGAAAACCTGCTGAACAATGCGTGGAAGTTCACAAGCAAGCAAACGGGCGCCTGCATTGAGTTTGGCGTCTGGCGGCCGCCGTCAGGCCCGGCCGAGCACTTCGTCCGGGACAACGGCGTAGGTTTCGAGATGGCGTATGCGGACAGATTATTCGGCGCATTTCAGCGATTGCACACCAACAGCGAATTTCCAGGCTCCGGCATCGGGCTGGCTACGGTGCAGCGCATCATTCACCGGCATGAGGGCAAGGTGCGGGCCGAGAGCGCCGTGGGAAAGGGCGCGACGTTTTTCTTCACATTGCCTCCACCCGCATGATGAATAAGAAAGAGCAAATAGCATGAAGGGCACGACGATCCTTCTGGTTGAGGATACCGCCGATGACGAGCATCTGGTCAAACGAGTGCTCACCAAGAGCAACCTCGTCTATAACCTTTCCGTGGTGAGGGACGGAGCCGAAGCGCTGGATTACCTTTTCGGCACGGGCGTCCATGCCCAACGCGATACGACCCAGATGCCTGCAGTCGTGTTTCTGGACCTGAAACTGCCGAAAATATCGGGGCTGGAGGTGCTCCGTCGCATCCGCGCCGACGCGCGAACGCAACGGCTGCCCGTCGTCATTTTTTCCTCGTCGCAAGAGGAACAAGACCTGATTCAAAGTTACAATCTGGGCACGAACAGTTACGTGCGCAAACCAGTGGATTTCACCGAGTTCACGGACGCCATTCAGCAAATGGGTTCTTACTGGCTGTTGCTGAACGAGCTGCCGTTGCCGAAACAAAAATAACAGCGTCCCGGCAGCGCAAAACAAACCATGGATACGTTTCTTGTGACAACAAAAACGAAAAGATCGCCGGACGGTTGTGAATACCGAAGAAGCAGGACTATGAAAAGCATCGCCACGCGGTTTTTCCTGCCTTTTGGCATCGTCGCCATCGTGTTCTCGGTCTTCATCTTCCGCGAGATCTACGTGACGAGCCAGCACCACGCGAATGATCTGGTGGGCCAGCAAGCAGCCATGGCCATGGAGTTCAACCTGGCCGTTCGAGAGTATGTGTCTGAAACGATGCATCCGGTCATCCGGAAGATCGTGGGCAAGGAGGAATTCATCCCCGAGATGATGTCGCCCATGTTCGTTTCACAAAGCGTCTTCGAAAAAGTCCAAAAGCGATTCCCGGGCTACATCGTCCGTTTCATCTCCGACAAACCGCGTAATCCGGCCAATCAGGCCAGCCCGCAAGAACTGCGGGTTATTGATTTCTTCCGCCGAAACCCGCAAGTCAGCCAAAAGACCGAACAGACTCAGATCAACGGCCAGCGCTATGTTGCGCAGTTCAAGGTCCGGCGGGTAAAGACGGAATGTCTGCGTTGCCACGGCGACCCGAAGGATGCGCCTGCCGCGTTGGTGAAACGATACGGCACGACGGCGGGCTTTTGTCGCGGGGTCGGGGACGTGGCAGGACTGGACACGGTCGCGATACCTGTCGAAACGGTGGCTTTGGCGATGGCTTCTGAGATGGGCTGGAAACAGATCGTCATGGGCATGTGGCTGGCCTTTCTGTTTGGGTTGATCATCATAGTATTCCATCTGGTGGTGTCGCGACGCCTGCAGGCCATGGCGCTGCACATCCGGGAGATTGCCTCGAAATCCGAGATCACGCGAATAACGCCATTGGAAGCGCAAGAGCATGATGAGATTGACGTGCTGGGCGTCGCCTTCGACAAGCTGTTTGAACAGTTGCGGGTATTGCACGCCTCGCTCGAACAGCGCGTCAAGGAACGCACCACCGATTTGGCGCAGGTCAACGTGGGGTTGAAGCAGGAAATCACGGAACGCCAGCGGGCTGAGGAAGCGTTGCGACAGTCGGAAGAAAAGTTCCGCAGCATTGTGGAGTCTTCACCCGCAGCGATGCACTTCTACCGCCTTGAATCCGAAGGGCGCTTGGTGCTCACCGGCACGAATCCGGCGGCTGAACGCATCATGGACTGCGAACACCGGGGTCTGATCGGGAAAACGATCGAGGAGGTGTTCCCCAACCTCCGGGACACAGAGGTTCTGGAAATCCATCGCAAGGTGGCTCGTGGAGAACTCGGTCCCCAGACCTTCGAGATGCCCTACAAGGATGAGCGCGTTTTCGGATTCTACGACATGCGCGTGTTCCGGACGGGCGCCGGCATCATCGCTTCCATCTTTGTGGACATCACCGAGCGCAAGCAAGCGGAGCAGGAGTTGCGAGCCTACAGCCATCGACTGGCGCTGGCCACCGAGGCCGCGGTGATGGGCGTGTGGGAATGGGATGTCGTCACCAACGCCGTCACGTGGGACGACCGGATGTTTGAGATGTATGGCCTCGTCGCGGCAGAACCCATGACCTACCAGCGATGGGCGGAGGTGATCCACGCGGAGGACGTAATCCTGTTCGAGCGCCAGCTGCGCCGCGCCGTCACGGAACGGAAGGCGGGATACTTCAATTTCCGCATCATTCGGACCAGTGACGGCGTCGTCCGCCACATCCAAGCCGCCGCGAGCGTGATCGCTGACGAGAAAGGGCAGGTCACCAACATCGTGGGCGTGAACTTCGACATCACGGCGCGCAAACTGGCGGAAGAGGAAATCCGCAAGCTCAACGCCAACCTAGAGCAACGCGTCACCGACCGCACCATCCAGCTCGCCGCCGCCAACCGGGAACTGGAGAGTTTTGCCTACTCGGTATCGCACGACCTGACGGCGCCGCTGCGCGGCATTGACGGCTGGAGTCTGGCGTTGTTGGAGGACTACCACGACAAACTGGACGAGCGGGCGCGGCAGCACCTGAGCCGCATCCGCACTGAAACGCAGCGCATGGGCCAGTTGATTGACGACTTGTTGAAACTCTCACGCGTGACCCGCGCCGAGATGCGGCCAAACCCAATGGACCTGACCAGTCTTGCGGAAAACATCGCCCGCCGGCTGCAGGAAGACTCTCCGCAGCGGAAGCTGGAGTTCACCATTCAGCCAGGGCTGACCAATGAGGGCGACGAGCGGTTGATGAGGATCGCGCTGACCAATCTGCTGGGCAACGCCGTCAAGTTTACCAGCAAACAACCCACGGCGCAGATCGAGTTCGGCATGACGCATGTGAAGGACCGGCCGGCCTATTTCGTGCGTGACAACGGCGCGGGTTTTGATATGGCTTTCGCGAAGAAATTATTCGGCGCGTTTCAACGCATGCACAAAGCTTCAGAGTTTCCCGGCACAGGCATCGGGCTGGCCACCGTGCAGCGCATCATTCAGCGCCACGGCGGCCGGATATGGGCCGAGGCGCGGGTCAATCAAGGCGCCACTTTCTATTTTACGCTCAATGAGGCACCATGAGTGACACTTCTGAACCCATCCTGTTGGTCGAAGATAACCCGAGCGATGTGGCCTTGACGCAACGGGCGCTGCAACGGGCCTGCGTTGCCAACAAACTCGTCGTCGTTGAGGATGGCCAGGAGGCGCTGGACTATCTGTTGGGGGGCGGCCTATACGCCGGCCGGGATGTGTCCAAGCTGCCCGCCTTGATCCTGCTCGATCTCAAGCTGCCCAAAGTGGACGGCTTGGAGGTGTTGCGCCGCATCCGCGCCAACAAGAACACCCGCCGGCTGCCCGTGGTGATCCTGACCTCCTCGAAAGAAGAGCAGGACCTGGCGGCGGGCTACGACCTGGGCGCCAACAGCTACGTCCGTAAACAAGTGGATTTCGCCCAATTCGACACCGCCATCAAACAGTTGGCTGCGTATTGGCTGGCCTTGAATGAACCGCCGCCGAAAGTGAGATCTCAATGACCAAGTCGCTCAGTCTCCTGATGATTGAAGACTCGGAGAGCGACGCGGACCTGGTCGTTCGCGCGTTGCACAAGGCGGGCTACGAGGTGCGTTCGGAACGGGTCGAAGACGCCGATGAGATGCGAACGGCGCTGGCCCGGCAATCGTGGGACGTGATCATCTGCGACTACTCCCTGCCGCGGTTTGACGCTCCCGCCGCGCTGGCGCTGCTGCAACAGGCCGAACTGGACATCCCGTTCTTGATTGTCTCCGGCGCCATTGGCGAAGACACCGCCGTGACGATGATGAAGGCGGGCGCGCACGATTATTTGATGAAGGGCAACATGGCCCGTCTCGTGCCCGCGGTGGAGCGGGAAATACGGGAAGCGCAGATGCGACGGGAACGCCGGGTGGCCGAAGGGGTCATCTCGCGATTGGCAGCCATTGTCGAGTCCTCGGACGATGCCATCGTTGGGAAAACACTCGAAGGCATCGTCGTAAACTGGAATTCGGGCGCGGAGAAACTGCACGGCTATACAGCAACGGAAATCGTCGGAAGCTCCATCTCCATTCTGATTCCCGCGGATCGGCCCAACGAACTGCAGACGATTCTGGAGAAGATCAGGCACGGAGAAGGTGTCACCCACTTTGAAACCAAACGCCGGAGGAAAGACGGGAAGATCATTGACGTATCGTTGACCATCTCGCCAATTCGGGATGCAACGGGCCAGATCGTGGGCGCCTCCAGCATTGCGCGTGACATCACCGAGCGCAAGCGATCGGAGCACGCCATTCTTCAAGCCAAGGAGGATTGGGAGCGGACGTTCGACACAGTGCCTGACCTCGTGGCGATCCTCGACAACGAGTATCGGGTGGTCCGCGCCAACAGGTCCATGGCGGCCAAGCTGGGCCTGACGCTGAACAAATGCATCGGGCAGACATGCCATTCTGTCGTTCATGGGACAACCGAACCGCCGGAATTCTGTCCGCACAAGCAGTTGCTGGCAGATGGTCTTGAGCACACCGCGGAGGTTCACGAGATTCGGCTTAGTGGTGATTTCCTCGAAACCGTCTCGCCCATGCGCGACTCGGAAGGGAAGCTCATCGGGAGCGTGCATGTGGCCCGCGACATCACCGAGCGCAAGCAGCGGGAACAGGCGCTCCGGCATTCCGTTTCGCTCTTGCGAGCCACCCTGGAATCCACAGCCGACGGGATTCTGGTGGTGGATCTTCAGGGGCGGATTGTGGATTTCAATGAACGGTTCATCCGCATGTGGCGGATTCCAAAGGAATTCATTCCGGAGTGGAGAAACCGCGATCTGATGACCGCCGGGCGCGACCAACAGGCGACCCAACTGATGTTGGGTCAATTGAAAGATCCGCAAGGCTTCGTCACCAAAGTGCAAAAGCTCTATGCCCACCCGGAAGTCACCGGGTTTGACGTGCTGGAATTCAAGGATGGCAGGGTTTTTGAACGCTATTCCCTGCCGCAATTCATCGAGGGCCGGCCGGTGGGACGGGTGTGGAGTTTCCGGGATGTGACCGGCCGCAAGCTGGCAGAGGAAGCCTTGCGAGCCAGCGAAGAGCGTTACCGCTTGCTCTTCAACAGCAGCTATGACGCGGTGTTCGTCGCCGAGGGACCGGGTGGGGACGGCTTGCCCGGCAGAATCATCGAAGTCAACGACGTGGCCTGTCAGCGCCTGGGCTACAGCCGGGAAGAGCTCATTCAGAAGAAGCTTTCCGACATCGATGCTCCGGAGTTTCTCCCGCAGGTCCCGGAGATCATGGGAAAGCTCAAGCAGAAGAAGCATACCCTCTGGGAAGGCGCGCATGTCGCCAAGGATGGAAGAAGGGTCGCAGTCGAGATCAGCGCTGACATGTTTGAGCTGAACGGCAAGCCCACCATCCTCTCCGACTGCCGTGACATCAGCGAGCGCAAGCAGGCGGAAGAAAAGCTGCGCGAAAGCGAGGAACGTTTTCGCCAGATCTTCGAGGAAAGCCCGACCGGCATGGCCATCGTGGGCGCGGATTTTCGCTATGTCCATGCCAATGCTGCGTTCTGCAAGATGTTAGGCTACACCGAGGAAGAACTCACCTCCCTGATCGCCAAGGACGTGACTCATCCGGAGCACTTCAAACAGGACGTGGAATCGGTTGAGAAACTCTTGCGCGGAGATACCTCGGTCTATCGCACGGAGAACCGCTACACCCGCAAGGACAAAGAAGTTGTGTGGTGTTCGACGGTGGCCACGGTCATTCGCGACAAACAAGGACGGGCCATGTATTGCCTCTTGATGGTCCAGGACATCACGGAACGCAAACGGGTGGAGGCAGGGCTGGCACGGGAACGAAGCCTCCTCAACAGCTTGATTACGACCATCCCCGACAACATCTACTTCAAGGACTTGGACAGCCGTTTCGTGCGGATCAACGAGGCCATGAGCCGGTCGTTCGGGCTTCGCGACCCCGGCGAAGCGGTGGGCAAAACGGACGCCGATTTCTTTGCGGCAGAACACGTGCGCGAGGCGCTTGAGGATGAGCGTCGCGTCATGAGCCGTGGCGAGGCCATGGTGGGCAAGGAGGAGAAGGAAATCTGGCTGGATGGGCGCGTGAACTGGGTGTCCACCACCAAGGTGCCGCTACGCGACAAGACGGGAAAGATTACCGGCCTGATCGGCCTTTCCCGCGACATCACCGCCCACAAACGGGCGGAGGAGGAGATTCGGGCTTCCCTCGAGGAGAAAACCGTTCTCCTGAAGGAAGTGCATCACCGCGTGAAGAACAACCTCCAGATTGTGATCAGCCTGATGAACCTCCAGTCGATCCGCACCAAGAACACGGTGGCGCTCGACACCTTGCAGGAAACCGGCAATCGCGTTCGCTCCATGGCCCTGCTGCATGAAACGCTTTACCAGTCTCAGAACCTGGCGCATGTGAATTTCGCCACTTACATCGAGAATATCTGCAGCCATCTTTTTCGTTCCTACGGGCCGAAGGCGGCGCGCGTCAAGCTTGAGCCGCGCCTGGAAGATGTTACCATTGACCTGGACCGCGCCGTTTCGTGCGGCCTGATTATCAACGAGCTTGTTTCCAACGCAATCAAACACGCCTTCCCCGGCGGACGGGAAGGGCGGATCGAAGTCGAGTTGCGGACGACACCGGAAGAACAGATTATCCTGAGGGTTGCCGATAATGGCGTGGGCTTGCCGCCGGAACTGGACATTCACCAGACCGGGACTTTGGGCCATCAATTGGTGTTCATGCTGGTGGAAAAGCTGCGCGGCGCCGTTGAAATATCGCGGGAGCGCGGCGTAGCCTTTCACATTACATTTCAAGCCAAGCAGGGAGAATAACATTTATGAATAGTCATCCCCGAATCCTGATTGTTGAAGACGAGCCGATCGTCGCAGCCGATCTTAAGGTGCGGCTGGATCTTCTTGGCTGCCAGGTGGTCGGCTCGGCGCCCAGCGGCGAGAAAGCGCTCACACTGGCCGGCCAACTGCGGCCTGACCTGGTGTTGATGGACATACGTCTGGAAGGCGCGATGGATGGCATCGAAACCGCCCAACAGGTCCGTCAACGATGGCATTTGCCGGTGGTGTATCTGACGGCCTATGCGGATGACACAACGTTGCAGCGGGCAAAGGTCACGGAACCGTTCGGCTACATCCTCAAACCGTTCGAGGATCGCGAGCTGAAGACGGTCATCGAAATGGCGCTCTACAAACACATGGCGGAGGAGAGGCTGCAGAAGTCGGAGGAGAAGTTCTCCAAGGCCTTCCAAGCCAGCCCGACGATCATGATCATCGTCTCGCTCAAGGACCGGCGGTATATCGAGGTGAACAAGGCCTTCGAGCAATACACCGGCTACACCCGCGACGAGGTGGTCGGACATACAACCTCGGAAGTGGAACTGTGGGCCAATCCGCAGGAGTTGGAACAGGCTTTTCGGAAACTGATCACCGAGGGAAGCTACCGCGATGTGGAAGCCCGGTTCCGGTCTAAGAGCGCGGAGGCGCACATCGCGCGGCTGTCAGCGGAAATGATCGAGTTCAGCGGCGAGCGATGCATCCTGACGGTGGCTGAGGACATCACCGAACGCAAGCGGACGGAGGAGGAACTGAACCATCATCGCGATCACCTCGAAGAAATGGTGAAGGAACGCACGGCTGAACTGGAAGCGTTCTACCGGGCCATGATCGGACGCGAAGAGCGTGTGATTGAATTGAAGGAAGAAGTGAACCGGCTTTGCGGCGAACTGAACCGTTCGCCCGCCTACCCTCCGGTCTGGCGGCGGGACAATCCCGCAGGAGGCGCGCCCGGCAAAGCATAGGCCCGCGGAGACGCCATGGTTTTCAACAGCAACATGGAACAGCACTTCGACGATCACGCGAGCGATCCGGAAAAATCCCGCCGGATTGCGCTCAGCATGATGCAGGATGCCGACACGCAACGGCAGCGCGCCGAGAAAGCTCTCAAGAAGTTGGAGGAATCCATCCAACAACTCGAAGAAGCCAAGCGCTCGGCCGAGGCCGCCAATCGCGCCAAGAGCATGTTTCTGGCGAACATGTCGCACGAAATCCGCACGCCGATGAACGCCATCCTCGGCTTTTCCCAGTTGATGCAGCGCGATCCCATCCTGACGCCGCAGCAGCGGCAGCACCTGAACACCATCAATCGCAGCGGCGAACATCTGCTGGCGCTGATCAACGATATCCTGGAGGTCTCCCGGATCGAGGCCGGCCGCACGACGTTGAATCCAACCACCTTCGACCTGCACGCCTTGCTCCAGGACATGGAGATGATGTTCCGCCTGCGAACTGACGACAAGCAACTGCGGTTCGATATCGAGCGCATCGGCGACGTGTCGCCCTTCGTAGTAACCGATGAAAGCAAGCTGCGCCAGGTGCTGATCAACCTGCTGGGCAACGCTGTCAAATTCACCGAGGAAGGAGGGATCACGCTGCGCGTGCAGACACAGGCGACGGAGGACAACGCTCTGCGCTTGAAGGTCGAGGTGGAAGACACCGGGCCGGGCATCGCGCCGGATGAGGTGGATCGATTGTTCGATCCGTTCGAGCAAACCCGCGCCGGACGCCACGCCGGCAGCGGCACGGGTTTGGGGCTGGCCATCAGCCGCGAATTCGTCCGGCTGATGGGCGGTGACATCGTTGTGACCAGCCAGATTGGCAAGGGCAGCGTTTTTCGGTTCGATGTGGCCATCGTGAAGGGCGAATCGTCGGCGGTCGGCCGCAAGCCCGCTTTGCGTCAGGTCCTGAGACTTCAGCCCGGTCAGCGCCCATATCGCGTACTGATCGCCGACGACGTCGAAGACAACCGCACTCTGCTCCGCAATCTGCTCGAAATGGTCGGGTTTGAAACGACGCAGGCAGCCGACGGCCAGGAGGCGTTGCGCAAATACGAGCTCTGGCGACCCGACCTTGTCCTTCTGGATCTGCGCATGCCCATCGTGGACGGGTATGAGGTCATCCGCCGTATCCGCTCCAAGGCGGCCACACCGCCGGTCAGGATCATCGTCGTCACAGCCAGCGCCTTTCAGGAAAGCCGCAAGGCGATTCTGGCCGCTGGCGCCGACGATTTCATCATCAAGCCTTACCGCGAGGCGATGCTGCTGGAGACCATTCGCGAGTTTCTCGGCGTCAAATATGACTATGCCGAGGAAACCAGCGCGCTCGCCGTGCTTGCGCCCGGTGTCGCGATCCGCGTCAACCGTTCCGCGCTGGCCGCCCTGCCGCGCGACCTGATAGATGCAATGCGCCGCGCCGCCATCAACGCCGACCTTGACCGTCTGCTGGAGCTGATTGGCCAGGTCGAATCGCGCGATGCTTCTCTCTCAAGCGCGTTGCGGCAATTGATGGAACGGTTCGACTACGAGAGGTTGCTTGAACTCCTGCAACCGGAAACCCACTGACATACGATGCATCCTTCTTCACATCCCGTCGCCGCGCCGAGCATCCTAGTCGTGGATGATACGCCGGAAAACCTCCAGTTGCTGAACGGCATGCTCAAAAGCCACGGCTACAAAGCGCGCCCCGTCCCCAGCGGCGAAATGGCACTGCGGGCCGCCAAGAGCGACCCTCCCGACATCATCTTGCTCGACATCAATATGCCCGAAATGAACGGCTACGAAGTCTGCCGCCACCTCAAGAGCGATCCTGCCCTTGCGGCCATCCCGGTCATCTTTATCAGTGCTTTGAACGAGACGATGGACAAAGTGAAGGCGTTTGGCCTCGGCGGCGTCGACTACGTCACCAAGCCGTTCCAGTTCGAGGAGATCCATGCCCGCGTCGAGACCCACCTCAAGCTCCGCCAACTCCAGAAGGAGCTCGAACGCCAGAACCGGCAGCTCAAGGAAAGCTATGATCGCCTCCGCGAACTCGAAACCCTCCGCGATAACCTCGTCCACCTCGTCGTCCATGACTTGCGCTCACCGCTGGCATTGATGGCGGGTTACGTGGACCTGATCAAAGTCAAGATCGCCGCCAAGCTCAATGCGTCGGAAGTCGGCTACATTGACGTCATTGGCAAGCACACCGCCAAGCTTCTCGACATGGTCACGACCCTGCTTGATGTCAGCCGCATGGAAGCAGGCGAGATGCCGCTGAACCGCCAGGCGTGCGATCTGGCTGCCGTCGCCAGGGAGGTCACGGACTCCCACAGCGTTCTCGTGGGCCGGCGCCAGCTCAGCATCGAATCCCAATCCGGACCACTCAGCGTTCACGCCGATAAAGACATCCTCCAACGCATCATCGGTAACCTGATTGGCAACGCCATCAAATTCACTCCTGACGGAGGCCAGATCCGCCTGACTATCAGCCGCAAAGACTCGATGGCACGCGTGGCCGTCACCGACACCGGACCGGGCGTTCCGGCCGAGTATCACGCCAGGATTTTCGAGAAATTCGGCCAGGTGGACAAAGAGGCGCGCAGGCACTCCACCGGCCTCGGCCTCACCTTCTGCAAACTCGCTGTCGAAGCTCACGGCGGCAGCATCGGCATTGAGAGCGAAGTCGGCAAAGGCAGCACCTTCTGGTTTGCCCTGCCGCTGCGGTGAACCGGCAACGGTGCGTCATGAAAACCCTCCCGATGCGCGCGATGCTGG
>JBAZIR010000167.1:0-11631 GCA_041651735.1 Verrucomicrobiia bacterium | reverse complement strand
TGTTTGCTGCGGCTACAGATGGTTAGCAAGGTTTGCTCGACGACATCGCGTTCGGCGTCGGTGCCGGCCTTTGTCAGAAGCTTGGCCAAGTCGCTCACGACGCGCTCGTCTGCTGTCAGCGCTAGCGACTGAAGTGAAGCGGTGCGACATGATTTATCAGTGCTTCCGGCGAGCTTCAGCAGCGCCGGAACAGCGGTCGTTTCCCTGCGCCGGCCCAACGCGAGGATCAGTTCCGTCTGAACTTCCGGCGTTGCCCTTGCCAGATGTGACAGCATGGCTTGGGCGACGTTCTTGCCGTGAATCTGGTTGAGAGATTCCCGTGCGGCTTCTTGCACAACGCCTTTTGTCGTGGCGGCGGTTTCCGCCAGCGACGGAACGACAGAGGCATCGCCCAACGCGCCGAGCGCTCGGAGAGCCGCCACTCGCACGGCTTCCGGGGAGGCTTTTGTTGCCGAGACGAGCGCGGGGATGGCGGTAGCGTCTCCTCGGCGTCCCAAGGCTTCGATCACCGCAACTTGAATGTCGGGCGCGAAGGATGACAACGATTTAGCGAAGGTCTTGGTTGCGGTTGGACCTGGAATAATGGCAACCAACTGCAACGCGGCGAGACGAGCGGCGTGATCGTCGCTAGAGAGCGCCTTGAGCGCCAGCGAGGCAGCGTCCTTGCCAGCGGACAAGATCAGGCCGCGTTGGGCCGCTGTCCGGAAACGCGGCTCCTTGGAATCGAGACACTGCCGGTAGATAGCCGAGGCGGCCGTGTTGTCACCCTTGGCCAGCCATCGCTCGGCGCAGCGAAGCAGACCATCAATGATGGCTGGTTGAACTTGGCCCGGCGCATCAGAGCGGGCCGTGTTCAAGGTTTGAACCGCTTGTGCTCCACCGATCTTCCCCAAGGCCACGGCGGCTGCGGAGGCAACGAGCGGATTGTGGTCGCGGACCCGTGTTGCGAGCGCTGGCAGCGCAGCGGCTTCGCGGCGGTTGCCAAGTGAGTTGATGATGCCGGCTTGGGTGAGGCCAGCGGTCTTATCCAGTGCGCCAATCAGCGCGGCGCCCGCTTCGGGCAGTGACATGGATTCGAGCGCGTAGCGGGCGGAGTGGGAAAGCTGCTCGTCGGCGAGCAGCGCGGCCAGCGCGGACACGGAGCGCGCGGTGCCGATGCGTTTGAGTTGTGCGCAAGCGGCGTCCTTCTGTTGTGGCGAGGCAGCCGATTGCAGGATGGCAATCTGTTGTTCCTCAGTCGCGTCAGCAGCGGACAGCGGCGACTGGGAAACGACGAGAGCGGCGGCGATGAGGAGGAAAAGTCTCATGGTTTCCTCAAATGTGCCACGGCGGGCGCTGGGCGATGGAGAGCATGCGGTTGGCTTCGTCGTCGCCGACAAACTGTTCGCGTTGCGGGTCCCACTTCAGCGGGCGCTGCAACTGTTTCTCGATGCCGCCGAGCAGCAGCGCGCTCGCCGAGCGATGGGCGATGCCTTCGTGGCAGATGGTGCGCTGGCGGGTGCGAACACATTCCAGGAAGTTTCCCGAATGGCTGTCACTGTGGTAAAGGCGCGTTTCATCGGGGCGGAGCGGTTCCCGCACGATGTCGGACGGGTCGGAAACGAGATTGTCACGGTCCACGGCGATGCGGCCGTTCGTGCCGATGAAACACGCGCCGCCGTTGCCGCCAACCTTCTCGCCGGGATAGGGCTTGCCAAACACCGTCACGCCGCTGGCGTAGCGGTAGGCGGTGCGGCCTTCGTCCATGAACAACTCCACCGGGCCGGTTTCGTCCGCGTTGGCGGCCCATTGAACGATGTCGTAGTGGTGCTGGCCCCAGTTGAGTTCGCCGATGTCGAAGCGGTGGGAGCCGGCGTTGCCATCGTAGGGGAGCCACGGCGCGGGGCCGAGGTAAAGGTCCCAATCCAATCCGTCGGGCACCGGCCCGCCCGCGCCGAAACGCGACGGCCATCTGATCGCGCCGCCGTCGCGCCAGGCGTAAATCTCCTTCAGTCGTCCGATGCGTCCGCTGCGGACAAGCTCGCACGCGCGGCGGAACTTGCCGCCGTATTCGCTGCGTTGCTGCGTGCCAGCCTGATAGACGCGCCCGTAGCGCCGCACGGCTGCCGCGACCGCCTGCGCTTCATGAATGGTGCAAGCCGTGGGTTTTTCGCAGTAGATGTCCTTGCCCGCCTCAGCCGCCATAATGGCCATGATAGCGTGCCAGTGAGCTGGCGAGGCAATGAGCACGGCGTCAATATCGCCCCGCTCAAGCACGCGGCGAAAGTCTACATACGCTTCGCACGGCTTGCCGCCGCCACGACCGGGCATCTGCGCGTAGTTCTCGTTCACGCGACGGGTTGCGTTCTCGCGGCGTTCACGTCGAACGTCGCACACGGCAAGCACCTGCACGTCCGGACGCGCGCTGTAGCCGCCGGGGATGTAAGTCCACGCGCCGCCCAGCAGATGACCGCCGCCCTGGCCGCCGACGCCGATGAAGCCCATCGTAATGCGACCGCTGGGCGCAACCGAACCATTCAAGCCGAGTGCGGAGGATGGGATGATGAAGGGAAAACCAAGCGCGGTGCCTGCGCTCTTCAGGAAATCACGACGCGAGATGTTGCTCATGCTGGTTTGATGCGAAACCGTACAACGCCACAAATACCACGACACTCAGCACGCGGTCTAGCATAACAGATATAATCCCACCGCCGTAATGAGCTGGATTGACACGGACGGTCTGAGCGGTATCGTCGCCTTGGCAGGGCGATTGGCCGGCCGGCGGTTCGTGCAATCGAGGAGACAACGATGAAAACGAGACTTCTGTTGGCAATGCTTGGCGCGGGGTTGATCGCGGCGTTACCTCTCTACGGAGCGGAGAGCGTCATCGCTCCAGGGGCGAGAGTGATCAAGGTTGCGGGTTACTTTGCGTTCACCGAAGGACCCACTTGCGACAACGCCGGCAACGTCTTCTTCACCGACCAGCCTAACGACCGGATCATGAAGTGGAGCGTGGATGGCAAGCTCTCCACTTTCATGCAGCCGGCAGGGCGCTCCAACGGTATGTGTTTCGACGCGCACGGCAACATCATCTCCTGCGCCGACGAGAAGAACGAGCTGTGGAGCATTGCGCCGGACGGCACCGTGACCGTGCTCGTGAAGAACTACAAAGGGGAGCTTCTCAATGGTCCCAACGACGTCTGGGTGCGGCCCGACGGCGGCATGTATCTGACCGACCCGTTCTACAAGCGCCCGTGGTGGAACCGCGACACGATGCAGCAGGACAGCCAGCAGGTCTATTTCCTTACGCCCGACCGCAAGACCTTGCGGCGCGTGACCACCGACCTTGTCCAGCCCAATGGCATCATCGGCACCCCGGACGGCAAAACGCTCTATGTCGCCGACATCCGCGACAAAAAAACCTACCGCTATGACATTCAGCCCGACGGCTCGCTGAAGAACAAGAAGCTGCTCTTCGCCGCTGGCTCTGACGGCATGACGCTCGACGACGAGGGCAACATCTACATTACCGGCAAGGGCGTTACCGTTTTCGACCGCACGGGCAAGCAGATCGAGCAGATTGATGTGCCGGAGAAGTGGTCGGCGAACGTCTGTTTTGGCGGCAAGGACAAGCGCACGCTCTTCATCACCGCCAGCAAGGGTCTCTACTCGATCCGCATGCGGGTCAAAGGCGCCAATCAGGCGAAGTAGGACGGTCGAGATAGGTAGGGTGAGACGCCGTGGAGCCACTTTACAGAGGACAGATGCCGGCAGCTTTCATGTCTGCCCGCGCTACCCCGCTATCTGTCGCCACCTGACGCGGCGGCGCGAAACGCTCTACAGCAGGGCGGTGCTGAAGTAGCGTTCGGCGCGGTCCGGGAGGACGGTGGCGATGTTGCCGGAGATCTGTTTCGCCAACTGGCGCGCGGCCCAAACGTTGGCGCCGGAAGAAATGCCCACGAGCAAGCCGTGGTCGCGGCCGAGTTGACGCGTGGTCTCAATGGCGTCGTCGTCGGAAACCTCAAGGACCTGGTCAATCATCTTCACGTCGAGGACCGCCGGCACGAAGCCGTCGCCGATGCCTTGAATCTGATGCAGGCCCGGCTCGTGGCCGAGCAACGCGGACACGTTCTTTGGCTCGACGGCGACCACCTTCACGTCCGGCTTGTGTTCCTTCAGGAACTTGCCGACGCCTTGCAATGTACCGCCGCTGCCTACACCGGCGACGAACGCGGCGATGTCGCCGCTGAGTTGCCGCCAGAGTTCGTGCGCGGTTTCCTCGTAGTGGACGCGCGGGTTGTCTGGGTTCTCAAACTGCTGCGGCACAAACACGCGCGGGTCTTCGGCGGCCATCTCGCGCACGCGACGCACTGCGCCGCCGATGCCTTCCTTGTCCGGTGTGAGCACCAGTTCCGCGCCGAGGGCCTTGATGAGTTTGCGGCGCTCGATGCTCATGCCTTCAGGCATCACGATGCGGACTTGGTAGCCCTTCAAGCGGCCGACCAGCGCCACGCCAATGCCGGTATTCCCCGAAGTGGGTTCGACAACGATCGAGTCGGGTTTCAATCGCCCGTCGCGCTCCGCGCCTTCGAGCATGGCCAGCGCAATACGATCCTTGATGCTGCCACCGGGATTCAAGAACTCCGCCTTGGCGAACACGCGCTCGCCTTTCAGTTGAAGCAGCGGCGTGTTGCCGATGAGACTCAGAATGTTGTCAGTTAGCATGATTGGGTTGTGGCAGGGAAAATGACGATGTGCGGGCTGAAATTCAAGATGGAAGGAGAGTGGCTACCTTCCAATCTGCATAACGCCCCATGCCAGCAGGACCATCACTCCGACAGTGAGCCACGCGAGGCCGAAGCCGATGAGGTCTTCGCGGTAACGGCCGGGGAATCCGCGCCAGCGCGCGGCGGTGAACCACGAGCCGACATCGAGCAAGAGCAGTTCTTCGCCGCGGTCGGCGGCGAGAGGTTTGGGCTGGCCAGTCGGCACGGTCTCCATGTCGGTGGATCGGCGCATCCGGTCGAAGAACACGTCCATGCGCGCGGCGTCCTCGGGCCGGGTGAGCAGGCTGACGAGAATGAGCGTGGAGAAGCTTAAGAGCATGGCGAAGCCGAACGGACCGGGCAGCCATTTATAGACGAGCATCCACTGGCCGGTGTGAAGATGCGTCCAGAGATTGTCGCAAGAGGCGAGGGCAGCGAAGGCCGTGGAGAGGTCGGTTGGTTTGGCGGTGGTGCCGGGCGCGCAGGTAGTGAGGTAGAGAGCGCCATAGTAACTGGCAAACGCCACGATCGTGGCCGCCGCCGCGCCCACTCGATTGGCGCGACGCCAGAGGATGCCGCCGAGGAACATGACGCCGAAGAGGGCCGCGACGGTTTCGCTGAGCAGGAAGGCGTGGAGAATGTTGTCTACGACGAGCGCAAACAGGATGGCGGAACTGGTCAGTGCCAGACTGCTGAGGCGTCCGACCCAGAGCAACTCGCGGTCGTCAGCGGCCGGGCGAATGTAGCGGAGCCAGACGTTGCGGGTGAATAGCGCGCCGCTGTTGACCATGAGGTTGGAGCAGGCGGACATGTTGGCGGCAAGGACGCAGGCAACCATGAGGCCGACAAGGCCGGGGCCAAGCAGTTCGCGGCAGGCGTAGCCGAAGGCGTGTTCGGCATCGGGCAGTTTTGCGCCGTGCTGGATCGCGAGGGTGGCAGCGATGAGGCCAGTGAGTGCCCATCCGATGGTACAGAAGCGTTTCGTCATCGCACCGTAAGTGTGCCCAACGCGTCCTGCGCGCTCGGTGGAGCCGGTGGCGCAGAGCGAGAGGACATGCGGCTGGGCCGTGATGCCGACGAAGCCGTTGAGGGCGAGCATGGCGATGGTGAATACGGTCATGCCGCTGGCATCGCTGTAGAGTTGAAAAAAGTTTTCCGGCAGCGCCTTCCGCATCGCTGTGAAGCCGCCCACTTCATGCAGGCCGAGCGGGATCAGCATGAAGGACAACCCGATGATGAGGAAGCTCTGCACGAAGTCCGTGTAAGCCGCCGCCACCAGTCCGCCAAAGAAACTGTAGAGCACGAATGCCACGGTCATCGCGAACACAACGCCGTTGGGGGAAATCATCTCGCCGCCGGTGGCCACGGAGATGACCTTGCCGGCGCCCTTGAGCATCACGCCTTGGTCAAAAACGAAGTAGGTGATGGCAAAGAGAGTGTAGGCAAACGCGAGCTTGCGGCCATAGCGGTCTTCGATCATCTCGGCGATGGTCGTGCGTTCGCTGCGCCGATACCACGGCGCCATCAGCCAGTAGAGCGGCGTGATGAGCATGTTTTTCCATTGGAACCAGATCGTGGCGAACCCCATGCCGAACGTCGCGCCCGCCTGCGCCACCGGTTGTTCAGCGTGCGTGCCCGTCCCGAACGCCTGCCCGATCATGACCCACCACGGCAGCTTGCGGTCGCCGAGGAAATAGCTGTTGCTGCTGTGCGTTCGCCGCGCCAGCCAGAGGCCAAACGCCGTGATGCCGACGAAATAGACGATCAAAATCGCCCAATCCAAGGTTCCAAAGCTGGTGACAGCTAGCACGGTTTTAATTCTCCAATCGAACGCGGGACCAGCATACAGACTTCTGCCGCGGAGGCAATAACACATGACTGGCACGTAATTTAGGGGGCATTGCTTCCTCTTTTGCAATGCGACTGGCCCGAAGAGGTCGTTGATGGCATGTTGGACCCGATGCATCGACGCGTTTACTTATGAACATTCTCGATATACGGACCATCGTCTTCAGTCACTTGGCCACCGGGCTGATGTGTTCGTTTGTCATGGCCTTCCTATGGCGGCAATACCGGAACCGCTACGATGGGTTGTCATATTTGCTGGGGGACTTTGTGCTCCAGTTGGCGGCGGCTTTGCTGATCGGATTACGGGGGCATGTTCCCGATTGGGCGTCCGTGATCCTGTCCAATACCTTGGTGATTACAGGTGCGCTCCTGGGTTATGTAGGCTTGGGGCGATTTGTAGGCCACATCGGAAGGCAATGGCACAACTACGCACTGGTCGCGGTCTTTGTTGTGGTTCATTCCTATTATTGCCTGGTGCAACCGGACTTGACCGCGCGCACCCTGAATATTTCCGCGGCGTTGTCCCTGATTACCCTTCAGTGTATGTGGCTGATGTTGCATCGCGTGAATCCTAATTTGCGCCGAATCACGCGAGGTGTGGGCTTGGTGTTCGGCGCCTTCACTCTGGTCGGTCTTGCGCGCATAGCGGCTCTCCTTTCCCGCCCACTAACCACCGATAATTTTTTTACTTCCGGTGTGGTTGAAGCCCTGTTCCTGATGTCGTATCAATTGCTGCTGATCCTGCTCGCTTTCGGTTTGGTGCTCCTGGTCAACAGCCGTCTGAACCTCGATCTTCAGGCCCAAGAGGAAAAATATTCCAAGGCATTCAATTCGTCCGCCCATGCAATTATCCTCACGCGCCTTTACGATGGGAAGATCCTTGAGGTCAACCAAGGTTTTCTGAACATCACCGGTTATCAACGCGCCGAGGTTACCGGGAAAACCACGCTCGAACTGCGTATTTGGGTCTGGGACGCAGATCGGACAGTCTTTCTCAACAAGTTGCTCCAGAACAGATCCATCCGGGACATGGAGTTTCCCTTTCGAAAGAAAAGCGGTGAGATTGCCCCGGGCCTGTCGTCGGCAGAAATCCTGGCCATTCATGGTGAACCCTGGGTTCTGTGCAGCTTCAGTGACCTCACGGAACAGAAACGGGCGGAGGAGGAAATCCGCAAGCTCAACTCCGAACTGGAGCAGCGCGTGATCGAACGCACGGCTGAGCTACAGGCATCCAACAAGGAGCTGGAAGAGTTCTCCTACAGCGTGGCGCATGATTTGCGTGCGCCGCTGCGAGCCATTGACGGCTTCGGTTCCGGCTTGACCGCGAAGCACACGCAACAGCTTGACGAGGAGGGTCTGCGCACCCTCGGTGTCATCTGTGCTGAAAGCAAACGCATGGGCCGGTTGATCGACGCTTTGCTCGAGTTCACGCGAGTGGACCGCACGTTCGTGCAGTCCGTGGAGGTTGATATGACGGTGTTGGCGAAAGGCGTGTTTGACGAGTTCGCTGCCCGGGCATCGGAGCGCAAACTTCAACTGAAACTGCATCCGCTGCCTCCCGTGTCTGGCGACCCGGCTATGCTCCAGCGCGTATGGACCGAGCTCATCTCCAACGCCATCAAATACACGCGCACACAATCCGTGGCTGAGATCGAGATCGTAAGCCGGGTTGAGGAAGGTGAGATTGTCTATTGTGTGAAAGACAATGGCGTGGGCTTTGACATGAAGTATGCGCACAAACTGTTTGGTGTGTTTCAACGGTTGCATGGCGTGAATGAGTACGAGGGCATTGGCGGTGGGTTGGCGCTGGTGCAACGCATGATCCGGCGGCATGGCGGCCGGGTGTGGGCGGAGTCCACACTTGGCAAAGGCGCGGCCTTTTATTTCACGCTGCCGGCGGTGGCTCGGGGGTAGTCATCCCTGTGGAATTTCGGCTGTGGGTCCAAGCCGCCAGCCTGCTGTCATGGCACAGGAGGGTGATACGGGCGTCCCCTTCATATTTAAAGGCCGCAGACGAAGGGAAATTTTTTGACAAGGCGCGGTGTCACTGGCAGAGTGCCCGCCCCCAATGGATCGTGATTTCCGTGGGGCGGTAGCTCAGCTGGTAGAGCTGCGGCCTTTTAAGCCGTAGGTCCTGGGTTCGAGTCCCAGCCGCCCCACCACTTCCCAACTACTCCGGCTCGGTGAAAACTCCCGGTTGGGGAGCGGGCAGACGCATGGTCGCGGCGGTTTGCAGCAGTTGCCGGCGGCCTCGCTCGAACAGCATATCCATCCGCTGTTTCAGAAGACGCATGGCGCGTCCATAGTCGTTGGAGCGGCGCACGACTTCGATGAAGAACTGCACGGTCTTTTGCACGTCACCGGCATCCACGTATTCTTCGCGGATGTGCTCGCCGGGACCGAGGTTGTGGTAGTTGCCCATTGACAGACAGACGCCGCCTGCGTGGTAGCCGTGGTGACAATACACCGTGCTCTCGCAGGTGCCGCCGTCCATGAGCTTGCGCTGGAACACGAACCGCCGGTCTGCCCGTGCCACGCGTGCCGCCACTTCTTCCAGAAACATGGTCACGCGCGCGTCAAACGTCGTCGCACGGTCTCCAACGCGGATGATCGGTCCCTGGCCCATGGGCGCATGAGGCAGTTCCTTGCTGCTTTCGACGCTGACCACGACCGCCGATCGTGGGATCAGACGTGATTCCATCAAGCCCATCGCGCCGTGGAAGCCGGCTTCCTCGGCGCGCGTAAACACCGCATAAGCCGTGCCTGGAACGCGCGATTGAACCAGGTCATCCAGCATGCCAAGCAACACCAGGCAGCCCGCGAGATCGTCGCACGCGCGCGACCAGATCAGGCGATGGTTGGTTTTTACGGGGGGCAGGTCCCACATGCCGAAGTCGCCACGACGGGCCGCGCCCTTCAGCCGCAGCCGGACCAATTTTTCCTTCGCCCAATCCACATCCGGCACGGACCAGATCGTGGCGCGCCGTTCGCCGTCCACGCCGAAGAGCCGCACTCGTCCACCCGGCCGGAAGTACTGCCGCGGCACATTGCCGAGGAACCGCGTCATGACAAACCCGCCCACAGCATCTTCAGTTACTTCAAAGCCGGGGTGATCCATGTGCGCCACGAACGCAACCGGACGGTGGCCGCGGCCACGGCGATAACAGACGATTAAATTGCCAAACTTGTCCGAACGCACGCGCAGGTCTCGCGCGATGGCGAACTCTCGGATGAACTGCGCCACACGCTCTTCGTGGAATGGCGCGGAGGGATGGCTGAGAAGCCGACGCGCAAGTGAAAGCAATTGGTTCCGCCGCACAGCGCGCACTATAGCGGCTGATAATCGGAACGCAATCGAAACTTTGCGGCCGTGAACCGCGCGGCGAGGGAATGAGATGCGAGTTGGCGGCCGGCAGGGTGAATCATCGGCTTGCGGCCGCTTTTGCGCCGTGAGTTCAGGGCGGGACGATGTTGATGGTTCCTTCGTAGCTTCGAAGAATGCCGATGACGCGACCAATGACGCGCGCGGTCTCCGTGACAGGAATCGGTTTGTATTTCGGGTTGGCGGCTTCGAGCCACTTGTGCCCGCCGCGTTGAACCAGACGTTTCATGGTGGCCTCGTTATCCACCAGCGCGACCACAAGATCACCGGACACTGCCGTCGGCTGTGACCGCACGACACCAATGTCGCCTTCGAATATACCGTCGCCAACCATCGAATCGCCGTGCACACGCAAGCAAAACGTGCGACCGCTGCGCTGGCCTTGAAAAGGGGCCGAGAGGTTGATGAATCCTTCGATGTTTTCGTCGGACATCACGGGTTGGCCGGCGGCGACGACGCCGAGAAGCGGCAAGGCATGAACCGGCCGTGTCGGGTGCAGGCCGCGCGCCTCGCGGGCGCGATGTTCCAGCGCGCCCTTGGCGCGAAGCGCCCGGAGGTGGTCGCGCGCCGTGCCGGTGGAGCGGAAACCGAAGTGAGTGCAAATCTCGCGCACCGTTGGCGGACGTCCGCAGCGGCGTGTGCAGTCGTGAATGAAATCCAGAATGCGCCGTTGCTGATGGGTCAGGGCTTCGCTCACGACGCCAAGCTACCACACGCGTGAGTGGCGTCTAGAAAAAAAGCGGCAGGCGGCATTATCGCTTGCGCTGGCGCGTGGCGCAGCGTAGCGTTTTCGACTTTCGCCGGCTTGTGGCGGCGTTGAAACCAAAAGGAACCAATGACATCGAAGACATGGAAGCAGATTCTTACGGTCGCCTGCGGGTTGGCCGGCACGGTTGTTCTTGCGCAAAACCAGCCTGCGGCACCGGCCGTGGCGACGCACAATCCGGATGAGGCCGTGGCCAAGGTCAACGACAAGGCAATTACGCGGCGTCAACTCGATGACGTGATGGCCGGTGATCTGCGGAATTTGGCGCAACGGGGCACACAATTGACGCCGGAGCAATTGCTCGGTTACGAGCGACAGGTGCTGGGCAAACTGGTTGACCAGGAGTTGCTGATCCAAGCTGCCAGCAAGACCCAGGTGCCCGATGTGGAGAAGAAAGTGGATGAGCAGATCGCTCAGATCAAAGCCAACTTCCCGGACCCGAAAGCGTTTGAAGAGCAACTTAAGAAAGTAGGGCGCACCGCCGAGCAACTGCGCACGGACGTTCGGCAAATGCTGACAGTGCAGACATTTGTGGAGACGGAGTTCGCAGGCAAGGTCAAGATTGGCGACGACCAGATCAAAGCTTTTTACGATGAGCATCCGGACTATTTTTCAAAGCCGGCGCAAATTCGTGCCAGTCACATTCTTGTGACGGTGCCGCCGGACGCCAGCGAGGACGTGAAGAAGGCCAAGCGGGCTGCGATTGACAAGGCTCGTGAGCGCGTGACGACCGGCAAGGAGGATTTTGCCAAAGTGGCCGCCGAGCTGAGTGACTGTCCGAGCAAGCAAAAGGGCGGCGACTTGGAGTTTTTTGCCAAGGGGCAGATGGTGGCGGAGTTTGACAAGGCCGCTTTCGCGCTGAAAGCGGATGAAATCAGTGAGGTGGTGAC
>JBAZIR010000166.1:0-11656 GCA_041651735.1 Verrucomicrobiia bacterium | reverse complement strand
AAAGGTAGAACATGTGGAGTTGGTTGATCAGTTTCTTCCGCGAGGGCGGCCCCGTCATGGTGCCGCTCTGCATCGCATCGGTTGTCGCCCTGGCCGTCATCATTGAACGCAGCCTGGCCTTGCGCCGCAAACATGTCATGAGTCCCGCCCTCGCCGCCGCAATTGAAAAGCTCCGGCCAGGCGAAAACGCCGACCGTCTCTCCGTGCTCGCTGACAACGACACCACCGCCCTCGGAGCCATCGTCCGCGTCGCCCTTAACCATCTCGACTGGCCACATACCCAGAACATCGACGCTGTCCAAACGCGCGCCCGCAGCGAAGCGGTGAAACTCGAACACGGCCTCATCTCTCTGGAGGTGGTCGTCGGCATTTCGCCCCTCCTTGGCCTGCTCGGCACCATCGGCGGCTTGAAGGAACTCTTCATCAGCATCGGTCAAGTGACGGCCGACGGCAGCACGAACATGATGGGCGTTGGCATCAGCCAGGCTCTGAACTGCACTTTCTTCGGCCTGCTCGTGGCCATCGTCGCGCTCATAGGCTGGAGCTACTTCAACCGCAAAATCGAGCGCATGATTGTGGAGATGGAAAGCATGTTGAGCGACCTGTTGAGCAAGCTCTATCGCGAAATCAACGGCGACGCCAACCACCGGCCGGGCTCGCGTTCCGTCAGCATCCAGTAGTCCGCCTCCCCGGCTTCGATCTTCCATGAAGTTCTACTCCAAACACCGCCGCCCCCCGACGATCATCATCGTCGCGCTCATCGACATCCTGGTGGTGTTGCTGATCTTCCTGCTGGTCACCACGACCTTCATGCGCCAGCCGGCCGTCCAGATCACTCTGCCGAAGTCCAAGACTGGCAAGGAGGTCAAACGCGAACAAGGCTTGGTGCTTACTGTTTCACCCGACGGCAAGATGTTTCTCAACGCGCAGCCCGTGGCCGCTGACCAGCTCATCGAGCGGCTGCGCGCCGCGAAGCTTCAAAATCCGAATATCGTCGTGGAAATGCGCGCCGACCAGAAAACCACACTCGACGTCATCATCTCTGTCGTGGATGCCGCCAACCAGGCCGGCATCCAGATCATCAATACCTTCACCCGCTCCGGCAGCGCCCCCCAGTAACTTCCCCAGCTCTGCGAACCTCGCGCACAGAAAGACCACCGCCCTTCCTTGCGTTTTGCGCTTCCCGTTTCACGATTCATCGCTAGAATCTTGCCGCCATGACAAACCCAAGCGAGACCCTCCTGACCATCAATATCCGCGGTCTGAAGAAACTCCGCAGCGGCAAGGTCCGCGAGATTTTTGACCTCGGCGACCGGCTGCTGTTTCTCGCCACCGACCGCATCTCGGCCTTCGACGTGATCATGCCCACAGGCATTCCACTCAAGGGGCGTGTTCTCACGTCCATCTCGAAGTTTTGGTTTGAAAAGATCGCTCATATCATCCCCAATCACGTCCTGACGACCGAGTTCGCCGGCTTCCCCCCCGAGTTGCAGTCGTATCGCCAGCAACTTGAAGGGCGCGCCATGATCGTCCGGAAATGCAAACCGCTGGCGGTGGAATGCATCGTGCGCGGTTACCTCGCCGGCTCCGGCTGGAAGGAATACAAGCAGAGCCAGAGCGTCTGCGGTGTCAAGCTGCCCTCCGGTCTGCTCGAATCGTCAGAGTTGCCCGAGCCGATTTTCACGCCATCCACGAAGGCAGAGAGCGGTCACGACATCAATATCAGCCAGAGGCAGGCGGCCAAGGTTCTGGGCGAGGCGCTCGCCACGCGTGTGCATGACGCCTCGCTGGCCATCTACAAGTGGGCGCGCGCCTTTGCGCGCGAGCGCGGGATCATCATCGCCGACACGAAATTCGAGTTCGGCCTGCTGCCGGACGGAGAAGTGATTCTCATCGACGAAGTGCTGACGCCGGACAGCTCGCGCTTCTGGCCGGCAAGTGAATACCAACCCGGCCGCGGCCAGCCAAGTTTCGACAAACAGTTCGTGCGGGACTATCTCGAAACGCTCGATTGGAACAAAACACCGCCGGGACCGGTATTGCCCGCGGAAATCGTTGCCAAGACGAGTGAGAAGTATCTTGAGGCATATCGGCGGATCACCGGGACTGAATTGATCAGTTAAGAGTGGAGAGCAAGCAGTGAAGAGTCGCAGACACTCTTAACTCTTCATTCACAACTCTTCACTTTTCATGCAGGCGCTCATAGACGAATTCATCACCCACGTAACCTTGGAGCGCGGGCACGCCAAGAATACGCAGGATACTTACCGTCGGATGCTGACGCAGTTCGCCGGCTACCTGCAGGGTCGCAACGTGTCCCGATGGGGCGAGGTTGTGCCACAGCACATCACCGACTATTTGCTCTACCAACGCAAGCGGGAGATGGCCCTCAACTCGATCCTGCTGGAATTGGCTGCCATCCGCGTCTTCTTCCGCTTTCTCTACGCCAACCGTTTCGTGCCGTCCAATGTGGCCGAACTCATCGACCGCCCCCGCAAATTCAAGGCGCTGCCCAAGTCGCTCTCGGTGATGGACGTGGATAAGCTGCTTCAACTGCCGACAGGCGACGATCCGCGTGCGGTGCGCGACCAGGCGATCCTCGAAGTCATGTATGCCAGCGGGTTGCGCGCGTCTGAACTGGCTTCGCTGAAGTTGGAGAACATCAATTTCGAGTCCGGCTTCCTGCGTGTGATTGGCAAGGGCAACAAGGAGCGCATCGTTCCGATCGGTCGACAGGCGTTGGAACGCCTGAAACTGTATCTGGACCGGATGCGTCCGAAGCTGGTGCGGCCCCACACACCCAGCGCCGTGTTCTTGAGCAACCGCGGCCGGCAACTGAGCCGCGTAACCTTGTGGAAACTCGTGGACATCTGCGCCAAGCGAGCAGGCATCGCCAAGCATGTCAGCCCGCATATGCTGCGGCACAGTTTTGCCACGCACCTTCTGGAAAACGGCGCCGACCTTCGCGTGATTCAGGAAATGCTGGGTCACGCCGACATTTCCACAACGCAGATTTACACCCACGTGGACAGCCACCGCCTCAAGAGCGTGCATTACCAATTTCATCCGAGAGCGAAGTAACGGCTTGGAGCGCGGGGCATTCCGGCATGTCTCCCCCACCCCGCTCTTTATGGCGCCCGAACTTCGACATCGTCAGGATTTCTTCGCTTGGCATTGCGGGGGCCATGCGATAGCTTGAGTCCGTGGCCGACCTCAAGCAGCTTGAGGAACGCCTCGGTCATCAGTTCCGGCGGATTGAACTGTTGAGCGAGGCGCTCACACATCGTTCGGTGCTCCACGAGAGCGTCCCGAACCATTCTGCCGTGCCCAAGCCCACCACTGACAATCAACGGCTGGAATTCTTCGGTGACGCGGTCCTTCAACTTGCGCTGACAGAGGTTGTTTACGAACGTTTTCCCATCGCGAACGAAGGCGAATTAACCAAGCTGCGCGCTCGATTTGCCAACCGTCACATGCTGTGCCATCTGGCCCGCGTGTTGTCGCTGGGAGATTATCTTCATTTGGGTAAGGGCGAAGAGGCCAGTGGCGGCCGGTCGCGCGCCTCGAACCTCGCGGACGCTTTCGAGTCGGTCGTGGGGGCGATCTATCTCGATGGCGACTTCGCAGCGGCCCGGCGGTTTGTGCTCGCTCAACTCCAACCGGAATTGAGCCAGCTGGAAGCCGGCCCTGACAGCGACAATCCCAAGGGCATGTTGCAGGAGATGATTCAGGAGCGCCACGGCAGGAACCCGCTCTATCGCATCACAAACCAGAGTGGACCTGATCACGCGAAGCGTTTTGAGTCGGTCGTCGAGTTTGACGGCAAGGAACTCGGACGCGGCGCCGGCCAGAGCAAGAAGGAAGCCGAAACACGCGCCGCACAGGCAGCCATCGCCAAGCTGACAGAACTGGCGCAGGCAGAACCCGAGTCGCCGCAGTGAGCCTTGCTCAGTTGACGCCAAACACCTTCTGGTAAAGCGCCCGCACTCGCTGTCGCGCCGCGCGATAGATCTTCCAGAATTCTTCCAATGATGCAGCGCCCAGACGGCATGCCATGGCCGCTTGTTCTTCCGGCACCGCAGGCAGGCACGACGAGGAGGTGTTCTGAAGACGCCGCAGCACCAGTTCAATGCGGCGTTGCACCATGTAGTCTTCGCGCAGGTGGCGCACCTCCTCCTCCGTAAGCGCGCCGATCTTCCCCAATTCGCCAAGCGCCTCCAGCGTATGCGGCCGACGAACCGCCGGATGCGCCGCACCGTGCCGCAACTGGAGCGCCTGCACGATGAACTCGACCTCGATAATTCCGCCCGCGCCGGTCTTGAGGTTCAGCTCCATCTGCTTCGCGTCGCTGCGTTCACGCTCAACGCGCGTCCGCATCCGCGCGATCTCGGCCAGTTCCGCGTCCGTCAACGCCCGCGAATAGATGGCCTTCTCCACAAACCGCTGAAACTGCCGTCCGAGCGCGGCATCACCGGCAATGAACCTCGCCTTCGTCAGCGCTTGCCGCTCCCACAACAACGCCCGCTTTTCGTAATAGGCCGCATAGACATCGAGGGATTGCGCCAGCACGCCCTTGTCGCCATCCGGCCGCAATCGCGCGTCGAGCGCATAGACGGAGCCTTCGTCGGTCTGGCGGCCCATGAATTCGATCAGCCGTTTCGCCAGCGCGACGGCGGCATTCGTCCCCTTCACTCCACCCTGTGTGATGAAAAGCACGTCAAGATCACCGCCATAACTCAGCTCGTGGCCGCCGAACTTGCCCACACCGATGATTGCGAACCGCAGGCGCGGCGTCTTCATCTCCTTCAGGCACGCCGCCAGCGCGAAATCCACGCAAGCCTCCGCCAACGTCGACTGCTCATCGTGGACTTTTTCCAGATCGCTGAGACCGAGCACATCGCGCACCCCACAGCGCAACAACTCGGCGCGTTTGTAGATACGAATCCAGTCCTCCGGTTTGCGCCGGCCGCGCGTGCCGCGCAGTTCTTCCAGCACATCAGCGCGCGTTTTGTAGCGCCGGACGATGTCGGGACGTGTCACCTCTTCAAACAACTCCGGCCGCCGCACGACGACATCCGCCAGAAACCGGCTGTTGTCGAAGAGCCTCAGCAACAGGTCGAGAATCTTCGGATTCGACGCGAGCATCTCGAAGAGCATCGCGCGCGAACCGTAGCTCTCCGCAAACCGCTGGAGTTGTTTCAGCGCCTCATCCGGCTGCGCCAGGCCCGCGACCGTCGTGCCGCCACCTTCGGCCTGATGCTCCGCAATGGAGCGCGGGTTCACCACCCGAAGAATTTCCGGCAGGATCCGCGAAAACAGCGCGCCGGTGCGCGCGGAGATATGGACATGGTCGGGTCCACGCGCCATCTGGTAGAGGATCTTCGCGGCCGCGTCGGGTTTATGAAAACCCGCAACCGCCAGCGCCCCTACAAACTCAGCCTGCCGCGCTTCGTCCCCGAACATCTTGCGCCAGCGCGCACGGGCCTCGTTTCGCGGAGCGCCCAGCAGGCGATCATACACCTGGCGGACACGCCGGGTATGGGTGGACAGTTTTTTCTCAAACTCGAGGACTGTTTCAAATCCCAGCGAGCGCGCCAGACGCAATACAGCCGTCCGGTCAGTTGGAATGGTATGTGTTTGCAGCCCCGCCTCCATTTGCAGACGATGTTCGACGGTGCGAAGGAAATGATAGGCAGCGCTCAAGTCGCTCACCTCGTCATGCGGCAGTTGGCCGTATTCGCTCAGTTTCTGGAGCGCTTCAAGCGTGTTTGCCGTCTGTAGAAACGGGCTGCGGCCGGCGTGGAGCAGTTGCAGCGTCTGCGCGACGAACTCGATTTCGCGGATGCCGCCGACGCCAAGCTTCACGTGCCGCGTCAGTCTCGCGTCGCCGACGATCTCGCGTTCGATGCGCTGCTTGATCAACGCAATCTCGCCGAGCACCTCCTCACTGATGTAACGCGGAAACCGGAATGGATGAATCGTCTCAAGAAACTCCTCCACTAGATGCGCGCTGCCGGCGCAGCAGCGGGCCTTGATGAGCATCATCCGCTCCCACGTCTCGCCACGGCTCGCGTAGTAGTCCTCGCAACTCTCCACGGTGCGGACCAGCGCGCCGGCGTTGCCCTCGGGCCGCAGCCGCATATCCACACGGAACAGGTCGCCCTCCGTCGTGCGCGCACTCACGGAGGCGACAATCATCTCCGCAAGCTTGGTGAAGAACTGCTCATTGGACATCGTGCGGCGGCCGTCGCGCATCGTGTCGCCGTCCGCGCCGTAGAGAAACATCAGGTCAATGTCGCTGCTATAGTTCAACTCCCGGCCGCCGAGTTTGCCCAGGGCGATGATCGCGAAATCGCGATTTGACGGCTCCCCATATTTCGCGGTCAGTTCCGGCCAATGAATCGCCAGCACCTCTTTCAGGCACACGTCGGCGAGATTGGAAACCTCCGCTACAACCTGCACAAGGTTGGCGCGGCCGGCCAGGTCGCGCAGGCCAATGAGCGCCATCTCGCGCTGTTTGAACCGCCGCAGCGCGTTCAGCTTCATCCCCGGCAATGCGATCTCGACAGCGGCGCTCGCGTCTTGTGTCAACGCCACCTTGGACCGCCCTTCGTCGAACTGCACGTCGGTCAACAACCACTCCAGATATTCAGGATGCCGCACCAGCGTGTCACCGATGGGCTGTGACGCTCCGAAACCCACTGCCAACACGGGCAGCAGCCACCCGCTTTGATCGAGTCGCTGCGCCAGCGCATCCCGGTCTGGCGCGCCATCGAGCAGGCGTTGGAAATTCAGCCGCGCGCGTTCAACATCGGCCGCACTGCGGCAGGCACGTTCAATGACATCGGGCAGCGATAGCGGTGGTGTTTTCATTCACTGCCGTGGTGGGTCCGACGGAGGCGGACTTTGCGAGCGCTCCTTCATCTTCACCTGGGCTTGCTGCAAAATTCGGCGTTCCTCGCGCGTCAGGCTGTGGATTCCCTGCCGCGATATCTTGTCGAGGATCGGGTCCACTTGCGTGCTGATGAACTCCTCCGGCGGCATGCTCTCCCTGCGCCGCCGCTCTTCAAAAAGACGCGTCACAGGCCGCGCCGCAGCTCGAAGCGCCTCGACAAATCGGGACGTCTCGCCCCATCCAAGCCACTTGATGAACACATAACCGACCACGGCGCCGCCAACGTGCGCCAGATGCGCGATGCCGGAATTCGTCTCCGCCACCGAAGCGTAGGCCAGCAGTGCGACCGCAATCCACGCCCACCACTTCGCCTTCATCGTCACCGGCACCACGAAGAACAAAAGCATCGTGATCATCCGCTCCGGCACCAGCGTGGCAAAAGCGATGCAAACCGCATACACCCCCGCCGACGCGCCCAGCAACAGCCCCTGGCCCTGCCAGTTGAACGCGAGCCAGCACACCGCGCCCACGAGACCCCCGACAAAGTAAAGTTGCAGAAACCCCCGCGTCCCGATCTGCTCTTCCACGTCCCGTCCAAACATCCAGAGCGCGAGAAGATTGAAGAGGATGTGCAGGATGTTGGCAGTGTGCAGAAACATGTAGGTGCCGAGCTGCCAGACCATGCCGGAACGCAGTCCACCGCCGCTCAGCGCGAAGATACGGTCAAACTGCAAATGCCACAGCCCATCGCCGCGGATGAGATTGCTCGTCACCAGCAACAGCGTTTGAAGAGCAAACACAGCCAGATTGGCGATCAGCAACGCGCGAACAGCGTTCGTGGGCATGCCCAGCCAGCCCAAGCCACCCGCGTCTCCCATTTCCCATGAAGCTCGCCGTCTCATGCCAATTCGATTTTTACCCGATCACCGTCACGCACCCGCCTGAACAGCGTTGCGTCGCCAACCACCCGCCCCACCACATTGACCGCGCTTGCCGGCCGGATTTCGCCACCCGTGCTCGCGGGCGTCGGCCCGAAGAAGATACAGAACGCGCGCCCCGGCGGCCAGTAGGCAAGATCTCCTGCCGCCACCACCGCCTGCGGGTTCTCCTCGCCGGCAACGACTGCGACGGAGAAATAAATCTCATCGCCCCAGCGGTTCGCACCTGCCTCGATCGGCAGTGCGCGCACAATCTCTTTCGCCGTGGCGCTGTCGTTCAACGTCGCCGCCAGCGAAACATCGCCCGCTGTGATCTTGAGCCGAGTCGTAGTTGCCATCGCAGTTTCGATTTCTTTCGCTGCCAGCCATTAAAACCGCCCTTGCCGTGCTTTGCGAAGGAAAAAGCGCTCGTCCCTGCTGCGACGCCGCAAGAAATGCCAGGTGAGCTTCGCTGCCCGCCATTCCGGGGCGGGATTCCCGCGACAGGCTCGCAGGTTACATCACCTGCTCATAATTGATTGCCACGATCATCAGTTCCTGCTCGCCAGACGGAGACTTGAACCGCACGCGTTCGCCCAGTCGCGCGTTCAGCATGGCCTTCGCAATCGGCGACAACCAACTCACCCAGCCGCGATCAATGTCCACTTCATCCACCCCAACGATGCGATAGCACGACTCCTCGCCGCTGCGCTCGCGAACCATGACGGCAGCCCCAAATCTCACCTGATCCTTCTCCGCGGGCGGCGGTGGAGGCGTCACGACCGCCGACTCCAAAAGCCGTTGAAGATAGCCGATCCGGAGATTCAGTTCGCGCAACTCCTCGGGCATCGCCGACCGTCGTTGCCGCTCCTGTGCCAGCCGTTCCAGTTCCTCCTGAAACCGCCGCGCCCCGTCAGGCGTGATGTAGTTCTGCGCGCCCGGCGGCAACGCTGACGGGCGCGGCGCGCTCAGGGGGCGCTCAGGCTGGTCGTCGGATTCACGCATGAATGCTCTGCTCATGATGGAAGTTCGATGCAAGATCGCCTACCTGCTACCCGCCTCCGCTACATGGAGTTGTGTCCAATCACCACTGCTGACGTTGAAATAAATGCGCCGGCCGTCGGAACTGAAAACGGGATGCGGATGCGACCGCCGCCACGATTTCGCGCCCCGCGAGTTGTCGAAACGGTGAAGAATGAGGTGATTCCCGCCGCGAATATCCGACACCACCACACCCCATTCCTTGTCGCTGCCGCCGAATTTCTCCATCGTCGTATCCGTCACCACCAGTTTGCCGTTGGGACTGGCTGTGGGATGGTCGCCATGGAAACCCGGCAAACCCGGTATCCTTCGCGTCGTGCCAGTAGTGCTGTCGATGAGGTAATTGCCTTTTTGGACGATCGTGCGGGAGTCGGGATGCCACGCGGGGTGGCCCCAGTTCGAGGCTGCAAAAAGGAATCGGTTGTTCTCCAGATCGTAGCAGACCAAGCCCAACCGGACGCTTGCCTTGGAACTGCGGAAGTCGTCTTTGCCCACCGACGCCAACTTGAAGAACACACGCTTGAGGTCCAGACTGAGGATCGGGAAAAATACCGATATCGGTTTTTCGCCGAAGAGCTTGCCCACCAACTCTGGATATGCGGCCCGCACTGCGTCAGCCGTTACCGCCGTGCGAATCCCGCCGGTGTCGACATTGAGCAACTCCAGGTCGCGATGCGTGCCGGGATTCCAATGCTGGCCATGGATCGGCACGATGTCGCTGTGAGGCTGGCCCCAGCAAAGCTGCCGCTGCCGCGCCAGCACGCGCTCTTTGCCCGACTCCATATCCACGACCGCCACGAGCCATTCGCCATCCCGCACGTCGTGAAACACCACACGCCGACCGCCCGAGACCCACTGTTGGCACGCGACGCGATGCGCATCCTCGATGTTGACATTGCGGACGAGCACTTTCTCCTCTCCCGTCGCTCTTTCAAGGATGCGCAGTTCGCCTCGTTGCGCATCGCGAGTGATTGAGGAAAAGAACAACACCCGACGGCCGTCAGGGCTTTCGGGACAGGTGTTCACATAGGAATGTATTGTGTGCCGGCCCGTCTGAGTCGCAACAGGTCGAATCTTCACCCCATTCCGCCATGGCGCGAGCGGATCGGCATCGTCATTTGCATCAACCACCGCTGCTGCAATTAGCAGGACCATCGCCAGACACGATCTCATGTTCGTTCCCCGGTATCTGTATTCACGCAACCCACGACATGCTTGTTACTTCGCGGCCAGCCACTCCGCGTGTGCCTGCGCCACCTTCCCCGCTGCGCAGTCCCCTCGATGAATCCAAAGGCGATAGCGAAGCGTCACGGGCTTGCCGGGCTCGAGCTTGGCGGTCTCAAGCGCGGGCCACGTCGGGTTCAACACGCCGTAGTAACGCGTCATCCACGTCGTCGGGTGACACGGGTTCTTCGGATGATCGAAAATGGCCACACCGCTGACCGCGGCGCCCGTGCCAAACTTGGCAGAGTAATCCGCCCATGGAGCCTTGACCTGGATCGCGTCCTTTTCAACGCGCCCCGTCGGCAGCGAAACCGACGGGTCGCGGCGGGGCGCGACGCGTAGCGTGAAACCACCATAGCCTTTGTTGCCTACGTGACGTCCACTCATGCTCACCGGCTCTTTTTCGGCCTCCAGCGTTATGGCTACGTCCATCGCACGGCCCGTGTCGTTGCACCGATGGATTCGCGCCTCCACCGTCTCACGGATGACCGATTGGCCCCCAAGGAACCAGCCGTTCTCGACACCGAGCACAGCGCAGTCGGACTTGGCCTCGCGCGTGATCCAACGCTTGAATCGCTGCTGCATCCCCACGCACGCCCACGGGTCGTAGGTCTTGCCGCCGACGGTGACCTCCGGCCAGCCCCAGAACAAACCGCGATGATGGAAGTGGTCCTTCGGGAAATCCTCGGTGATGATGACACCGTCGAGGTCATAGATCGGGTGAAAATAGTCGGCGCGGCGAAACTGTTCCTTCACACCCTCCTTGAGTTGCAGGCCGTAGTTGAACACGAGCACCGGCCTGTTGTTCTCGGTCAGCTCCAGTTTGCCGCCGGGCTGCTCGGTCCAGCGAAACGCATCTTCTGCTTGAACCGCGAACGCCATCACTGCGCCCGCCACAATCATCAGCATGTTTCTCATCTTGCTAGCGACTCCTTCGTTTGGGCTTCTGCGCCGGTGCCGGAGAACATTACCCGACCCACACGGCACGCGGCATCAAAAAAGTGTTCGCTCCAACCGCAGTAGTATTGAAAAAACTCCTTCGAACCGCCACACTGCGCGGCAGCAATCGCTGCAACCGTGGACGGCCACCGTAAACCTATCATCGGAACATCATGAGCACACCGCAAAGCAAACCCCTTGGAAAAGCGCAATGGCTGGTTTTGTTCGCCGCCTTGCTGGGCTGGATGTTCGACGGTTTGGAGATGGGCTTGTTCCCCATCGCGGCGCGCCCCGCGCTGATAGACCTGATGAAGATCGGCGACGGTCAGGAGGCGATGGTGGCGCAGTGGATTTCGTATCTGACAGCGCTCTTCCTGCTCGGTGCGGCGTGCGGCGGCGTGCTCTTCGGGTGGCTGGGCGACAAGCTGGGCCGTGTGCGCTCGATGGCATTGAGCATCCTGGCCTACTCATTTTTCACCGGCTGCTGTTATTTCGCCAACCAGCCTTGGCAACTTGGCGTCTGCCGATTTGCCTCGTCGCTCGGCATGGGCGGTGAATGGGCGCTCGGCGTGGCGCTCGTGATGGAGTGCTGGCCGGAAAGATTGCGTCCAGTTCTCGCCGGCGTCATAGGCGCGGCAGG
>JBAZIR010000165.1:0-11711 GCA_041651735.1 Verrucomicrobiia bacterium | reverse complement strand
GGGTCCAAGTCAGTCCCTTGTCCTTGCTCTTCGAAAAACAGATATGCTGATCAACGTCCGCCTCCTTGTGTGCCTGGGTCCAGACCGCAAACAGTGTCCCGTCCGGCTTGTCGAACACCTGAAAATGGTCGTTGTATTTGTCGCCCACGATCTCCCGCTTCAGCTTCGGCGTGAAAACAACATAGTCGGGTTTGCCGACGAGGATGTCCTTGGCGTAAGCGTCATGCTCCGTGCCGGCGAACGCGGCGGCAATCTTCCGGGCATGCTCGCTCTGGGCGATTGCGTGGCCGGCGAACACGCCGAGGGCGATCAACATGACGGCACATCTCGAAATGCATTGATTCATAAAGCAAAGGTTCCTTCTGTCGTTGCAGCAGAAGATGATTACGGCTCCTCCCGGAAGCAAGGAAAAGGTCCAGCGTGCCGGCTCCTGCGGCAGACATTGTTGCACCCGCCAGTGGAATCCTCGTTCGGATTCGCGAGGCGACCGGCTGCCAGGGCATTCTCAAAATGGATGGTTGACGGAACGAGCACGGCGCACCAACTTCCAAGCGTGAATAGCCATGGAATGAATGTGCTTCCAGACACTGTACTTCTTGCGGTGCTGGGTCTGTCGGTCGTGTGCGGCGGCGTCCTTGCGGCAAACCCCGCCACGTCGCCGGCACCGAACAAGAATGCGACTCCCCCGCCGCTCGTCTTGCTCGAGATCACGCGGGGCGATGTGAATGCCAAAAGGATTGCCCTGACATTCGATGCCGGCGACCTGGATAACGCCATCACGCAGATACTGGACACGTTGAAAAGCGAGCGTGTCCGCTGCACGATATTTGTAACGGGGTCTTTCATTCAGAAGCATCCGAAGGAAGTGCTGCGAATGCTCAAGGACGGGCACGAGATTGGAAACCATACCTGCTCGCATCCGCGCTTGACGACCTACGAAACCAACCGGAGGCATTTCACACTGCCAAGTGCGACGCGTGAGTTCGTACAGAATGAATTGCGCAGCGTGGAAAAAACGTATGAAGCCCTGACACACCAAAAGCTGGCGCGGTACTGGCGCGCGCCTTACGGGGAGCGGAACGCGGAGATTCTATCCTGGGCGTGTGAACTGGGATACGAACATGTGGCGTGGACCACGGAGGGCAAGCAGAGCCTGGACTCAAGGGATTGGCTCGCCAACAAGAGCAGCCCTCTCTACAGAACCGCTGAAGAAGTGGTGCAATACATTCTGGCTTTTGGGGAGGATCAGCCGCATGGGAAGAACGGCGCAATTGTGCTGATGCACATGGGGACGCCCCGGCGCACAGACTGCGTGCATGACAAGCTGCGACAGCTCATCCACGGGCTTCAAGGACAGGGCTATTCGGTGGGAACCGTGACAGACATTGTCAGCGAAGGCGTCCGGCAATCTCTCCCGCGGTGACGAATTGGACGACGCCCTTCGCGGTGGGAACCAGTTGTTCCAACGCGGCGACTGTTTCAGGAGAGACGTGACCGATGGCCAACACCTGGCCATCGTGTCCAGCAGAGGCAATCGCACGCTGCCATTGGGTTTGGATTTCCTGGAATCTCTTGTCGTTGTCCAGATAGATGGCCCTCTGGGCGGCGGGCACGCCCAACTCCTTCGCGACGGAATAGGCTACCGTGTCCTTGGTGGTGCGGCTGTCCACGAAAAAGAGGCATTTGGCTTTCACCTCTTCGAGAATCCAGATCATCCGCTGGCGGTTGGCCGTGATACGGCTGCCCATGTGGTTGTTGACACCCACACAATGCGGCACTGCGCCGAGATGTTGGCGCACCTGTGCCCTCACTTCGTCTTCAGTCATGCCAAACATGATTGGGTGGTGGCCGAGATATAGTGCGGCGGGCTTGCTCAATGGTTCCATTGGCAGGTGGACCATCACCTCTTTCCCCGCGCGGTGCGCGAGCTCGGCGCACTCGACGCTGTGGGCTTCACCGGGAAGAACGGCAACGGAGAAGCGAATTGGAATTTTGCAGAGTCTTTTGATCAGGCCGTCATCGGTCAGGCCGCCATCGTCGAGGACAACAGCCAGCCGGGGAAGATCAGCGGCAGCGGTGTTGGGCTTGCAACCGCTCTGCCAAAACACCAGCACAGCACTCATCAAGGCCATCGCCCAACCCGACGCGACTTGGCGAACACGGCATGTATTAACGCACGTCATATGTTTCCTTCGCCCGAACAATGAAGTTCTACTTCTGCGACGTGCCCGCAGCGCCTGATGTGGCGGGCGTGCCCGTTGTGTTGAGCGTCCTCGGCGCCAGCCGGCCTTTCTCCAGCCGCCACGGCACGAGGCGCTCGACCAAGCGGGCGATTTCCTCGGGAGAGTTGGATTCGATATGCACATCCCAAAGCCGGGCGGTCTTGTCAAAACTGGTGGTCATGATTCGCGATCCATCCGGACTGAACACCGCTGAGGCAAGTTCGTTGCTGTGTCCCTCCAGAGATGCGAGCAGCTTGCCGCTGGCGGCGTCCCACACTTTCGCAGTCCTGTCCTCCCCCGCCGTGACAATGAAACTGCCCTTGGGATCGAACGCGATGTATTTGACATAGCCCGTGTGTCCTTCGAGGGACATGATGAGCCTGCCCGTGGCGGCGTCCCAGACTCTTGCGGTGCCATCTCTGCTGCAAGTGCCAATGCGATGACCGTCAGGACTGAAGACGGAGTAGCGCACCCAATCCTTGTGTCCGTTGAGCGAATGGAGCAACCGGCCCGAGCTGGCGTCCCACACCCTGGCCGTTTTGTCCTCGCTTGCCGTGGAGACCCGCATGCCGGCCGGATCGAACGTGGCGAAGTTCACCGTCTCCTTATGGCCTTCGAGCGTGAACAGGAGACGGCCACTCGCCGCATCCCAGATTTTCGCGGTGCTGTCCGCGCTCGCCGTGACGACCCGCGAGCCGTCAGGACTGAAACTGGCGTAAGTGACATCCATGCCGTGCCCGTCCAGCGAAACAATGGGTTTTCCCGACGCCGCGTCCCAGATTCTGGCTTTCCCATCGGCGCTTGCGGTGACCAAGCGTCGGTCGTCAGGGCTGAACGCGCTCCAATAGAGCTTCTCCTTGTGTCCCGCGAACGTCGCGAGCAAAGCGCCGCTGGCGGCGTTCCAAACGCGCGCGGTTCCGTCGTCGCTTGCGGTCACCACGCGCGCGCTGTCGGCGGAGAAAGAGGCGCACACCACGCGCGCACTATGTCCCTCAAGCGACAGGAGCCGTTTGCCACTGGCGGCGTCCCACACTTTCGCAGTTGCATCATCACTGGCCGTGACGGCCCGCGATCCGTCGGCGCTGAACGCCGCAGTGTTGACGTAGGCCTTGTGGCCGTCGAGCGTCGCCACCAAGGGACTTCCCGCCCGAGTCGCTGTCGCGCCGGCGTCTGTCGTCTGCGACCCCAAAGAAGCCAGGACACTTCCGTTCGTCGTGCTCCATAATTTCGCTGTGCCGTCTTCGCTGGCGGTCACGACGCACGCGCCATCAGGACTGAAGCCGGCCGAATACACGTAGCCCGCATGGCCCGCGAGCGAGAAAATACTCTTGCCCGTTTCCACATCCCATACCTTGGCGGTGCTGTCGGCGCTGGCAGTGACGACGCGCCTGCCGTCGGGGCTGAATGCGGCTACGAACACGAAGCTGCCTTCCTTGTGGCCCTCCAGCGAGGCCAGCATTTTGCCGCTGGCGGCGTCCCACACCTTTGCCGTGTGGTCACGGCTCGCGGTGACCACGCGTTTTCCATCGGCGCTGAAAGCCGTCCGCCGTATCCAGTCGGCATGTCCCGACAGCGTCGCGATAAGCCTGCCGCTGACGGTCTCCCAGATTCTGGCGGTGTTGTCAGCGCTGGCAGTCAGGATGGCACTGCCGTCGGGGGCAAACGCCGCATACCGGACGCTTTGCTGGTGGCCGTCGAGCGACCGCAGGAGCGCACCGGTCCGGGCATCCCACAGTTTCGCAGTGCGATCATCGCTCGCGGTGAGAATTCGTTTGCCGTCGGGGCTGTAGAACGCGGCGTTGACGTAACCCGTGTGCGCTTCCAGGGAGAACACGAGTTTTCCGTTCGCAACATCCCAAACCCTGGCAGTCTTATCCTCGCTGGCAGTGACGACGCGGCTGCCATCCGGGCTGAAGCAAGGGGAGAACACTTTCTTGCCGTGGCCGACAAGGGTGGCCAACAGCTTGCCCGTGTGGGCATCCCACAACCGCGCTGACTTGTCATCGCTGACCGTCGCGATGCGGCTGCCATCCGGGCTGAACACGGCTGCGTTCACTTCTTTCGAATGTCCCGCCAGTGTGTGAAGAAGCGCGCCAGTCTTGGTGTCCCAGACCATCGCTGTGCAGTCGCGGCTCGCTGTGACTACGCGCAAGCCGTCCGGACTGAAAGTGGCCCCGTAGATCGCCTTGGTGTGGCCGCAGGGCGTGGAGGCTGTCTCCTCGATGCCTTTGCGGGCCTGCGCGATAAGGAACTTCAAAGACGGCTCGGAAATGCCGGCTTGATAGGCGTGTGCGAGATAAGCCAGCGCGCGAGCGTGGCTCCCGGCCAGCAACTCCTGCCGTCCCATCTCGGCGCACCGAAGCGCAAACTGCTGCCGCACCTCGACCGCCCGCCGCGACTCCTGCCATCGCCACACGCCGACCAAGGACGCCAGCACGGCCGCGCCGACAACCGAAAGTTTCACGCGCCGCCAAAACTGGCGTCGTTTGTCCCGCTGCTTCAACTCGTCGTAGCCGACCCCAATCAGCCCCGCCAGCAACTTCAATCGCGCGTTGCTCTTCCCATCTCCGTGTTCCCGAACATCGGCGGCGATGGGCTCGACCCTCTCGTGGGTGATCGAACGATCCGGCCCGACATGAAACCGGATGGCTTCTGGAAAACATTCCGGCACGTCAGAGCCGGGCTTGTCCGAGGCGTTGGGCTCGCCATCAACAATCAGGCACATCACGCGATCCTCGCGGCCCAGCGCCTTGAATATCTTCACCTCCTCGTTGACCCAGCGCGATGCCGCGGATCGGGGTGAGCAAATGACAATCAGGCATCGGGACTGCTGGAGGGCGTTGTCGATGCTCTCGTTGAGCGCCGACGAACTGGGCAGTTCCTCGCGGTCGCGGAAAATGGGAAACACGCGCGCGGGCACAGCCCCATCACGGGAGGGTCGCCCCACGAGGCGCTTGGGCACGCGGTAGGTTTCCAACGACTTGTGCAACCAGTCGCCCCACTTCTTGTCCGCGTGGCTGTAGCTGATGAAGGCCCAATACTTGAACTGGCTCGTCCCGGCTTGTTGATCCGCTTCTGGCATGGTCAGCCCTTGTGTCGGCGCAGATGGTATGTCGGCAGCATCCCGTAGCCTTTCGGCAACGGCGTCTGGCCGGCATAATCACACGCGAAGCCGGGCGCGCCTTCTGCCGCTGCCAGCGCCGCGAAAGCCTGGCTCGCATAGACCTCGCCGGGCGGCGTGATGGGTTCCATCCGTGCCGCGCGAGTCACGTGATTGCCCGTGAAGTTCGTCTGGTTTGACACCGGGTCGTGACACTCGTAAACCGGCCCGGCATGGAGCGCGATCCGCAGGCTCAATCCTGAAGGCAGGCCACACTCCGACCAGTTTGTCTGGTTGATCAGATCGGACAAATCCAACGCAAAACTCGCCGCATCGCTCACCGACTTGAACACGAAGTAGAGACCGTCGCCCCATGTGGATTTTAAAACCGGCCCATGAGACGACCGCGCGATCAAGCCGGCCACTGCGCCCAAAAAGTGCCGGACAAATTTCGGGATTTCCGGCTCGCCCAGTTTACTGAACCCGACCGCGTCCGCGAACAGCATCGCCATGGTCCGGGCGCCGAATTGTTCCGCGCGCTCCGACGTGCGCACGGCAGGCTCGCCGAGCGTCAACGGGACCATCGTCGTGCCGAGTTGGGCGGCGCGAATACCCGCCAAGCCAAGCACGAACTGATTTGCGTAGTGTAGCGAGATGTCGCCGATTTCCAGCTTGTGCTCCGAGGCAGTGACCACGCGGGCCGCGCGATCAAGCGCTCGCTCCAACCGCACCGCCCACGACGGGCCGAATGCCGACGCCGCCGCGTCGCGCAGGAAGTTTTCCCGGCGATACGGCAGCACGACGCAAAGCTCGCCACCCCGCTCCAGGATCGCCTCCGCAAAGAGAACATTGAGACCGCAGCCGGCCGTGACGTAGCCAAAGCCGCCCTTGAGTTGATCGAGACGATTGCGGATGGTTTGCGAAATCGTCCGCTCGCTTTCCGGTGTCAGCAATCCGTTATCGCCAGTTCCGGCAAAAGCCACAACGGTCGGAATCCGCAGCCAGTTCTCAACCAGCGTTTGATCCAGCCCCAGACACTCCAGGATCAATCGGACATTCCGGCGCGTGGATTGCAGATCGCCGTAGCGGCCACGGTTGGCCTCAAATGCCCGGCCATACCAATCCGCTGCTTCAGTGAGTTCCCGTCGAACCAACGCGGCTTCGCCCAGCGTCGCCAGCGTCCAATACGCATCGTCATCCGCGCCCTTCGCCTGCTCCAGTTTCTGGAGGCACTTGCTGCGGACTTCCGAGGCGAGCATCGCGGCTTTGTCCCTGTCGCCGACCAGCAGCGCCATCGTGGCTGCGTTGATGCCTGTCCAGTAATCTCCCGTGCTCTCGTAGGCCCGGCCATAAACTTCCGCAGCCTTGCCAAAGTGGACCTTGCGCGCATCGTCGTTGCCGGCTGCCAGCCCCAGGTCCTTGTAGGTGCGGGCCAGGATGCCGAGCGTTTCCGCGTCGCAGTGACCCTCCTTCTCCAATTCAAGCAAGATCGCATTGGCTTTCCCGCTGGCCCCGGTGCGGGCCAGTGCGAGCGCTTGAAGCTGAAGCAATCGTGCGTCACGTGGCGAACTTTTCAAACCTGCCGTGACGACGTCGTAGGCAAGCAGCGGCTCGCCGAGCCGCAAAATGCGTTGGCCGAGTTGCGCATAAACCTCTGGCGTGTGTGCCCACTCCTGCTCGTCGCGAGAACGGAACAAACCGAGCAACTCCGTGAGCGTGAGCGACGGTGTGCTTTGAAGATGTCGGAGAATTGTCGCGGCCGGGTTGTCCTCCGCCGTCAGCGGACGCGATGGCGGCAAAACGACCTGGCCCGGTGGCTGGATGGTGAAGCCCAAGGCCAGGATGGCCTTGAGGGTCTCCATCGCAGTGTTGCGGTCGTATTGCTTCTCCGATTCCGACAGAGCCTCAAAGGGGATCAGGCTGGGATGTTCCTTCTTCCCGTCGTCGCGATGCGAGCCGAGCTTCCATCCTTCGGCCATACGCTGTTGTGCCCAATGCTCATGCACATTGCGGGCCAGCAGTTCCGAAAGCTGGGCAATGGTGTTGTCCAGAGCCACCTTGGAGGTGTCTATCGGTTTTGGTTTGTAGGGCATGGATCTTCGCGTTTGAGCTGGGTCGGCCCAGCCGGCTGCGCCAAGTATAGGACAGCCTTGGCCCGGCTGCCATTTCAAACAGGCGCCGCCGCCGTCAACTGGTTGCGACGATCGCGATCCCCACGCTGATCAGGCCGATGCCAATGCAGGACTGCAACGTGAGCTTTTCCTTCAAGAAAAGCCACGCACCGAGCAACATCAACGCCGGCCCCATGCCTTCAAAAGGGTAGATGTAGCTCAAGTCCTTCCTTTGGAGCAACCCTCCCCAAAGAAAAAACCAGCCGCTGAGTATGACAATGCCGAGCGAAAACAGCTTGCCCACCTGCCACCAGGGAATGGGCGTCAGATTCGTCTGAGTCATGGCGTGCTTCAAAAGCAACTGGCCCGTCACCAAGCAAAGCTGCGAGGCCAGACAAAGCAGGAGGATGTCCGGTGTCACAGTTGCTCCTCGGCTTTCATCGCCGGCCCGGCCACCACGAAGATACCAGCCAAGACGATAAAAACACCCACCCAGCGGCACGGGCTGATGTGTTCGTTGCCAAACCACCACGCGCCCAGAGGCACGAGCACCTGGGTGACGCTCATGATGCTGAACGCAATATGCAGCGGCACGCGCCGCAGCACGTTAAGCCAGAAAAGAAAACTGGCGATGTAGACCGCGATGCCGCACCAAGTCCACATTGAGCCGAGGACGGAAAGGCCGATGATGCCCAAAGGCGCCGGATCGTGGGCTGTCGCCATCGCACCCCGCTTAAACAGCAACTCCGCCGCGGTCACACAGAATGCCGCCATGATGATCTGCAAATAAGGATGCAACCGTGGCCGACGGCCGCCCAAAGCTGCGGGTGAGGGCTCGCCACCTTCAATGTTGTTATGATTCGTGGACATCTAAATAAGATCAAATCGTTGCAGGAAGCAGCATGACCTACTGCGCATTGCCGAAGCAAGCGAAGACGCTGATGATCCGGATTGCCGCCTTCGCATCTGCCACTCCATGCTGGACGTTCACTACTGCGCGATAGGTGTGAACCGCAGCGTCTGGATGAGGTGTTTCATGTGGGGGTAATACTTCTCAAAGAGCGCCTGGGGCGCGGTGTAGCCGATGCAGTAATAATACGGCTGCCGCTCGACGATGATCTGAGTCTGTTCCCAGAGTGTATCCTTGTCGGGAAGCTTGTAGGTTGCATGCAGATAAACCGTTAGATATTGGTTTTGAAAGTTGTGGGTTTCGTCCTCCACCAAGCGGCAATCCTGCATGCGTCTCCATTGGTCGATGACCGTCCGCCGTTGTTGCGGCAAGGAATTGGCGGACGTCATGGTGATGAACTGGAAGTTGATTGTCACTCTGTAGTCTTCGGCCCCTTTCGGTCCGGAGAACAGATGACTGTTGCTCTTGACCTCCGACTCCCAGTGCGCCGGCAGTTCCGTGACAAAACCGAACTTCGGGTTGGCGTAACGGTCGTATCGCACCGCGCCCGCTGTCGCGGGCTGGCCCGCCGTGGCGGCGCCCGGGACATCGCCGGCGGACGACGGAGCCGATGGTGGCGCTGGCATGGCCGGAGAAGTCGGCTTGTAGGGCTCCTGTGCGGGCGGGGCGGCGGGCGGGGCGGGCTTGACGCTGTCGTTCACTGGCGCGGCCGGAGCCGGAGTCGCTGCCGGAATTTCCTGGACGGTCGCCGCAGCGGTGGAAGCTGCAACAGACACGGGTTTGGAATCCACGGCCTGTTTCGATTTCCTGTCCTGGCTGCCGATGATTGCCAGCACTACCAGCAACACCACAAGCAGCACAAACCCGATCACCCCGCCGATGAGACAGCCCACCCACTTGGAAGAAGATTTCCGCGGAACTGCCGGCGACGCCGTCGGAGAAGCGGCCGGCGGCACTCCAGCCACCGCCGCGCCACAAGAACTACAGAACTTCGCGCCCGGCGGCAGTGCTGTGCCGCACTTCGGGCATGGTCTGGGACCCGGCACGGAAGATATGACCGGCGGTAGCGCCGCTGGCTGTGGGAGAGCTGGTTGATCGGGTGCGTTGAGGTTGATGATCTCTCTCTCGGCGTTATAGACATTATCCACCATGAACTCTATCGGTCGGTCCTTGGCGTTGCGATAGGTCGCTTTTTTCGCGCCGTATCTGACAATGTTGAGCTTCCTCAGAATATCCATGAGTGACATGGCAAGGCTCCTTCCGTGTGGTCGTGCGATCAGATGCCACCGCTCGTTCGCTGTCATGAACCGAACACCCGGTATCGCCCGAAGTCAAGCGTGATGCGACAGCGAGATGGGAACGCACCCGTCTTCTCGTAACCCCACCATATCCCTCATTTGCCCTTGACGCCTTCCGACGATTTCGATACCCGGTCATGAGCGCTGCATTTTGGAATCACACTCGTCACACTTTTCGACTGCCGTTTACAGATGCGATTCGATACTGTTCTCGTCAGTCCAAGGGAAAAACCATATTATTTATTGAACTAACGCAAGATCAACCGCCCCGTCTCAAGAGTGATGGGACATCCGGAATCCCAAGGGACAGACAAATCTTCGTATGAATCCAAACACACAACCCTCACTGCTCGACCGGTATGGCGCATTCAAGACCATCCTCTGCTGTCCGATGACCCAAGGTCCGCTCAGACTGGTTGGCATTGACGAACTCTTGTCTCACCTCTCCGATGTTGAACGCAAACGGATGAGCCCGGATACCATAGGCGCATTCATTTCCGACGCTCGCGGTCGGGCATACCCCGTGACGGAACGAGTGGCCGATTTTTTGGAACAGGATTCGTTGGCAATCGAGAACCGATCTCTAACAGGCGTCCCGATCGCCGGGACAGTTGCAGCCGATGACGGCATAAAACGAAGCGTGAAGGACTGGTATGACCAGTTCGGCTGGAAGAAGAACGATTCGGGTTCCTACATAGATACCGCTATTTTTTCCCAAAGCGCGCCTGCCGGACACGGACTATATGAGATGATGTCCCACCTCGCGATCCTGGACCGCTTGAAGGGCGGGGAATTCGTCCTCGACGCCGCCAGTGGCGCCATTCCACATCCGGAGTATCTGTCCTTCTCATGGTTCTTCAAGACGCGAGTCTGTGTTGATATGTCCAGCACCGGTCTTGTGGAAGCCCATGCCAAGCTGCGGCCATCCGACTTCTGTTGCATGGCAGATATCTGTCATCTCCCCTTCCGCAACGAGACGTTTGATGGCGTCGTCTCCGGCTACACGATCCAGCACATCCCGGAATCGCAGCAAATCCCAGCCATTAAAGAACTCTACCGAGTCCTGAAGCCTGACACTCACCTTTGCATACTGACAGAGACTCAAACTTCAGCATCGAGAGACTTCCTGTTGCGCATTCTCAACAAGCTTTCGAGAATGTTCCGGCCAGTTCGCCCGGCACCCCCGGCCAACGTCATGGAGTCGGAGAAGAATCCACCTCACCCGCTTTACTGTCAGCTTCGAACACTGGCTTGGTGGAAGACCATTGCCGGGGAATTGACGAAAAGCCATTCGGCCGAATCGTTGCGGATCTTCAGCAAGTCAGAGTTTGAGAATTTCTTTGAGAAATCGAACCGTGCTGCCAAATGGTTGCGGATAATCGAAAGCGTTTTCCCACACTGGACGGCGAACCTGAGCATTTATTGTCTCATCGACATCTACAAACCATTTGAATAACCGAACGCCATACTCCACACTTGTTTTCCTTAGCACGCTGTCAAACAATATGTTTTCATAAACTACTGCGTTTGTAAGTCGTTGACACTACACACAGTGTTCAACCTTTTTGCACACATGTTCCTATTTCGGAAACCTGTTTGTCAAACATCTTGCGCACTCTCTCCGCTTCTTTTCGACACTCGCAATAATACTTTTCTGCCATTTTCTTGTCCTTACTACAACCACGCGTGTCCACCATATGCAACCTACGCCCCGTATCAATCAGCTCGCCCAAGTTTTTCACCCGCTGCTCAAGAAAGTTTCGCGCATCCCTTAATTCGAGAGGGGAAGTGTGCAATAAGTCAATGGGGGCCTTTAGTAGCGCAAGAGCTATCTGCATCTTAATCGTACATGCATAGCTGAACATGATACGCGACAAGTAAAACAAGTCTCTAATATCCTTTGCATGAATCAATTCGACTAGCTCATAATCAATAAATCGGGGACAACTTCGAGGCATCTGAGGACACTGCTCTTCTCTATCTATATTGCCTGTATTACGACAGTGTAACACGCTGGCGACGCGCGCAGAATATAAATACTCATAATTCTTCATGCGCAACACGCAGTAG
>JBAZIR010000164.1:0-11748 GCA_041651735.1 Verrucomicrobiia bacterium | reverse complement strand
TTCTCCTGAGTCTCGCCCAGACCGCGCACGTCCACGGCGAGCACGAGATGGCCTTGCGTCACCAGTTTCTCAATCGGGCCGCCCGGCGCTGCGTCGGTTTGCTTGCCCTGACCGTGGAGATAAAGATACGCGTTGGCATCCGGCTTCGGCGGCACGAACGCGAGCGCAGGCAGCGCGATGCCGGCTTCCGGCTCCAGCACCAGCTTCTCGATGCGATAGCCTTGCCGTTCGATGCTGCCGACTTTGCGATGCGTCGGCAGCGGCAGCTTGTCGAGCGGACGCACGCCGGCAGTCTCGCGCACTTTCGCCAGTGCCCCGGTCTTCGGTGCTTCCGTCCACAGTTTCCGCCGTTCCGGCGAGAGTTTTTTATCCGCTTCGACGTTCAGGTCGAACACCGACTTCTCGCCGGGCATGAGCATGACCTGGCCTTTTGCCGAGCACTGGATCTCCGGGTCCTTGCGGATCGGAAAATCCGGTTCGATGATGTCGTCGTCGTTCTTTAGCAGCCAGCGGCGCATCCAACGCACCGCGCCGACGCGCAGGTGGGTGCTGAAACCGTGCGGTTCGTCGGCCTCGACAAGGTCCACGTGGTTGGCGAAACCGAGCCGCCCATAGATTCGCTTGGCTTCGCGGAACGAATCCCATGAGCCAACGATGTCAAACATGTCGCGCGTCGCCACGCACATCAGCGTTGGTTTCGGCGCGCGCATGATCACGTAATCGCCGTGCTCCATGCCGAACGCGATCTGACCGAAGATGTTTTGCTCGCCGTCCTGGCCGCCGATGCGTTCGAGCAACTTGCGGAACGAGGTGAGGTAGCACGATGGCGCGGCGGCGACGATACGGTCGTCGAGCGCCATCAAGTAGCTGGTGAGCGTGCCGCCGCCGGAGTTGCCGGTGCAGCCGATGCGCTTGGGGTCAATATCCTTGCGGCTCAGGAGGTAGTCAATCGCCCTCATGCCGTCCCAGACGCGGTAGGTGGCGACGTTGCGGCCGACGAGGATTGCGCCGATGCCGACCAGCGTATGTTCGGTGGTGCTGCCAAGGGCGGCCTTGCCGTCGGGCTTGAGCACCTGCGCGCGCTCGCCCTGGCCGATGGGGTCGTAGCAGAACGCGGCCAGGCCGTTCTTCGCGAGCAGGATGCTGGCGCGCTGGTAGGTTTCGGCGCCCTTGCCGTTGGTGCTGTGACCGCACGGCACGATCACGCCGGGGTAGGGTGGCGGCGTCTTGGGCAGGTAGAGCAGGCCGGTAACGTGATGCTTCGGCTCGCTCTCGAAGATGACTTTCTCGACGCGGTAATCGCCGCCGTCCATCGTGCCGGTGACCTTCGCGTTGAGCGGCGTGCGCTTCGGGAATCCGCCGAGTTGCCGCTCGAAGAAATCGCGCCGCTGCTGCTGCCACGCGGCGACCTGTTCCAGCGTCTTGACCTTCTCATAGTCCGCTTTGCGCTTGTCGAGTGCGGCGTATGCGGCGGCCTTGAGATAAGCGTCGAGCATCGCAAGCGGCGCATTGGTTCCTTTCGCGGGCGTGGGGGATGGTGGCAGGACGTTGAGGTCTTGGGCGTTCGCTGCACAAATCATCAGACCCAGACTCCAGATGGCGAGATGTCGTATCATAGATTCTCCTTTGCGCAATGTGCTATTGGCGGGCCAATCCATATCATCTATCGCGCTGGAATCAAGCGAGCGTTTTCGGCAGCAGGGAAGCCGCCGCGCAGAACGGCATGGCGAAGCACACAGTGATGCGCGAAAAAAGTGGCGGCGTGCGGCAAAAAGGCCAACAGTAAAACACGATATGATTTGCCAGCGTCACATGCTTCTTGGCTTCGCCGCCATCGCGCTCATTTCCCACATTGCCTGCGCGGGCGACGCGGACCATTGGCCGCAGTTCCGCGGCGGATGTGGCGGCGTCGCCGACGGCGTGAAACTGCCGCCCGTTTGGAGTGCGACGACCAACGTGTTCTGGAAGACCGCGATTCCCGGCAAGTCCTGGTCGTCGCCGATCGTGTGGGGCGGCAAGGTTTTCGTCACATCGGCGGTGAGCGGGCAGGCTGTCGAGCCGCCGCGCAAGGGTCTTTATGTCTGGCGGTTCTGGGGCACGCGAGAGGCTGACGAATATCGCTGCGTCATCTATTGCCTCGACTTCGCCACGGGCAAGGTCCTCTGGGAACGCGTGGCGCACTGCGGGGCGGTGCCGGGCGCGATCCACATGAAAAACAGCTACGCCTCCGAGACGCCCGCCACCGACGGCGAGCGCGTGTTCGCATGCTTTGGCAACGTGGGCCTGTTCTGCTACGACATGGACGGGCGCGAAGTGTGGTCGCAGAAATGGGGTTTCTTCCCGACGCGGCTTGGCTGGGGGCCGGCGGCCTCGCCTGTGCTGCACGGCGACCGCGTCTATGTGGTTAACGACAACGAAAAGGCGTCGTTCCTCGCCGCGTTCGACAAGCGGAACGGCCGGCAACTCTGGCGCGTCCAGCGCGCCGAGCCGAGCAACTGGGCTACTCCGCTGGTCTGGGAAAATGAAAAGCGCACCGAGATTGTCACTCCCGGCCGCGGCAAAGTGCGTTCCTACGACCTCGATGGCCGCTTGTTGTGGGAACTTTCCGGCATGTCCGACATCGTCATCCCGGCGCCTGTTGCCAGCCGCAGCTTGCTCTTCGTCAGCTCCGGCTACGTTAGCAACTCCCTGCGGCCGGTCTATGCCATCCGGCCCGGCGCCTCCGGCGACATCTCGCTCAAGGACGATCAGACGAGCAACCAATTCATCGCGTGGTGCGACCGCAAGGCCGGTCCCTACAATCCGTCGCCGTTGCTCTGCGACGATTACCTTTACGTGCTCTACGACAAAGGGTTTCTCGCCTGCTACGACGCGAAGACGGGCAAGCCGGTCTATGGCCGCCAGCGACTCAGCGCCAGCGCGACCGCCTTCACCGCATCGCCGTGGGTGTGCGATGGAAAGATCTATTGCCTGAGCGAAGACGGCGAGACGTTCATCGTGCAAGCGGGGCCGGAGTTCAAACTGCTTGGCAGCAACCGACTCGACGGGATGACGCTGGCGACGCCCGCGGTACTGCGCGACAGTCTTGTGATCCGCACTTTCTCCAAGCTCTGGCGGATTCAGAATCAGATCGGAGCTTCGACGCGATAGCTGCTTCGACGGACGCTTTCTGATAGTTTTGGATTCTCACCCGTTCTGGGTTTAACCTAACCGACATGAGCGCGACCAAAACCCTGCAAGTTTCCTGCGTGCAACTCCATTGGGCCAAGAGCCTTGAACGCAATCTGGAGCGAACGCTCCATTACATCCGCCTCGCGGCCGGGGAAGGCAGCCGCGTGGTGTTGTTTCCGGAGACGAACCTGACGAGCTATTACTTCCCGTATGTGGCCCGGCTCAAGCCAGCGGCAGTGGAACGGGCGTTGGAGAAAACCTGCCACGCGGCCAAGGAAGCCGGCATCTGGGTCATCGTGGGCAGCCTCCGCAAGACGACCGACCGTTTCCTGAATCTTGCCCACGTGATTTCGCCCTCGGGCGCAGTGACGCACGAATACGCCAAGGTCCACATGGCCGGACGCGACGAGCGGAAGTTCTGCCGCGGCGGCAACAAGCTGTCGCTATTCGACATCGACGGCGTGCGGTGCACGCTGGTGATCTGCCGCGACGGGCGACATCCGGAGTTGTATCGGCTGCCGGCGATGGCGGGTGCGCAGGTTCTGTTTCACCCTTCATGCAGCTCGGACGAGATTGAGGCGGTGTTGTGGAAGCGTGTGGCCGGCCGGGCCCAACAACCGGTCGGTCCGAACAGCAAGATGTTCCATTGCGTAGCCAATACGGTGGGCCAGTCGCCCGACGGCCTGCAAACCTCCAGCGGCCAATCGTTCATCCGCGAGCCGTCCGGCATGCCGTTGGCTGAGGCCGGTTATTATCAGGAGGAAATGATCACAGCCGTGCTCGATCTGGGGCGTGCCGACCGCAGCTACGCGCTGGACAGCCTGAACGATCCGCCCTTCCTCCGCCGTCACTGGGAGGCGATGGTGAATGAAGTCAAGGCGAGGGCAGACCTCAAGCCGGAGTGAAGGATTGACGCTCCGGGCCGTGTTCTCCACCTCTGTGCGAATACTATGAAACGAATCTTCATGCTTCGAGTCGGACTTTGCGCAATGGCGTTTTCTCTCGCAGCCGTGTTCGGCGTCGGAGTGGCGCGAGGCGCGGTGAGCCCAACATCATTGCGGCTGACACGAGAGGGACTGGCGATCGAGGCGGGCAGCGCGGGCCGCTTCACGCTGAACTACCCGGTTTTCGTTGGAGCAAAATGGGATGATGTCCGCAAGCCGATTGAGGCCACCGTTTCGGGCAACAACGCGACGCTCAAGTTTGACGGCGACACACGCATCGAGGTGGTGTTACAGCCGGGGGAGGGGACGCTGACGTTCACGCCGGTGAACGTGCCTGCCGGCATGACGTCGCTCCGCGCGGGGATGCAGATTGATTTTAGCTACGCCACGGGCGGCGCGTGGAAGATCGGCGATGGCAAGGAGACGCCGTTCCCTGCGCAGAAGCCGCCCAAGCCGCACATCTACCAAGGCAATGCTGCGACGCTGACGCTGCGCAACTTCGACGGTGCGACGCTGGCGTTGCAGGTGCCGCCTCACAGTTTCCAGGAACTGACCGACAATCGCGAATGGGACTGGAAGATTTTTCAGTGGCAGTTCAGCGTGCCCTGCCAGCCCGGCGCGGGGCCCGTGCTCGTCAAGGTCGCGTTCGGCGCGCCAGCGGCGGACGCGCCGAAACTCGTGGACCGTTTTGGCCAGAGCACGCGCTCCGATTTTCCCGGCAAGGTGAAGTCGGAGGAGGAACTCAAACAGGACGCGCAGGCCGAGGCGGCGTGGCTGGCGAGCCTGCAACCGCCTGCGCTCGACACGTTCGGCGGACTGCCCGGCAGCGGCGAGAAACTCGGTCTCAAACGGACCGGCTTCTTCCATGTCGAGAAAAAGGACGCGCGCTGGATTCTGGTGGACCCTGAGGGAAACGCGTTCTTTCATCTGGGCGTGTGCGCCTTCGGGCCGTCCGACGACTATACTTACTTCACAGGCCGCGAACGTATTTACGAATGGCTGCCCGCGCGTGACGGCGAGTTCAAGAGCGCGTTCCATCCCCAGTCGTATTGGAATCCCAACGTGTTGTCATTCCACCTCGTCAACACCATTCGCAAGACCGGCCGGCCCTACGACGCGGCCGCCCATACCGCGCGAATGATTGAGCGTGTGCGGAAATGGGGATTCAACTCAGCGGGCGCGTTCGGTGCGGGCGATGAAGGCGCGCGGCGGCAGGCGAAGTTCCCGCACGTGGCGCATTTGCCCCTGGCGACGTGGGAAGGTTTTCCCGACATCCCCGGCACGCATGGCGTGTTCGACCCGTTCTCGAACAAGCTCCGCGAACGTTGCGACAAGCTTTTTGCCGAGAAGCTTCCGCCGGCGGCCGAAGATCCGCTGCTGATCGGTTACTTCCTCAACAATGAGCCGCTCTACGAGGAAATTCCCGGTGCGGTCGCGGCGCTCGACGGCACGCATCCGTGCAAGCGCCGGCTGACGCAGATACTGGAGGAACAATACAAGACGATCGAAGCGTTCAACCGCGCGTGGGAGACAACGTTCGCGTCGTTCGCCGATGTCGCCGCGGGCGGCCTGCCGGTGAAGACCGCCGCTGCCAGGGAAGACATGCGGAAGTTCACCGGCATCTTCCTGGACGCTTACTTCCGGGTGGTGACGCAGACGTTTCTCAAATACGACAAGAACCATATGCTCATCGGCAACCGGCTCCAGCCCGGCACGATCAACAACGAGACGCTCTGCCGGCTCAGCGGCAAATACCTGGATATCGTTTCGTTCAACTACTACACCTACGGCCTCGACCCCGACCGGCTCGCGCGCATCCGCGGCTGGATCGGCGACCGGCCAATGTTCTTCAGCGAGTTCTATTTTAGTTCACCCGGCGACAGCGGTCTCTCCGGTGGCGCGAAGGACGTGTCCACCCAGCGCGAGCGCGGTTTGGCCTATCGCCAGTATGTGGAGCAAGCCGCCGCGCTTGGCTACGTGGTGGGCATCGAGTGGTTCACGCTGGTGGACCAGGCGGTGACCGGACGTTGGTTCGACAAATACAACGGCGAAGCGGCCAACACCGGCCTCATCTCCGTCGCCGACCGCCCGTGGAGGGTGATGCTCGACGAGATGATGAAGACCAACTACGACATCTATAAAGTTTTCCTTGGCGAACGCGCACCGTTCGTCTTCGACGACCCGAGGTTCGCGCCGCCGCGTGCGAGCCGGTGAGCGGCAGGGGTTCTCGTGCCCTCTCTGGCAGGAGGCTTCCTGCTTGAAACGACGGCGGATGCTCCTATCATGCGCTCGCGTCCGATACGCTGCAAAGAACAGAGCATTGAGCAATGGTTCGTTTAAGACCCAATCATAGGAACACCACCATGTCGCAGGAAATCAATCGCCGGGAGTTCATCACAACATCACTGCTGGCCGCTCCGGTTGGCGCGCTCGCAACCGCATCGGCTGCGGACGCTCCATCGCCTGCCAAGCCGAAGCCCCCAACGCAATCGTTGCCGACGGGCCGGATCGGCGCCGACCTGAATGTCAGCCGCGTCATCCTTGGCGGCAACCTAGTCAATCTCTTCATGCACAGCCGCGACCTGCGGTATGTCAATCAACTCTCCGAGCAATACCATACCGACGATCGTATCCTGCAGACGCTGGCGGTGGCCGAGGAGAACGGCGTCAACACCATGTCGCTCAGCAACCGCGTTCGCGCGATGAGCCTGCTCAAGCGTCACCGCAACGAACGCCGCGGCAAGATGCAGTGGATCATCTGCCCGATCACCAAGCCCGATGATTCGATGAAAGGCTACCGCGAGGAAGTCGAACGGCTCGCCGGGGAAGGAGCCGACGCGATCTATATGCACGGCGGCATGTGCGACGCGCTGCTGACCGCCGGTCGCGTGGACCTCATCGCCAAAGCGGTCGAGATTTTCAAGAGCCAGAACGTCCCCGGTGGCATCGGCGCTCACGACCTCGGCGTCGTTGATGCGTGCGAGAAGGCCAACATCCCGAACGATTTCTACATCAAGACGTTTCACCACCTCGACTATCCCACCGCGCCGAAGCCGGAAGACATGAAGAAGCCGTGCGCGGAGGTGCCGGGCTACTGGTGCAAGGATTGGAAAGCGGTCGCCGAGCGAATGAAGAGCGTCAAGAAGACGTGGATCGCCTTCAAGATCATGGCGGCCGGCGCGATTCCGCCGAAGAAGTCGTTTCAGTGGGCATTCGAGGGCGGCAGCGATCACATCCTCGTTGGCATGTTCGATTGGCAGATTGCCGAGGACATTGCCCTTGCCCGCGAAGCCATCGAGAAAGCCAAGGCCAACCGCCAGCGCCCGTGGTGCAGTTGATACTCCCATGATCACACGCCGTCATTTCCTTGGAGTGCTCGGAACAACCGCCGCCAGTCTCGGTGCGGGGAAAATGTTTGGGGCCGGACCTGCGAAGGACAACATCCACCTCGGCATGATGCTACAGGCGGATTCCGCCGCCGAACTGCACAAGAATGCCAAAGCCATCGCCGCCGCCGGCTTCGACACTGTGCAGGTGACGTTCTTCTTCCCGCCGACAGCCGACGAACTCAAGTCGCTCGCCAGCGCGCTCAAGGAACTGAAGCTGAAGACTGCTGCGTTCGGCACCTACTTCAACCTCTTCCGCCCTGAAGAAACCGGCTTCATGCGGTCGAGCATCGCCACCATGAAGCTTGTGGCCGAGCACGCCGGGCTATTCGACTGCAAGCAGTTCATCACCTGGAGCGCAAGTCATTCACCGAAGTTCACCGGCGCAGACCCGCGCAACCACACGCCGGAGGCGGTCGCGCAACTGCATCGCGCCATCCGCGAGATCATCCTGCCGGTTCTCGAACCCATTGACGGTCGCGTTGCATTCGAGCCCTTCTACCTCCATGTCGTCGGCACGCTGGCGTTGGCGAAGGAAGTGTTTGCGCCCTTTCCTGCCAGCCGCGTCGGACTCGTGCTCGACCCGCCGGGCTTCATCCCGCTCGACCTTTACCGGAAGCGCGATGAGGAGATGTGCCGCCTCTTCCGCGAACTCGGTGACCGCATCCACCTCGCTCACTTCAAGGACATCAAGCTCAACGCCGCCGGCAACGGCTTGGTGAAACCCGGCCCCGGCAACGGCGAGATGAACTACCCGCTGCTGATCTCCGAAATCCGGGAACTTCATCGCCCGCTGTCCTGCATCATCGAACACATCAAGGCTGAACCGGCCGAGATGTCGAAGACGAAGGCGTGGGTGGAGGCGCACCTGTGAGGAATTGGGGAGCCAGCCCGGGCGACTCCGATTGTCCGGTTGACCGGTAATACTTTCTCCGGTAAGATTCTTACAGCATGGCAGACGACACCATAGTTACATCCAAAGGCACGAGCACCATTCCTCTGGCCATCCGCAGGAAGGTGGGCATCGGGACTGGCACGATCATCAGTTGGACGCTGAAGAACGACGGCCAGATCGTCGTGCGAAAGAAATCCGGCGAGCTCAACGACGCCCAGCGGCACATCCGTGCCCGCGCGGGCCACTGGGACGGCAAGATCTCAGGCGCTGAATTGCTGCGACGGACCCGGCCATGATTCTGGTGGACACGTCTATTATTGTTGCGTGGCTGGACAAAGCGCATGAGGACCACGCCCGTTGCGAGGAGGCTCTCTTCCATTGGGCGGGCGAGGATCAACTGGCCATCAGTTCCGTCACCTACGCCGAGTTGGCCGCGGGCGGACGCACGCGCGAAGCCGTGGACGAGGACCTGCGAATCTTCCAGCGGGTGGATTTGGATTTCAATGCGGCGTGGCGGGCGGGCGTGGCGTTCGGCCACTACTATCCCGGCAAGAAGGAACAGAAACCGGTGCTGCCGGATTTTCTCATTCGCGCCCAAGCTGCCGCTTTGGGTTGTCGTCACTTGACCAACGATCGCCGCCGCCTCCGCCCTTTCCCCGAAGTCGAGTTTCTGTTCCCCGAATCGGCATGAAGTCCATCGTTGCCGCCGCCCATTGTCCTGCATCATCGAACACATCAAAGCCGAACCCGCCGAAATGTTGAAGACGACGATGTGAGGGGAAGGTTGGAGTTCCGACAGGAGGGGAACGAGAGTTGACGCAGACGATGACGGAGAATATGCTTCTAATCAGCCGCAGCAACATGGCCCCACATCTGCGATGCGATGAGAAAAATCCACGCCTACAGCGCCGTGCTGGTGGAGAAAACGTAAAAGGTGTCGTCTGATGTCGAGACCTAATCCCCAACGCACACTTCTTTTCCTGCTGGCGTTGATTTGCGTCTGGCCCTGCGTTGCGGATGCCAGCAGGGTTCGCAGGTCGATGGGTTATTACGTGCGCACTGCCACACTGATCGTGTTGGCCGATACACAGAAGGGAGGGCAGCATGGCTATGAGACGGTTGTGGCGATTCGAGAGGTCATCAAGGGCGATACGAAAATGACCGGACAGACGCTAATCGTTCAATCACGCGCGGACCCATGCGTGCCTCTGGACGCTCAAGGTATTGCGGTTCTTTTCAAGAGGGCGATGGACAGATCTGATGTAGTCGCGCAGGGATTGGACGCTCTTGAAGTTTACCGGAAGCCGCATGAGATTGAGACACTGCGCAAGATCGTGGGTATTTATGAATTGCCTTCAGAACGCGAAAGGCTGCTGGCTCTGCGCAATCTCATCAAAGACAGGAACGCACTGTATCAGGAGAACTTTCTAGCCGATGTCCACGATATGCGTGAACGGGACAGTTTTCCCATCCTGCTGGGTTCATTACCGATGCTTGACGAAAGGGGACAACTTCGCCTCGTTGAAACGATTGCAGAGATTGGCGACCTGCGCGGCGTGCCGCTGCTGATTCAAATCATGCAGACCCCGGCGAGCACTCCCGCTCAGCGCACGCTGGCACAGCAAGCGGCGGCTCAATTGACGCGTTTCTTCCCTGGTGCTCCCGGAGTGACCGAAGCGTGCCAGCGTGTCCTTGCCGCTGAACACTTGGGTCAGATCGTTGCCCGCTATGCCATGAAGCATGACCCGACAATCAAATTGCCAGCCCCACCTCAGAAGCCCCCCTTCCGACTGGCCACTGAATTGGAGGAAGCTGGCGATCAAAATCGTGCTCGTGCTATGTGGCTGCGCATCGCGGAGGACCCACTGGAGGAAGACTGGGCGCGCCTCTGGGCAGCAGAGCATCTCAGTAGATCACGCGTTGAAACCGAACGGGAACGCATTCGTCGTGCGCTGTTGCCGCTGGTGGAGCGTATCGCTCGGTCGGGAGACTACCTGCAATGTCGATCTGCCGTACAGACGTTGCGTGCCTTAAAGCATCCCGATACGCTGCAATCACTCCTTTGCGTGCTCGACAAACAGTCGTGGCTTTTCGAGAAGGCCACGAAGCCGGCTGTAATGGCTCTGCGAGAATTAGGGCAAACGGCCCAGCAAAGGGCCGCGGTGCTTCTGACAGAAAAAACAGGAGCCTTGATCGGTGCGGGCCAAGCCGGTCATTTAAGTAATCTTGATCTGCTCTTGGTGCCATTGATGTGGCTGGGCGATGAGAAGACTTTTGCCGAGGTCGAACGCCTCCTCGACGGCGCATTTCGACAACACTGGGCACGATACGTACCATTGCGCGCGGCAATTCGCTCTGGCGACGAAACAGCGGCGTTAATCGGACTATTGACTGAACCGAACGCCCTGCCGGAGGAAGCCATGCTATGGATCATTTTCCGGCTCGGCGATCTCAAAGACAAGCGGGCCATGGGACCACTGGTGCGGCATCTCGACAGGCGCACTTTGGCGAGGCCTGACCTGATAATCGAAGCTCTAACCCAGTTCGAAGGAGCTGATTTGCAGCAAGAGATTGAACGTCAATTGGCACGTTCAGATCGAAATGGGTCGCGACGGAATCTGACAGATCTTCTCTTTAGCCTCCCAGGTGATGGGGCGCTGCCGCTGGCGCGTTCCTTGATCACAGGGAGTGACAACGACGTCAAAGCCTCGGCCCTAAACTACATCGGTCGAGTTGGCACGCCTGAAGACCTCGGTCTTTTGGTTCCTCTGAGCGATTTCTGGACGGCGGAACGAACCTTGCATTATTGGATGATTAGCGCGATTGCTGATTTGCGTGATCGCCACAACTTCGACATCAACGGCCCTGTCAAGCGCCGCTAAACAAGCGCGGAAGTGAATCGAAGAATCTAAGACGTTTATCAAAAGGCCCGGAGTCAAACAATTGACGCTGACAGCGGCTAAGAACGTGCTTTGGCTGGCCATGGCAATGCGAATTATATTCTTCGAGCATATAGATGAGCCGGAACCATAGTGCGGGGCTAACAAAGGATCTTTTGCTTTTTATCCTTTCTTCTTTGCGTCATTATTGTCGTGCATACGTTTGCGGAGAGTGAAAAGTAAACTGGCGAGTCTGCCTTCTGATTAGTGGCAGTTTTCTCGCATCTCGCAGGGAAGCAATCACTGCGGTGTTCTCATGCCGAAGTGTGGGAAGAAGAAACAAAACCATGACTCGATTGCGCTCAATACTCATTCTGGTTCTTGGACTGTTGTCACTGAATGCTGCGGTGGTTGCAGCGGAGCCGGACAGCGATGGGGATGGGTTGCCGGATCGTGTGGAGCGGTTGCTCGGC
>JBAZIR010000163.1:0-11756 GCA_041651735.1 Verrucomicrobiia bacterium | reverse complement strand
TCGACCGAAATCAGGACCAGCTCTTCGTGGACTTCAACGCAACGCTGACACTGGGCAAGGCCGACGTGGTGAAAATCTCAGTCAATCGTTACACGCGTCCCGCCTACACCGGACGCAATCAATTGCAGGAGCTCATTTGCGACGCGGCATGGACCCACAAGTTCGACGCCCAGTGGAGCACAAGCCTGGGGTTCACCGCCTATCTCGCGGACTACGCGCCGGTGACCCGTAACGACGGCATCTACACGCCCACCTTCGCGGTGACCTACCAGTTCAACAAACATCTCAGTGCGGAACTGCGCTACGCCTACGACGGGACCAACAGTGAAGTGCCCAACACCGCCGGCCGCGAGTTTGAGCGGCATCTCACCCGGCTCGGCGTGAAGTATATGTTCTAGGCGGCCCTTCTAACGCCGCAACATTTGCTTGCTTCGCTTGGTGTGCCTTGCTACCAGACACACCATCATGCCAGCCATACCACCGTTACCCGTGTCCCGTTCTTCCGCTGCGGCGGGAAACCAGCCCAAGGGGTTCATGAGCCTCTTCCGCGCGCCGGATGGAAGGAGTCTCCTCGTCACCTTCGCGCTGGTGACGTCGCTGTTCCTGCTCTGGGGCTTCTGCAACGGCCTGATTGACGTGCTCAACAAGCACTTCCAGAACACGCTGCACATCAGCAAGGCACAGTCGGGCCTCGTCCAGTTCGCCAATTACATTGGTTACTTCCTGATGGCGATTCCGGCGGGCATGCTGGCCAAACGCTTCGGCTACAAAGGCGGCATCATCATCGGTCTCGCGCTCATCGCAGCCGGCGCATTCTGGTTCATTCCTGCTACGCGCATCGGTACCTACTGGGCGTTTCTCACCGGTTTGTTCGTCCTCGCCACGGGCATGACCTGCCTGGAAACGATCGCCAATCCTTACACCACCGTGCTCGGCCCGCCGGAGTCCGGTGCCGCCCGCATCAACATGGCCCAAACATTCAACGGTGTCGGTTGGATTCTCGGTCCGATCGTCGGCGGCCATTTCATCTTCGGCAGCGGCGGCGAAGGCTCGGCGGGCGCCAGCAACGCTGGGCTTTACATTCCCTACATGGGGGTTGCCGTCATCGTGACTGTGATCGCGATCATCTTTGTCTTCGCCTATGTGCCCGACCTACAGGCGGAGGAGGAAGGCAAGATGGCGGCCGTCAACGGCGCGGGCACCGACAAGCCGCTGTGGCTGCGGTGGCATTTCACGCTCGCCGTGGTGGCACAGTTCCTCTATGTCGCGGCGCAGACCGGCATCTTCAGTTTCTTCATCAACTATGTCGTCGAAAACGTGCCGGGCATGACCGACATGACCGCGAAGAACTGGCTTGGCGTCGGCGGCTTCGGCTTGTTCATGCTGGGCCGCGCCTGCGGCAGCGCTGTGGTCGGCATGACCAAGCCGCACAAGGCGCTTGCCATCTATGCGGCGATCAACGTCGTACTTTGCGCGATGGTGATGGCCGGCTTCAAACAGTTTGGCTTCACGATATTCGGCTCGTTCTGCAGCATCGGCGTCTTCGCGCTGTTCGGTTCGTTCTTCTTCATGTCCATCATGTTCCCAACGATCTTCGCCATCGGCATCCGCGGCCTTGGCGAGCACACCAAGTTCGCATCGTCACTGATCGTGATGAGTATCGTCGGTGGCGCAATCGCCCCGCCGTTCATGGGCTGGCTGGCGGACATCTACAGCATGAAGCTGGGCTTTATTGTGCCGACGGTGTGCTTTGTGTTCATCGCCCTCTACGGTGCTTACTGGCCGAAACTCGAATACAAAGACACTGGACACCAGGTCGCCGAGTAAGCGGCAGCGCGCCGCGGCTCACGCCGTCGCGCCGGCCAGCAACGCCAGCGAGCCGAGACCGTAGAACGTGTATTCCACGTCGGCTTGGTCGTCCCAAGCACCGGCACGAAATCCGCCTGAAGGCATGGCGAGCGATTCCACAAACCGGCGCGCCGCGTCGCAATTCGTGCGGTCCATTGCGCCGAGATCTTCCAACGTCAGCAACGCGGTGAACGTCGAGAGCAAATCCGCCGCCGGCGCGCTGCGGTTGGCGTGGAAACCACCCTCGACCGGCGATTGCAGCGCCGCCAGCGTGTCTGCCGCGCCCTGCGTCAGTCCGGCGTCGGCGCCGAGCATCTCCGCCAATGCCACGGCCGCAGCGGTCGGGTTCGCGCCGCTGCGTTTCATCACCGGCAACTCCGCGAATCCGCCGTCATCGCGCAGCCGGCCCTTGAGAAAACCGGCGATTCGGTCCGGTGACGGCAACGGCCGTTGAAGCATCTCGTAAACCAGCGCCGCCAGAAACGTGTGGTAGGTACTGCCCATTGCCGCGCCTGCTTTTTTCGCGTAGCCGCCGTCCGGGCTGCGATGCGCCTCCGTCGCCGCCGCGACATCGTCCGCCCAGTCCGGCTGCTTTTCGCCCAGCACATCCAATCCGCCCGCCGCCTGAATCAGCCGGCCCGCATAGAGCAGCGACACAAGATCAATGAGGTGTGCCGGCTGGCCGATATGTTGCCGCACAAACACCGCCGCGCGCTCGCACACATCACGCTGCAATGCGCCGGCAATGGCCAGTCCGCGCAGCGCGAACGCAGTGTAGTAAAGGTCCGATGCCCCCTCGCGGCCGGCGAATCCGCCGTCGCCGCGCTGGCTCGACACCAGAAGATCGCGCACCGCTGCGACGCGCTCGGCAGGCAGGCTCGCCACGCCGGCTGCCAGCCGCAGGTGCAATCGTTCCAGATAGGTCAGCTCGGACATTGCCTCCAGATTAACGCGAAACCCGCCGCCGGTTCCAACTATTGCTTTGCCAAAACCTGCCGGAAGATTTCCAGCGTCTGTTCCGCCATCCGTTCGGCGGTGAAATCCCGATGCACAGCCTCGCGCCCGCGCCGGCCCAGTTCCTCGCGCAGCCGTGCGTCCGACACCAGCCGCGCGAGACCTTCGGCGAGCGATTGCGGATCATCGGGCTTCACCAGCAAGCCTCCGCCCGTCGCTTCCACCAACTCCGGAAACACGCCGTGCGCCGGCTCCACAAAGGGCACGCCGCAGGCCAGCGCCTCCAGCACCGGCAACCCCTTCGACTCGCGATAGGTCGTTGGCATCGAGAAGATGTCGAGCTCCCGCAGAAAGCCGATCTTGCCCGCACGGTCCGGCTCGCCGACGTACTCGAACTGTTCCGCCAGTCCCCACGCCGTCATGTCGCGCCGGACCTCTTCGAGATACACTCGACCGGCCTCGCCGAGATAACCGCCGGCCCGCAACCGCGTCGGCCCAACGCCCGGCATCTGCCGCAGGAGGCGGTAGGCTTCGCAAAGTTGATGCAGTCCTTTTTCCGGCGCAATCCGCGCAAAATAGCCGATCCTGATCGGGGTCGAGGATTCCCGGCTCGTGGTGCGGGGCGTGTCGGCAAAGCCTTCGAGGTTGAGACCGGGCCGGACGACATGGATGCGCTCGCGCGGCACGCCGAGAAACTCCGCCATAAAGTCGCCGTAGTAGCGGTTCATCGCGATAAACCCGTCCGCGTCGGCGCACCGCTCGCGCAGGAGCGCGCGGGCCTGCGAGCGCGACGGTTCAGGCAGGCCGTCGAGAAAAACATCCTCACCCGGCAGGCCGCAGACCACCGGCACGCGCAACTCGCGCTTGATTTCGCGCGCCATGCCGGCCAGCAACGCATTGGTGAGACAGACGATCTGCGGCCGGACTTCCTCCCGAAGCCACGCGATGAGTTTGCGCAATTCCTTTCGCTGGTTGCCCCCCTCGCCGCGCAACATCGAGACCGTCAGCGCACCCAGTTCCGCCGGCTCCGTGCCGCTCGCGAACCGCGAGGCCAGTCGCAGCAGCACAGGCGAATCGAACACACGGTCCAGCCACCACGGCGTGTGCTGGAACAGCGCGAACTTCTGCTGGAGGAAGACGTTGATGCCTCCGAAGAACACGCGCGGCAGGCTGACGTTTGTCTCGTCAGTGCGCGTCGGCGTGTAGGTTGGGATGAGGGGGACGTCGTGGCCGAGTTGGGCAAGCGCCACGGCAAGGGTGTTATCGTGGATGCATGCCCCGCAATACATCCCCGCCGCTCCAGCTGCGATATAGGCGATCTTCATCGGTCAGCACGCCGCTACGCGAGCCGCCTCACTGTCCCGGCGGCAACGGCGGCAGATCGCGCTCCAGCAGCGTATTCACGAAAAACGACAGCAGTTCGCGCAACGCGTCGGGTGTCGCGCTCTCAGCGACGGCCTCGCACCGCTCGCGATACTTGCGCACCATCGTCTCAGCCTGCTCGAAGACATGGTGCGCGGCGTAAATTTGCCGCACACGATGGATGGCGCACTCACACTTCTCCGCATCGCCAAGAATCTCGCGCATCTCGTGTTTCTGCGCCGCGGTCGCCTTTTCCATCGCCAAAGCCAGCAACAACGTCGGGCGGGCGCTCAACACGTCCTGGCCGCGCACGAGCTTGTTGTTGTCGTCGCCATCCCAATCCTCGAGGTCGTTGATGATCTGGTAGGCTACGCCGAGGTTTCGCGAGAACTCGGCGACGAGCGGCTCGCGGGCGTCCAGCGGACCCGCCAGCCTCATGCCGGCGTAAAGGGCCGCCTCAAACGCGGGCGCGGTCTTGAGCGCGTAAATCTTCAACGCGTCAAGCGGCTTGATCTCCATGTTCCCGCCATTGCGCCAGAACAACTCCGCGCCCTGGCCCTCGGCGAGTTTCTCGTGCGCCTGCGACAATCGTTCGAGGATGTCGTTCACCGCTTCCGCGCCGAGCGTCTTCGCCTCGCGGCTGACCAACCGGTAACCGAGACCGATGAGGTAGTCGCCAATGTTGATCGCCGTCGGCACGCCGTGGCGGCGGTGGAGTGTCTCGCGGCCGTAGCGATACGTATCGTCGTCCTCGATGTCATCGTGCAGCAGGGACGCCTTGTGAAATACCTCCATCGCCATCGCCACGCGCCGGACCGCGGCGGGAAGCTCCACCGGCACGCTCATATCCGCGGGCCGGACGTTCTTGCCGCCATTCATCGCGTCGTAGGCTGCCAGCGTGATGAACGGCCGGAACCGTTTGCCGCCCGACGCGAGCCACTCGTAACCAAGCGATTCCGTCGCTCCGATGGGGTCGGCGTCGCCGGGTGGCGTGACGCGGCTGCGCGGCGCGAGCGTGTGAAGTTGTGACTCGGCAAACATGTCGTTCGCGGCGCGCAGCAGCGGCAGGTAGGTGCGTGTGCGTTTTGGCGTGGCGATGGCGCGGAGCTTTACCGCTTCGCTGACCCAGTCCACGTCCACCGTGGTCGCCGCGCAGTCGTTCGACAACAACGGCACCGCCAGTGACGGCACGCCAACCTTGAGCACCTTGTCGAACGCACGCTCCAGCGCGTTCAGACAGGCGATGCCGAGCACGGCGTCCACTTCGCCGCTGGTGAGCACCTTCAACATCGCCGGCGTTCCCTCGGCCACGAGCACCTTGTAGCCGAGTTCGTCCGCGGTGAGTTTGAAGTCCGCGATGACGCAGCCGCCGCAACCGGTGCAGTTCAACCCCGCGGCGTCGTAGTCCGCCGGGCACGTTTCGGTATGCTTGAGACAGTGCGGCAACAACAGCAGCCGCCGTTTGAAATCCACCGCCATGAACTGCTCGCGCCAGAATTCGTTGCTGATCGCGACCATCGTGAAACCGAGATACCCCGGCGGCAGGCCGACCGTCTGCATCAGTTGCTCGGCGCGGCCCCGCAACACTTCCTTCGTCAGCGGACGCGACCGGTCGAGGTTGGCCGCCACGCGCACGGCTTCAAGGCGAATCTTCAGCCGCAGCTCTTTTGCCGGGGGAATCAGCTTCAGGTGCGCCGTGCTCAAGTCATGCGCTTCCGGCTCGCGCCGATGGGCGCGCGCTGAGCCGGCTGCTGGGACTTTCTCTGTTCCGGTCGCCATAGAATTTGCAGGTCGTATCCTAACCGGTCGCGGACTTCCGCGCACCCGTTTTATTTGTTGCCTTGCCGGTCTCCGCCAGCCGAAACGCCTCGGCCGCAAAAATCAGCGGATACAGCTTCTCAAAATACCAGAGTTTCGCAAAGTAAAACCCGATGGGCGACGGTTCGCCGACTGTGCCCGCGTCGAGCCGCGCTACCAGCCAGCGCAAGCCGCGCCGCACCGCGACCTCGGTGTCGCCGCACCTGCACAATGCCGAAACCGCCTGCGCCGTTTCCTCGACGCTCGATGGCGCGCCTTTCGCTCCACCCCAGCCGCCGTCGTCGTTCTGTGCGTCACTCAACCAAGCCTGACCACGCTGCGCCCCCTCGTCGCCACTCAAACCAAAAGCCTCATACGCCGGCAACACACGCGCCGTGCCATAAACAGGATTCTCGTCGCCGGTCACATGTTCGTTACCGAACCACAGCGGCAGCCATGAACCATCCGGCCGTTGCTCGTGCGCCAGATAGCGGAACCCAGCCATGATGGCGTGGTCAATACTCGTTCCGCATTCTTCTCGCCACGCTGCCAGCGCGCGGATGGCGTGTGCCGTCAGATCCGCGCCGCTGCGGTCGAACGGCAGATTCGTCCAACCACGGCAGAACGTTGGCCAGCCGCCATCGCGGTTTTGCAGGTCCAGCAGCCAACGAACACCGTGCCGCGCCGCGTCACGAGAGGCGTCGTTAAGCGGCAACCGGCTCAGGGCCAGCAACGCGCCGGCTGTATCATCGGCGTCGGGCACGCTTCCGGGCAGATGCGTCCAACCCCAGCCGCCTGGAGCGGCGTTGGTGTAGGGATGAACGTCGCGGAACTGGCACGAGAGTATCCAGTCACGAGTCTGCTCAGCATTTGGGACGTTTCCATCCAACCCATTCACCGTCAACGTCGTCAACCAGCAGGAGAGGTTGCTGTCGATTGGCCAACTGCCGTCGGGCCGCACGGAGTTCACGAGGAACTCGACCGCCTTCCGTGCGACCGGATGCCTGGCGCGGCCGGACGCTGCCAGTGCCATCGTCACGAAACTTGTCAGCGGGGCCGCTTCCAGAAACCCGCCACTGCTGGGCTGGATTGCTTCCAACACCCGCAAACTCTTCTCAACCGATGTCGCGCGCACGACGCGTGTCAGCGGATTTCTCGGCGGACGTTTTGCGAATCGCGCCTGGCCGATGGCGATCAGCGCCGGCAAGGCGTAGCTCACCACCGGCAGCCGCAGCGCCGCAAAACATCGCGCCGGCACGCACGCCAGCTCAAACGGCAGCGCGTCCACTTCGCTCCAATCAGCGAGACCGGCCAACGCGCATGTCATCAGAATCGGCACGGCGAACGTCTTGTCCTTGCCATAGCGGGCGCGGACTGCCGCGATGCCGCCAGCGCGCTGGATATAATCGTCGGCGCGATCAAGACATCGGCGATATTCGTTGGCGGCGCCAACGACATGGAACGCGGCGCGGGCAAGCATCGTGGTGGAGATGTTGCTGCGGCTCTTCGGCGTGTCGCCCCAACCGCCGTCGCTGTTTTGATGGCCGGCAAGATAATGGAGGCCGTTGCGAACCAACGAGGGGTGTTCGGAGACACACGTCAACGCACAGACGGCCGTCGCCGTCGAGAGCGCGGAGGTGGAAAGCTCGCCCGGCCAGAAGCCTTCGGCGTTGCGCTCAGCCATCAGAGCTTCCCGCGCAACGCGGTGGCATCGCTCAACGTCGGCGTCTGCGACGGGTTCGCTCACACCGCCGCTTCCAGTTTTGGTTTCGGTTCCCACAGTTTCTTCGCGCTCCACGCGAACTTCGCGCGCCATTGCACGGACTGAAGCCGGCCGGTCACCTGAATGAACAGCCGCTTGCTGATCCCGCTGCCGGCGCCAACCTGATTGTCCCAATACATCTTCGGGATCCATTTGAAATTCAACTCGTAACCGAGTCGGAACAGCCGCCAATGGTCGGGCGTCATGTCGGCGATGGTGAACGCCCTGCCGTGCTCCGGCAATACCGGCGCATGGAAGATCGGAAAGACGCAGAGCTTTTCGTGATACAACCGCTCGATCAACCGCACGGTCTTGCGCACGTCATCGCGCGTTTCGCCAGGCAGGCCGAGGATCACGCTGATGAACGGAAAAAAGCCCGCGCGCACGACGCGCCGGCAGGTTTCTTCGCAGAGATCGGCCCATTCGTCGGCCTTCCACGGGCGGATTTTGCCGCCGCGCATGTTGCGCTCCAGCAACCCGCCGCTGGCGGTCTCGACGCCGAGGTTGAGCCAGAGGTAACGGTGCTGCTGCCCCTCGGTCATGGTGGAATATACCTCGCGCAGGTCATCGTCGCTGTAGCGGGCTGCGGAGATGATGTTGGCGTGGTCGATCTGGATCAGGCGCAGGCCGCGCAGGTCACGGATTTTTCGCACGAGCGACTTGAGCGCAGGCGGATTAACACCGTTGACGTGGCTCGGCGTGCCGTAGCGAAAAAAATCCTCGCTGATGAGCACGATGTTGTCCACGCCACCGGCGAGATTGGTTCGCACATCGTTGAGAATGGTCTCCTCCGGAAGATGCAACATCGGTTCGGCCGCAACGGTGCAGAAATCGCAGCCTTTGCCGCAACCGCGGCTGATCTCGACCACGCCCATCGAAGTCGGGCCGACAATGGCCGGGACGTCCGTCGCTGCCGGTGTGTCGGCGTGAACGAACGCCGGCGGTTCACCGCCGCTGGCGAGTTTCTGAAACAACCCTGCCACCACGCCCTCGGCATAGCCGGTAACAACCGTGTCCACGCCGAGCGCGGCGCGCTGCTCTTCGCGTTGTGCGAACTGCCAGGCGCCTGCCCCGCCGGTGACAACGCGGAAGCCGAAGCGTTTTTTCAGTTCCTGAATCTGCCGAAGCAACGATTCGAACCACAACTCGGTGTAGAGCCTTCCGCCGGCCATGTCGGTCATGGTGGTGTTGCTCATGCCGAGGCCGAATGGATCGCCAGAGGCAACAGCGACGACCCGCGTGTCGCGGCCAACGACGGCGTCGAGGTTCTCTGGCGGCACGATGACAACATCTTCCCGCGAGAACCCGCCACGCAGCAAGCTGGCTTCGATGCGACGCAAGCCGAGCGGCGCTTTACAGGCGCGTGGCCCGGCGGTGGGCACGGGCGGCGAAAGAAACCGCCGCATGATGAACCCCGGCACAACGTCGGTCTGCACCGTGCCCATGATGCCGTCGAACAACGTCGCGTAGTCCGCCATCAACGTGCGATCCGCAGTGAGAACGACGGGGAAACCGTCGCGAAGTGAAGCGGGCGAGGTCATCGTAAGGACGAGAAGAGTCGCAGGGTGCCGGGATGGGGGTGGAGTTCAGCGCAGAGAAGCAAAGAACGCGGAGATATGCAAAGGCCCTGTGATTTCTTGTGCCTTGGCGTTTTGTTCCGCCCGCATGCCTCCAGGATGTCGTTGGTCTTCATTTCCATTCTACAGCTTCGCGTCGTCCAACGCGTCCATCAGTTTGTCGAGATTATCCTTGGGTTTCGTTTCCTTGTCATCGCGATGCTGTGGGTCGGCCACGGCTTTGCGGCCATCGCCAACCAACGCCGCGTTGCGTTCGTCGGCGGCAAGTTTGACGGCGGCCGGCGCGCCGAAGAGTTCCGAAAGGTCGAGTTTTTGCACATCGAGTCTGGCGCCCGGCGCGCCAGCGATGGAAGGCGTGCGGTGCATCGGGAAGATGATGGCGTTCTCCGGACAGACCCGGCTGCAGGCGGGACAACCCTTCTTGCAGTTGCCGGGACTCTCGACGACAACGTGCCCGTCATCGTTCACGTCATAGACGCCGAAGAGACAGAAGTCGAGGCACTCCATGCATTGGTTGCAGCGACCGTAATCAATGACCGGATACCAATGGTGGAGGGGAGGGTTTTGGGCGTTGGATGTTGGATGCGGGATCGGCAGTGGGCTGGGCGATAGCGATCCGTCTTGCGTCGGCAACGGAGCCGCGTGGATTTCACGCAGGATGCGTTGTATCTCCTCCACGTGCATCACGACGTTGTCGCCGTCACGAAGATCCAGCGACCAGATGGTTCGGGCCGGCGCGCTTGCGCCGCTCTTCAGCGTCTCCTTCTGCGAGTCGGCCGCCACGTCGGCACGATGAAGCTGTGTTTCGCCACACTGGCCTTTGATGCCCAGCCGATCCAGCGTCCAGTGGATGGCGCGCGGATAGAGCCACGCGAGCACCAGCAACGGGCCTGTAACCGAACGCAGCGACGCCATCGCTGCATCTGCCTCACCGAAGTCGTAAAGATGCGGCATCGCCGCTGACACCACATCCGGTTCGCGGGCAAGGGCGGCGAGAATCCCTTCTTCCAACTCGTGCTTGCGCGGGTCCTGGCTGGGCGATCTGAAAATGATGACGGTGAGCATTTTCATGCAATGGCTTTGTCGGAAGCGTTCATTGCGCTGTTTGTTTCCTCAACAACGCCTGCGCCCTTGTCCAGCTTGTCTCCAAATACTGGAGATACTGAGCCGGCTCCATCGCATCGCCGGCCTGCGCCGCCATCTCGAACAGCCAGCCCGCGTCGTAACCGTCCTTGTTGATCGCGGACGGGTCGGCGAGCGCGCCGGCATTGAAGCGTGTGATGGTTCCGTCGGCCGGCGCGTAAATCGCGGCGACGGCTTTGGAGCTTTCAACCGCCCCGATTTCGTCCTTCTGGCGGACGGTCGCGCCGGCATCCACCGACCATTCCAGAAAATAAACTTCCCGCAGCAGCCGGATTGCGTAGGTCGAGAGGCCGAACCGAAGAGAATCTCCTTCCGCGCGCAGCCACATGTGGTTGAGCGTGTAGCGCCGGTCGGTGGGAAACCGCGCCGCGAAGTTTCCCATCATGAAAATGAGTTCGTCTGGCATGATGCAGCGCCGCGCCGGTTTTCATCGTCATTCCGCCGCGGCAGGGGCGAAACAATAGACGCTGCCATCCCCCGAGGCAACCACAAGCCGCCCGCGCGCCGCCACGGGTGACGAGTCCACGGCTGCGCCCGCCGCAAACTGCCAGCGTTTTGCGCCGGTGTTCAGGTCGAGTTCGTAGAGATTGCCGTCGTGCGAACCGACGAACACGCGTTCGCCAACGATCAGCGGCGACGATTCCACCTTCGACTTCGTCTCAAAACTCCAGAGTTCCGCGCCGGTCCCGGCGTCGAAGCAATGCACGCGTTTGTCGCGGCCACCGACTACCACACGGTTTCCCGCCACCGCCGCAGACGAGTAGAACTGCACCTCGCGATCCTTCGGCGCGTATTGCCACGCCGTCTTCGCGGTCTGCCAGTTGACGCAGACGAACTGGTCGCCGAGCGTCCCCAGAAATGCGCGCGCCCCTGCGATGGCCGGCGATGCAGCCGCGTAGGCGCCCAACTCGCAGTTCGACACCTCCTTGCCGGTGCCCACGTCAATCGCACGCAGATAGCCGTCGCAGCCTGAGATGAACGCCTTACCGTCCACGACCGCCGGCGTCGCGTGAACACGGCCGGCCGTCTGGAATTTCCACACCAACTTTCCATCGGCGGCATTCAGGCAGTAGAGGTTCTCGTCGTAGGAGCCGAACAGCACGCGGTCGCCGACACAGTTCGCCGATGACATGATTTCCGCGTCGGTGCCAAACGTCCAGTTCGTGCGTCCGGTCGCAGCGTTGACCGCGTGAAACACACCGCTGTCGTCACCGACGAAGATGACATCGCCGCTCACCGTCGGCGACGCCTTCACCGCGCCGTTTGCGCGATAGGTCCAGCGCAGTTTGCCGGTGGCCAGGTCCAGTGCGTGC
>JBAZIR010000162.1:0-11756 GCA_041651735.1 Verrucomicrobiia bacterium | reverse complement strand
GCTCGACGAGCGCACGGTCGGCAGCACCTCGCGCGGCACGTCGAGCAGTTCCAGCAGTTCATCATCCCAGTCGCCCGTGCGCAGGTTGAACAACATCGTGCGCGAGGCATTGCTTGCGTCGGTCACGTGGACGCGGCCGCCGGTGAGGTTCCACACCAACCACGAGTCCACCGTGCCGAACGCCAGTTCGCCGGCCCTCGCCCTTGCGCGCGCGCCCGGCACATGGCGCAGAATCCACTCCAGCTTCGTGCCGGAAAAATACGCGTCCACCACCAACCCGGTTTTCCGCCGGATGGTCGGCGCCAGCCCGCGCGCTTTGAGGCGGTCGCAGATGGCGGCGGTGCGGCGGTCCTGCCAGACGATGGCGTGATGAATCGGCGCGCCAGTCTTGCGGTCCCAAACGACGGTGGTTTCGCGCTGGTTGGTGATGCCAATGGCGGCGATGTCCGTCGCGGTCAGGCCGGCCTTGCGGATCGCCTCCGTCGCGGTGTGCAACTGCGTGGCCCAGATTTCCCGTGCGTCGTGTTCCACCCAGCCGGGCTTTGGAAAAATCTGGCGGAATTCCTTTTGCGCCACTGCTGCGACGTTGCCGGCGGCGTTGAACACGATGGCGCGTGAACTGGTGGTGCCTTGGTCGAGAGCGAGGATGTGTTTCATGAAGGAGAACCTTTTACGCGCGGCCGCGGTTTACGACGCCGGCCAGCACAATTTGTAGAGCACCGCTGCAATGACGCCGCCGATGATCGGCCCCACAACGGGTATCCACGCATAGCTCCAGTCGGAGCCGCCTTTGCCGGCGATGGGCAACACGGCATGGGCGAGCCGCGGGCCGAGATCGCGCGCGGGATTGATCGCGTAGCCGGTCGGGCCGCCAAGCGACAAGCCGATGGCCCAAACGATGATGCCCACCAGGAACGGGCCGAACCCCACGTCCCAGCCGTGAACGGGATTGAGGTTTTTCGGTGTGAGGATGGCGAGCACCCCCAGCACGAGCACAAAGGTGCCGATGATCTCGGTCAGGAGATTTGCCGTTGTATTGCGGATGGCGGGACCGGTGCAGAAGACCGCCAGCTTGGAGGACTGGCTTTCAGTCACTGCCCAGTGGGACAGATACGCCAGCCAGACAATCGCCGCGCCAAGGAATGCGCCGATCATTTGAGCCGCGACATAAACCGGGACGGAGGCCCAGTCAAACTTGCCGATGGAGGCCAGGCCAATCGTCACTGCCGGGTTGAGGTGCGCGCCGCTGAAAGCGCCGACCGTATACACCGCCACCGTCACGCCGCAGGCCCACCCGGCGGAGATGACGATCCATCCGCCATTCTGGCCTTTGGTCTTGTTGAGCACGACGTTGGCCACCACGCCATCGCCGAGGATGATCAACAACATGGTGCCGAGCAGTTCCGCAAGAAAATGCGACATAGGTTTGCCTCCAACTGGACGCGCTGACGATAGCAAAGCCGACGCGCACTGTCCACACGCAGAGACTGTAGAGAAACCCCGCCTCTTGCCTGTGGCAGGACGATGGGAATCCTGATCGCCGGACTACCCGACGACGATCTCGTCAATCGGTGCGGCAGGCTTCAAGGGAATCACGGCGCGCTTCCACCGGCCGGAGTAGTAATAGACCAGGCTCGCGATCATGCCCACTGTGAAGCCGGTTCCCGAAGCGACCCAGACAGCTTCGACTCGATGGAAGTGATGCGACAGCAGCAGCGCCAGCGGCACGCGCACGATCCACAGTCCAAGCAGTGTCACCAGCGTCGTCACCATCGTCCGCCCTGCGCCGTTGATGACACCGTTGCTGACAAACATGATCGCAAAGCACGGGTAGCACGCGCCGATGATCATCAGGTAAGACGTGCCAATCCGGATCGCCTCCGGGTCGTTGAGGAACGCGCGCAGCAACAATCCCGGCAGCGCCACCACCGCCACCGTCCCCACCAGCGTGACGCCGCCGCTCATCAATAGACCCCACCGGAACACTTCCCGCACCCGGTCGAATCTCTGCGCGCCGATGTTCTGGCCCGTCATCGTCGAGACTGCGACGCTGAAGCCCAGGGCCGGCAGAAGCGCCAACTGGTCAATCCGCATCGCCGCGCCGAACGCCGCCGTCGCGCTCACGCCGTAGGCGTTCACGATCCCGGTGATGAACAGGAAACTGCACGCGGCCAACCCCTGTTGCACCGCCGCGGGCAGGCCGATCTTGAGAACCAGCCACAGCGTCGGCCGGTCCATCGTCAGCCGCCGCCAGTCCGGCGCGGTCGCGTCCCTGCGCCGATGCAGCCAGGCGTAGAGCGCAAACATGCTCACGCTCTGTGAGATGATATTGGCGATGGCCGTCCCGTTCAGACCAAGCCGCGGGCAGCCGAGCCAGCCGAACATCAGCACCGGGTCGAGCGCCACCGTCAACAGCAGACCGCCGGCCTGAAAATAAAGCGGCGTCTTCGAATCGCCCACCGCCCGCAGCAACGAGCCGATGAGATACGTCCCGAACAGAAACGGCGTTGCCAGCAGCAGCCACCGCGTGTAGGACACCGCCAGCGGCAGCACATCCGCCGGCGTATCCATCCACCGCAGCATGGGTGCCGCCAGACATTCGCCGATGACGATCACGACGAGGCTTGCCACCACCTGCAACGCCGTCGAGGTTTGCACCACCCGCCGCAATCCATCCGTGTCGCGAGCGCCCACAAACTGCGCCGCCAGGATGCCCGCGCCCACCGTGATGCCGAGCGCCAGCGCCAGCAGCGCAAACATCGTTGCGCCTGTCACCGTGACGGCGCCCATCTCCGCTTCACCCAGTCCTTTGCCCACCCACACCGCATTGACAAAGCTGTAAGCCCCTTGGATCAGGTTGCCCAGCATCATCGGCATGGAAAAAATCACCAGATGCCTCGGCACACTGCCGAAGGTCAGGTCTCGTCCATGCGATTGAAGTGCTGCCGCCATAAAGAGTCCATGTTGTCGTCACTTTCCCCAAAACACAATCGCGGAGAAGCGGCGACGGGGCAGGGCGGAGAGGAGGATGTGCAACCACGGAATGCACGGAAGGACACGGAAAGAAGAAGCGCAGAGAAACGCGAAGGAAAGGATCTCTCAGTGGTCAATTGTCAGCCGAACAGTCATCTTCCGTACCTCGGTGGGTCTTCACTCTCGCCGGATTAGGCCGCTGCAAACCCCACGATGTCTTTATGTCAGCCTTTCCTCTGCGGCGCCGCTGTGCTACCGTTTGACCGTGAAAACGTTGCAACTGGAACTGCCCGATGAGATGGCCCGCGAAGTGGAACAGGCCGTCGCCGATGGCCGGTTTGAAAACGCAGCCGACGTCGTGCGAACTGCCCTGCGGGAGTTTGTCGGCCGCCGCCGGTATGAGTTGATGGAACAGCAGCAGTTGCAGGACATCGCTTGGGCGGTGCGCGAAACGCCCGGCAAATGAAACGGCTTGTCGCCGACACCGGCCCGCTCATCCACCTTCACGAGGCTGGAGCGCTACATCTCCTCTCCTTGATTGGCTCCGTGACCCTCCCTCCGATTGTCCGCGAAGAGCTGCGGTTGCACGCCCCGGCTCTCCCTGCCGCTCCGCCACCCGAGTTGCGCGTGGAAACATTGTCCCCATCGGCGCACGAACGCGCGTCCGCATGGCAACAGGCCGGGCTTCTGCACCGTGGCGAAGCGGAAGCGTTGGCACTGGCAGTTGCAACCAAACCCGATTGGTTCCTGACCGACGATGCCGCCGCGCGATTGATGGCAGAAGCTCTGGGAATCGAAACGCACGGCTCCTTGGGCATCGTTCTTTGGGCAGCAGCCAACAAACTGGTCATGCCAACCGAGGCGGAAGTGCTCCTGGCAGGCTTGGAAAAGTCCTCGTTATGGATGTCGCCGCGTGTTCGCGCTGCGGCGCGCTCTGCGCTGAAACAGATGCACCGCTGACCTTGGCGGCTATCCCTTCACCAACTTCACAATTTTCTTCCCTCCTCGGCTGGCGGTAGAAGCTTCATCTCGCCGGCGGCGTGTTGCTTCACCTCGACGCCGCTACAGGAAAAGGTGGAGGGGGCGCTCCGCGCGCGCTATGCTGGAACTCAACAACAGCCGCCGCGCCCGGAGAGCGCGGTCCACCAAGCAGGACGCGTATGTGGAGAGCCTGCGGCAGATGCTGTGAGGAAGAAGGAAGACGCGAATAATGAAATCGTTCCGTTCGGCAAGAGAAAGTAAGCGATCCAAACTCCGCCCTCTCTCTCTGGTGAAGTTCTTACCGCCTTCGCCTATCCGAGGCAGAAAGGCGCCGCGATATCCGTTCAAAAAAGAAGATGTTTTAGTCTTCATCGGCGAAATTCCGAATATGCCCGGCCATTGCGTGATTGCTGAGCTAAAAAACGGAAAGATACATGCCGGTTATCACACTGAATCGTTCGCGGAGCTTTCCCGTGATGAAATCTAACTCTGCCATCGGTGTTGATTAGAGGCTTTCGCCAGCCGAAATCCTGAAGCGATTTCATCATTGCTGGGACTTAACAACAGCCACCGCGCCCGGAGGGCGCGGTCCACCCTGCAGGACTTCGCCGCGCATGTGAAGAGCCTGCGGTGGACGCCGGTGTCTTTTCTGCCTTGTCCGCGCCCGCCGTTGGCCTACACTGCGCGGCATGACGCCCGCCCGCATCGGCCCCGACACCGGCCCCTTCAGCGCCCCGCCGACGCAAAGCGAACTACAATCCTTCGCCGCCTGCGTCGAGAGTCTGCGCGCCGCGCTGGTGGGGTGAGGGGAAAGCAGATTATGAAACCGTTCATCCGAAACCTGTTGTTGGTGATGGGGATGGTTTCTTCCGTGGCATTAGCAAAGGACGTCCCTGCTGGTCCGAAAGCATCCCCAACTTCATCAGAAATGGAAACTCGTGTTTATGTTCTTCCGAAGGACTGTTGGTATTCCTCCAAGCCCTATGAAGGGCAAAGAGGCGTGGTGGTGGATAGCAGTGATGAAAAACTGTCTCACTCCCTCAAGGAGTTCTTCCAAAATACCGGTGTGTTGTTTCCTCCGGGAACATCTGTCCGCCTCAATCAAAAGAACAGCACCATGACGATCTACAACACAGCATCCCGTCTTGACGAGATTGAGGAGATGATGGGAAAGATGAGCAGTCAAGGTAATGTTCTTAAGAAGTTCTACATCCAGCGAAAAATAATTAAAGACAAGAAGCAATGAGGCACCCGAGGCGTTGGCCGCATGAAGGCGCGTGGTCTACCGCGACCTACTTCCTGACCTCCGCGATGATTTCCTTCACCGCTTTTGCTGTGGGCAGGAGCTTCATTTGGCCGGTGGCGCGCTGCTTCACCTCGACGCTACAGGAAAAGGTGGAGCCGGCGCTCCGCGCGCGCTATGCTGGGACTCAACAACAGCCACCGCGCCCGGACTCTGCCGCGTATGTGGAGAGCCTGCGGGAAACGCTGTGAAGAAGAAGGAATCCACGGATGGACTCGCTGCGAAGAGTGGATGCTAGCTCGAAATAAAAGGCAATGACCGGCTAAATAGACATATTGCCCTGATAAACTTCTACACTCCAACCGGCGTTATATTCATGAACTTCGGCAAGAACTTCTTCAGATAGTTCATAAAGACATCGGTCGTCATCTTCACTCTGTCTTTGCACGCTGCTATGAAACCAAGCTTTGTAATGATGCGTGTTGATGTAATCAAGAATCTGCTGCTTCTTCGGAGATAGGGTTTGGAGAAGAATCTTCATTGATTCGTTTGTTGAGAACGTCTGTATTCTTTCAGTATCCACAACCCATTCAGTTTCAAATTCGGGAAGGTTTGGCATCCTGTCCCCTTTCTTTCGCGTGCGGGTCAAAGCATTGCAGAGGATATTATTCAGTGGGGTTGGATCATCTTCCCTGCACGTCACAGCGAAGAAGCTATGGATTCTTGGAAAGTTCTGCATGATCGTTGTCTTCCGTGGCCGCATTCCGACTCGGCCAGCGCCGCCGCAACCTATCTTCTGACCAACGCGATGATTTCCTTCACCGCTTCCGCTGCGGGCAGGAGCTTCATCTCGCCGGTGGCGCGCTGCTTCACCTCGACGCCGCCTTTGGCCAGGCTCTTCTCGCCGATGGTGACGCGGATGGGGAAACCGATGAGGTCGGCATCCTTGAACTTGAAGCCGGGGCGCTCGTCGCGGTCGTCGAGGATGACCTCCACGCCTTCGCGCTCCAACGCGTCGTGGATCTCCTGCGCGATCTTCGCGGAAGCTTCCTTGGCCGGATCGAGCAGGCTGATGCAGACGTGGAACGGCGCGACGGCCATGGGCCAGACGATGCCGTCCTTGTCGTTGAAGCACTCGATCACCGCTGCCAATGTGCGCGTGACGCCGATGCCGTAGCAGCCCATGACGCAGGGGTGGCTCTGGCTCTTCTCGTCGAGATAGTTCGCACCGAGTTTCTCGGAGTATTTAGTGCCGAGGATGAAGATGTGGCCCAGCTCGATGGCGCGCTGAATCCTCAGCGGCGCGCCGCACTCGGGGCACGGCTCGCCGGCGGCGACGGAACGCAGGTCGGCCCACTTGGTGACCTTGATGTCGCGCTCGACGCAGACGCCCTTGAGGTGGAAGCCGTCCTCGTTTGCGCCGGTGACCATGTTGAAACGGCCGCGCAACGCTTCGTCCGCGTAGATAGGCACGCCGCTCTTGCCGACCGCGCCGAGCGAGCCGGGATGCGCGCCCATCAGTGGCACGATCTCGTCCTCGCGGGCGGCGCGAAACTCAATCGCGCCGGTGGCGGCGGCGAGCTTGACCTCGTTGAGCGGATGATCGCCGCGCATGAGCACGATGACCGGTTTGCTGTCGCTGATGAAGATGAGCGTCTTGACTTGGCGGTCGGCGGCGACCAGAAACGGCGGCTTGGTCAGGTCTTCGATGGTCTTCACACCGGGCGTCGGGAACTTCTCGACGTTGGCGGGCGCGTCGCCGTCTTCCTGCCGCGCGAGCTTCGACTGCGCTTTCTCGACGTTGGCGACGTAGGCGCACTTTTCGCAGAAGGCGATTTCGTTCTCGCCGCTCTCGGCGGGGACCATGAACTCCTGCGAATACTTCCCGCCCATGACGCCGCTGTCGGCCCAGACGCACTTGAGCTGCTGCGGACCGAAGCCGCAACGCTCGAAGATGCGCCGGTAGGCGGCGCGCATCGTTTCGTAGCTTTTCACCGCGCCATCCTCGGTAGCGTCGAAGGAGTAGGCGTCCTTCATGACAAACTCCTTGGCGCGCATCAGGCCGAAGCGCGGGCGTATCTCATTCCGGAACTTCGTCTGAATCTGATAGAAGTTTTTCGGAAGCTGGCGATAGCTGTGGATTTCGTCGGCCGCAAGCGACGTGACGACTTCCTCGTGAGTCGGGCCGAGGACGAGTTCGCCGCCGGGCGCGACCTTGCCGCCGTCAGCGGGACTGGCAGCGAACATAACGCGCTGCGCGGCGTCCCAACGCGGCCCGCGCTGCCAGAGTTCTTTCGGCTGGAGCGCCGGCATGCGTATCTCGATGGCACCGGCGCGGTTCATCTCCTCGCGGACGATGCGCTCGACCTTTTCGTAAGCACGCAGGCCGAGCGGCAGGAAGGTGTAGCAGCCGCCGGCGAGTTTGCGCATGAGGCCGGCGCGGAGCATGAGTTTGTGGCTGGGGATTTCCGCCTCGGCGGGCGATTCCTTCAGCGTCGGTATATGTGTTTGGTTCCACTTCATAAATAAAGCAGGACAGGCGTCTCTCCTGTCCCGTCGTTCCTTAATGGTCAGGCGAGACGCCTGACCTATGTTGGCGGCCAGTCTAACGACGGGCGCAGGCCGGACAAGAAAAATAGCGGTGTCATATCCACTTGTTTCAGGCGGCAGGGTATGACTAGGCTGCGGGCGGTTGAAGCACAGCTTGGAGAACCTGCTAATGACACAGAATGGATTGCCCGCCACCGCCAAGGAAAACTCCCCGCGTCCCGCCGCGCCAGCGGAAGGCGGCCGGTTGATGTCGTTGGACGCGCTGCGCGGCTTCGACATGTTCTGGATTGTCGGCGCGGGATCGTTGGTGCATGCGCTCAGCAACATGGGCAAGAATCCCGTGACGGACTTTCTTTCCACGCAGCTTGAGCACGTCCAATGGGCTGGCTTTCATTTCTACGACCTGATCTTCCCGATGTTCGTGTTCATCACCGGTGTCTCGATGATGTTCTCGATGGACAAGGCGCTGGCCAAGCATGGCTGGCACGGCGCGATTATGCGTCTCGGCCGCCGCTGCGCGTTGCTGGTGCTGCTGGGCATCTTCTATTACGGCGGCCTAAGCAACAAATGGCCGGGCATTCGTCTCACAGGCGTGCTCCAGACGTTTGGCGTGGCCTGTTTCCTCGGCGGCTCCATCTACATTTTGTGGCCACGGAATCCGCGCGCGATGGTAACCGCTTTTCTCGCGTTCATGATTGGCTACTGGGCGGTGATGACCTTTGTGCCGTTTCCGGACCTGCGGTTGAACAAGGCATCTGTGGCGAAGCTGGCGGCACAGGTCGGCTCGACCGATCCGGCGTTGCTGGCGCGGTCCGTCACTGGTCGCACGCATGGCGTGTTTGAGGAAGGTTACAACCTGGCGAACTATACCGATTTCCGCTATCTGCCGGGGAAGAAGCAATATGGCGACGGGAATTGGGAAGCTCAGGGCCTTCTCCAAATGGTGATGGCCACGTCGTCGTGTTTGTTGGGGATTCTCGCCGGGTTGTGGCTCCGTCGTCAGGACACCGCCGATACGCGGAAGGTGCTGGTTCTGTTCGTCGGAGGGGCGGGAAGCGTGGCGCTGGGGTTCTTGTTGGGGATGCACTTTCCCGTCGTGAAGAAACTCTGGAGTCCGTCATTCGTGTTGGTGGCCGGTGGTTACAGCGCGATGCTGCTTGCCCTGTTCTACTACGTTGTCGAGATGCGGAAGAAACAGCGCTGGTGCATGCCGTTCGTCTGGATCGGCGTGAATCCGATCACCATCTATCTCGCGCACAACATCGTCAGCTTCCCGGCGCTGTCGGCGCGGCTTGCCGGCGGCGATTTGCAGCGGTGTCTTGACCTGCACGTGGCCAAAGGCGCGGGCGGCTTGCTCGTGGCGTTGGTTGAGGTGGCACTGACGTTCCTGCTCGTGCGGTTCCTCTACGTGCGCAAGGTTTTCATCCGGCTCTAAGACCGCCGGAACAGCGGGACTGCTCAAGGGGAAAACGCGGCCTCGGCGCTATTTCGGTCCGGCGAACGTTTCGCGACTGGCCTCAGGCCTTCCTCAGATTGGCAATCAGCGCGTCGGTGACTTCGCGGGTGGTGGCCTTGCCGCCGAGGTCGGGGGTCTTGATGTTGGCCTCCAGCGTATCTTCGATAGCGGTGACCAACCGCGCCGCGAGCGATGGCTCGCCAAACCATTCGAGCATCATGGCCGCCGTCCAGACCTGGCCGACGGGGTTTGCAATGCCGCGGCCAGCGATGTCTGGCGCGCTGCCGTGGACCGGCTCGAACATGGAAGGGTGCTTCCGTTCCGGGTTGAGGTTCGCGGCCGGCGCCATGCCGATGCTGCCCATGATGGCGCCGCCGAGATCGGTGAGGATGTCGCCGAACAGATTCGATGCAACCACCACGTCAAGTTCCTCCGGCTTCAGGACGAAATAAGCCGCAGCCGCATCCACGTGCATCAACCGCCACTGCACGTCGCCATAGGCGGCGGCGACCTCGGTGGTGATCTGGTCCCAGAATGGCATCGAGTGGATGATGCCGTTGGATTTCGTTATGGACACGAGGCGCTTGCGGCGTGATTTGCGGGCGAGTTCGAAGGCGTGCCGCAGCACGCGCTCGCAGCCGTGCCGGGAGAAATAAGCCTGTTGAATAGCGGCTTCGTGGGGCGTGCCCTCATAGACGCGCCCGCCAACGGTTGTGTATTCGCCTTCGTTGTTCTCGCGCACGACGGCGAAATCGAAACAGTGCGGTGTCTTGTCGCGCAACGGCGACATGATGCCACGGAGGAGCTTGACCGGGCGGAGGTTGACGTATTGCTCGAAGCCGCGCCGGATGTCCATCATGAAGCCCCAGAGCGAGATGTGATCCATCACCAGATTGGGCAGACCCACGGCGCCCAGGAAGATCGCGTCGAAACCCGCAAGCGTCTTCTGCCAGTCGTCAGGACGCATCTTGCCGTGCGCGACGTAATACTCGCACGACCAGGGGAACTCGGTCTTGGTGAACTTCAGGCCTCCGTGCAACTCCGCGGCGGCGTCCAGCACGCGCAAACCTGCCGGCACAACTTCTTTGCCGATACCGTCGCCGGGGATGACTGCCAGTGAAATAGTTTTCATACAGGGAACCGTTTCTGTCGGGATGATATTGGGGGGAATCAGACGAAGATATCCAGCACCGTCGCCTTGCCGTGCGGGCGGAGCGTGAAATCTTCCATCGACGCGGGCACCAGCGCGAACTGCCCCGCCGCCAGCGGCACGTTGCCGATGTCCACGCCACCCTCGACGGCGGCGATGATGTGAAAGCTGTCGTTGCAGTTGAGTTGGCGCGGATCGCTGAGCTTCAGCCGGGCGCAGACGAAGTTCTCACAGGCCACCAACACTTCCTCGCGCGAGTCCACCAGCGACGGCTCGAAATCCTTGAAGTCAATGCACTGGAGCGACTGCTCCACGTGGATTGGACGCGGCCGGCCCCAATCATAGACACGATAGGTGGTGTCGGAGTTCTGCTGGATCTCGAAGATAACCAGTCCCGCGCCGATGGCGTGCAGCCGGCCCGAGGGCACAAAGAGCGCATCGCCGGCGCGTGGCACGAGCTGGTGGACGAGTGGCTCCAATTCCTGCCGGGCGAGCGCGTCCTCGAACTGCCTGCGCGTCACGCCGCGTTTCAGCCCGGCGTAGATCGTCGCGCCGGGGTCGGCGTGCGCCACATACCACATCTCCGTTTTTGGTTCGCCGCCAAGTTTCAGCGCGGCTTTGGAGGGCGGATGCACCTGGAGGGACAACCGGTCGCGCGCGTCGAGGATTTTGATCAGCAGTGGGAAACGGCCGTTGGGCATCGGTGGCGTTTCGCCGAGCAGTTCCTCCTGATGTTCCTCCATGATGGACCGCAACGTGCGGCCGGCGAGGGGGCCGTTGGCGACGACGCTGAGGTTATCGCCCTGGTCGGAGATCTCCCACGATTCGCCGATGGCCACGGCAGGGGGCAGTGGCTTGCGGTAAAACCGTTCCATCTCGCGTCCGCCCCAGACGCGCTCTTTGAAAATCGGCTGGAAGACCAGCGGGTAAAGCATGTCGCGACTGAACCCGTTTTCACCGGCGGAGTCAAGCCAGCGAGAGACGGCGGCGTGTTGCGACCGGGGATGTTGAATCTTCAGTTGGATCAGCGGCGCCGGCACAAAACGGGCACGTTCATGAAGGACCGGGGCATTTTGCGATTGAGCCGGGCTGGGATTGCTGGTAGAGGTTGGGAAGCGCGACGCGCGCGGAGATGATCATGATTATTTCCACAGTGGCTGGCGGTTCGAACCATGAGTGGTTGCTGGTGGCGTTGGTTGTCGCCATGGTCATCCAGAGCGCTGTGTTGCTGCTGGTGTTGCTGCGGCTGAACCGGTTGCTAAAATCAGTGGGGGCGATCGGCGTGCGTCTGCATCTGGCGTCGAAAGCGGCACAGCAATCAACGATCGCCGCCGACATTGATGCACGAATCGCTTCCGCCGCCAAAGAAGCCCTCAACGCCACAAAAACCGGGCAGGCCGTGA
>JBAZIR010000161.1:0-11775 GCA_041651735.1 Verrucomicrobiia bacterium | reverse complement strand
GAAAACCCTCCCGATGCGCGCGATGCTGGGACTGCTTGGCGGCATCTACATCGTGGCAGGGGTGTTGAAGATCGCCGACCCGACCGCATTCGCCCGCGCGATCACGAACTACGATTTGTTGCCAGAAACGCTCGTGCCGGCAGTCGCGGTGTTGCTGCCGTGGTGGGAAGTCGTCGCCGGCGTGATGGCAGTCATCGGGCGATGGCGCGGCGCAGCGCTGGCGTTGATGGCGGGCATGTCGGCGGTTTTTCTGGCCGCGGGTGGGATGACGCTGGCACGCGGCATGTCGCCGGAGTGCGGCTGTTTCGGACCGCTCGGCGGCCGCCTCGGCGCGACGACGTTATGGGTGGAGACGGCGGTGCTGGTCGCGGGCATCTGGCTGTTCCGAGCGGAAACTCGCGATTCAGCCAGTTGATTGTCTCGCCCGCCAGAGAATCTTTCACGAAAAAAAATCTTGCGCGCCAAAATACAGGCGGCATAATATAGGTTCTAGCAATCAGAGAGGTTTCCGAACGAAAGGAGCAATATGAAGCGAGTCATGGCATCAATCGTAGCGGTGGCTGCGGTGGCGGTGTTGGCCCTTGCCACTCCGGCTCAGGCAGCCGAAGAGCAGGACAATCACATCAGCAAGCTTGTGCGTGGCTGGACGAACATTGCCACGTTCTGGATTGAAATCCCCAAGCAAATTTATGTGGTGTCCCAACAGCGTGACGCCGGTGCGGGTATTCTGTTCGGCCCGTTGAAAGGTCTCGGCTTCGCGGTTGCTCGTCTCGGCGCAGGCATCTATGAGGGCGGGCTTTTCTTCCTGCCGAAGTATGAGGCGATCATGGATCCTCCGACGGTTTGGCCGTTTGAGGAAGCCGGAACCCTGGCCAGCAAGTAGTTGGTTTCGGCAGCAGCTCGAAAAGGGCACTTGACAGTGCCGGTAGTTGGCGGTAAGAGTGCGGGCAAGTTAGAGGACTGTAGAGGACGTTCACAAACTAAGTCTTGGCTTGGGGATAAGCTTCGCCACCCCTGCCAGAGAGGTAATAGTGCGAAGCTAATCAACAGAGGAGCGAATAGAACGTATGAAGAAACTGAGCATCTGCTTGGCGGCCATTGCGGCCATTGCTGTGCTGGGAACGGCTTCGGTCAGCGCGGCCGAAGAGCAAGACAATCACATTAGCAAGCTTGTGCGTGGCTGGACCAACATTGCCACGTTCTGGATCGAAATTCCCAAGCAAATCTATGTGGTGTCCCAACAGCGTGACGCCGGCGCGGGCATTCTGTTTGGCCCGATGAAGGGTCTCGGCTTCGCGATCGCTCGCCTCGGCGCGGGCATCTACGAAGGCGGGCTTTTCTTCCTGCCGAAGTACGAAGCCATCATGGATCCTCCGACGGTTTGGCCGTTCGAGGAAGCCGGAACTCTGGCCAGCAAGTAATCCAAGTTCCAACATAGCTGTAACAAGAAAGGAGCCGGAGCAATCCGGCTCCTTTTTTTGTTTTTCCACCGGACCTGCAATCGGTGGCTGCGGATGCCGTCGCCTGACCGAGTCCGTGTTTTGGGAGATGCAGGGCGGTGAAAGTCGTGGCGGGGAACCGTCACTGTGGTGGCCTGCTTTCCTGTTTTGGGGTGTTCTCTCTTGGAACGCAGAAGCCATTCAACTTCGCAAACAGGGCAGCCGATCCAGAAGGGCCGAAAGACTCACGGGCCCGCAACCTGTTTGTGAAGAGGGCGAGCCGCTCAATGCACGCTTCGTGTTGAGCAACGGTCTTGCGAGGTCAGCGCTTGCCCTCGTGGGTTTTCACCACCACGACCGAATCATTGGCGTCCGGCGCAACCGACGGCACCGAAATCACGACGCTGCTTTCAGTTTGTGACACAGTCAGCGGCCTCTTGTTCGGATCAGCGAGCAGATATGCACCTGTTATTTTGCGCTGAACGGCAGGCAACGTGAGCTTCTGACTCTCGGGCCAATCGAAGACGTGCAGGTAGAGCCGTCCAGGCCTTTGCGTCACGCGACCCCACGGGAGTTGCTTCTCGAACGGGCTGGCCGTCGTGCCGTAGATCGCTTCGCTATTGATCTTCATCCAGCGGCCCACCGCTTCGAGCCGCTCAATGCTCGGCAGCGGAATCAAACCGCCGGAGGTCGGGCCGACGTTGAGCAGGAAGTTGCCGCCCTTGGACGTGGCGTCGGCGAGGTTGCGGATCAATTGTTGCTTGGACTTCCAATTGTTGTCATTGCGCTTGAATCCCCACGTGTCGTTCATCGTCATGCAGCTTTCCCAATCCACGCCGGGGAATCCGCTGGGCGGAATCTGCTGCTCCGGCGTGCCGAAATCGCCGCAGTATTCGCTGCTTTTGCTCAGGCCTTCCATGCCTTTGCGGCCCTTACCAACGCGGTTGTTGATGATGAGCGACGGCTTCAGTTTGCGCAGATAAGCGTAAAGGTCCTTGCCGTCATCTTCGGTCCACCAGTCGCACCACTCGCCGTCGAACCACAGCACCCCCGTGTCGTAGTTCGAGATCAACTCGCGGAGTTGCTGCTTCATGAAGGCGACATACTCGGCCTTGCGGTCCGCGTACATCTGGCTCGGATTGTAGGCGATACCACCCGTCTTGGACTTGCCGGGAAACTGCGAAGGATGATGCCAGTCCATGATGGAATAATACGCGCAGAACCTCAGACCTTGCCGCTTGCACTCGCGGCTCAACGCCCGCAGCACGTCCTTCGCGTAGGGCGTGTCCTTCACAATGTTGTAGCGGGTCGCCTTGGTGTCGAACAAACAGAAGCCGTCGTGGTGCTTCGAGGTGATGACGATGTATTTCATCCCCGCGTCCTTGGCAATGCGCACCCATTCGGCGGCGTTGAATCTCGCCGGGTTGAAATCCCTCGCCAGCTTCTCGTACTCGGAAACGGGAATCGCAGCGCTGTTCATGATCCACTCGCCGATGCCCTTGATTTCCTTGCCTTGCCATTCGCCTGCCGGCACGGCGTAGAGACCCCAGTGAATGAACATGCCAAAGCGCGCCTCGCGCCACCAACTCATCCTCGTCTCTTCCTTCTTCGTCGCCGCCGAGGCTGCCGCGAAAGTCGTGCTGCCGCCGAGGCTGATCGCCCCCCAAATCAGAATAGATGCCATTACCCTCGCCAGTTTCATGCGGTTCGTTCCTTTCGTTTGAATGCCAGCAAGCTCACTTCGTCCTGCCGGCTTGCCTTGCCTTCTTCTTCGCCGCGGGCTTCGGACTTTCGAAAAGCGGCGGAATCAACTCCATATTCCACGCGTCGTGGGCTTTTTGCAGGCGCGCCACCACGTCGGGTTTCTCACTGACAATATCCTTGGCCTCGCCAATGTCACTGTTCAAATCAAAAAGCTGCGGTGCGGCGTCCTTGCCGGGTTTCAACAGCTTGTAGCGCCCTTCGCGCACCGCCCACGCGGCGCCGCCGCCGGTGCGCCAGAAAAGCCGGTCGTGTGGTGGCTCTTTCGCTTCGCCTTTGAGGTGCGGCACGATGTTCACGCCGTCGAGCTTCAACCCATCGGGCAGCTTCGCGCCTGCGAGCGTCGCGGCGGTCGGCAGCACGTCGAGCGAGATCACCGGCTGCTCGTAAACCGTGCCTTCCGGCAACTCCCCGCGCCATTGCACCACGAACGGCACGCGGATGCCGCCCTCATAAAGGGTGCCCTTGTTGCCTCGCAGCGGGTTGTTGTGGGTTGGTGAAACATTGTAGGGCGGTCCGCCATTGTCGCTGAAGAACCAGACCAACGTGTCGCGTTCGAGGCCGTTGTCGCGCAGCGCCCGCAGGATCAGCCCGATGCCATCGTCCATCGCGCTGGTCATCGCCGCATAGGCGCGCCGCCGCTCGTCGGCGATACTCGTGAAGCGGCTCAGGTACTTTTCCGGCGCTTGCAGCGGCGTATGTACGGCGTTGTAAGCGACATAGAGATAAAACGGCTCCGTCTTGTGCCGTGCGACGAAAGCCGCCGCCTCACGCGAGAGCACATCAGTCATGTATTCCTTCAACTCCAGCGGCTCCTTGTTGCGCAACAGCGGCACGGTGTACTCCACGCCACCTTTCAGGCCGGGCAGATAGATATGGCCACCGCCGAGAAAACCAAAATACTCCACGAAACCGCGCTCGTTCGGATGGAAGCACGGTGCCGCGCCCAAGTGCCACTTGCCAATGGCACCGGTGACGAAACCCGCCGACTTCATCACATCGGCAATGGTCGTCTGGCTCACTGGGAGGCCGACCTTCGTATCCTCCGGCAGCCACGCGGGGTTGTTCTCGTGTCCAAACCGCTGTTGGTAGCGCCCGGTCATCAACCCCGCGCGCGTTGGACTGCAAAACGAGTGCGACACGTAACCGCTGGAACAGCGCACGCCGTGCGCCGCCAGCGAGTCAATATGGGGTGTCGGGATGTCCTTGCAGCCGTTGAAGCCCACATCGGCGTAACCCATATCGTCGGCAAGGATGACGATGACGTTTGGTTTGCGCGCAGCATCAGCCAGCGTTGCTGCCGCCAGCAGCACAGCGAGAACGACGATCGTTTTCATGGCAATTCTTCGATGGTGATGTCCTTGTACCACGCTTCGCTGGGCGGGCCGCCGTGGATTTGCAGGCCGATGATGCCTTGCTGTGAAATCGCACCGTCCGGCTCGCTGTAGTCCACCGTTTGCAACCCGTTGATGGAAAGCCGGATGCGTTTGCCCTCGCAGCGAATCTCGTATTGATTCCAATCGTCGCGCTTGAGCACCTTGTTCAGTTCGTTCATGTCTGATTTGGCGAGTGTCTTGCGGCGGCGCGATTCGTCGTAGAGGCAGCCCCACCATGACGGGTCGGCCATGTCGGCTTGATAGCCGCTGACCTCGTGGTGGTTCGGAATTCGCGCGGAGCGAATCTGGACGCCGGCGTTGACGCCGCGGCCCAGCAGCTTGAATTTCACGCGCAGCACGAAGTTGGTGTAACTCCGCGTTGTGCAGAGGAATTCGTTGCGCGGCACCTTCTCCTTCAGGGAGCCGCCCACGATGGCGCCCTCTTCGATGCGAAACGATTTGTTCGTGTCGCCCTCCCAACCGGCGAATGTCTTGCCGTCGAAGATTGAAACAGCTTTGCCGTCGGCGGCGAACGACGAAGTGATGGTGAGAGCAAAGGCCAGGACTGCGAGTGAGTATTTCATAGTGAGAGAATTTGGTGGTTGTCAAATATCGCGGGCCGGTCTAAGTCTCAAGTCCAATCCGCCGCCTGAAAACGCACATGAAACACGCAACGAACAAACCTCTTGATCCGATGTTCAACCTTTCACGCCGGAATTTTCTCCGGAGTTGCACCGCAGGCGCGCTGCTTGGCGCGCCGATGATCGTGCCGCGCCATGTCATCGCTGCCAGCGGCCAGACTCCGCCAAGCGAGAAGATCAACATCGCCAGCATTGGCGTCGGCGGCATGGGCCATGGCGATGTCATGAGTGTTTCCCGGGAGAACCTCGTCGCTTTCTGCGACGTGGACGAAACACGCGCTGCCAAGACTTTCCAGAAGCTCCCCAACGTGAGACGGTTTCAGGACTTCCGGAAGATGTTCGACGCGATCGAGAAGCAAATCGACGCGGTTACCGTGTCCACGCCGGACCATACGCACGCTGTGGCCGCGATGGCGGCAATCAAACGCGGCAAACACGTTTATTGCCAGAAGCCGCTCGCACACTCCGTCCACGAAATCCGCCAGTTGATGGCGGCGGCGCGCGAACATAACGTCGTGACGCAGCTTGGCAACCAGGGGCATTCCTCCGAGTCCATCCGCATCTTCTGCGAATGGATCTGGGCCGGCGCGATCGGCACGGTCCATACCATCCACGCCGGCTGCAAAGCCGTGAATTCCGCGGTGCCCGTGCTGCCGAGCTTGAAGGAGACGCACGAGGTGCCGGGTACGCTCAATTGGGATCTCTGGCTCGGTCCGACAAAGCAACGGCCCTACAATCCGAATTTCCTGCCGGGCCGTTGGCGCGGTTGGGTGCCGTTCGGCAATGGCACCGTCGGCGACTGGATTTGCCACGTCGTGGACCCGGTCTTCTGGGCGCTCGACCTCGGCGCGCCGGCCACGATCCAGGCGACGACGAAAGACTATGATTTTAAGACGCAGGGTGATGCCTATCCGCCCAGCGACATCATCACCTACGAGTTTCCTGCCAAGGGCAAGCGTGGACCGGTCAAACTGGTCTGGCACAGTGGTGCCAAACATATTCCGAGACCACCGGAGTTGGAGTCAGAGCGCCAGGATATCGAAACCGGCGCGGCGGTATACGGCGATAAAGGCACCATCACCTACGGCTCGCACGGCGCGGGCGGTGTGCGCATCGTGCCGGAGACCAAGATGCAGGCGTACAAGCGGCCGGAGAAAACGCTCCCGCGTGTGAAAGAGCATCATCAGGACTGGCTCGATGCGATCCGCGCCGGTCGCAAAGCCGGGTCGGACTTCTCCTATGGCGGCCCGCTGACGGAACTGGCGCTGCTGGGAATCATCTCGATCAAGATGGGCGGCCAGAAGCTGGAGTGGGACGCGGAGAAGATGCGGTTCACGAACTGCCCGGAGGCCAATTCATTCCTCAACCCACCGTATCGTAGTGGGTGGGAACTGTGACGAGCGTTGCGGCAATCCGGCGTGAGCAACGACGTCAGTTCACGCCGTAACTTGGGAGTTGTCAAACCACGCGGGCCGGTCTAAGTCTCAAGCTCAAATCAACCGCAAGAGCCTGCCATGAAACTCGCAACGCTTTGCGCCGTTGTCCTCGTCGTTGAGTCCTGGGCTCTGGCTGTCACTCCCAGCGCCAACGAGATGACTGTGGCCCGCGTGTGGACCGAGGCCAACCTGGGTCCGACGGCACAGAGTCTCCCGTTCTCGTTCAGCTACGACGGACGTCGCTCGGCGGAACTGCTGCCGACGTGGCAGGCGAGGCGATCCTCCACCCAGCTTGACGCCAACCGCACTCAGCACGCGATTGTTTGGACCGATTCGAAGACCGGCCTCGAACTGCGTTGCGTGGTGGTCGCCTACTCCGATTTTCCGACCATCGAATGGACGCTGTACTTCAAGAACACGGGCGCAGCCGATACGCCGATCCTCGCGGACATTCTTGCGCTGGATACGCGGCTGGAGCGCAAGCCGTCGGGCGAATTCCTTCTGCACCACAACGTCGGCAGCCCGTGCCAGCAAAACGATTTTGAGCCGCTTGAAACAGCGCTTGGGCCCAAAGCCGAAAAGCGGATCAGCGCGGCGGGCGGGCGGCCCACCAACAGCGATCTGTCCTATTTCAACTTCGAATGGTCACAGCAAGGCGTGATCGTCGTCATCGGCTGGCCCGGTCAATGGGCCGCCCGATTCACCCGTGACGAATCACGCGGCCTGCGCCTCCAGACGGGGCAGGAGTTGACGCACCTCAAGCTGCGTCCCGGCGAGGAAATCCGCAGTCCGCTGGTCTTGATGCAGTTTTGGCAAGGCGATTGGATCCGCTCGCAGAACATCTGGCGCCGCTGGATGCTGGCGCACAACACACCTCGCGTCGCCGGCAAGCCAGTGTCCACGCATTTTGCATCCACAAGTGGGAACCTCACCGATGCCGGGAGGGAGATGGCATTGATAAACGGTTATGTGCGCGAAGGGATCAAGCTCGACTACTGGATCATGGATGCCGGCTGGTATCCTCATCCGGGCAAATGGTTTTACACCGGCACGTGGGAAGTGGACCGCAAGCGTTTCCCCCGCGGACTTCGCGAGGTCAACGACTGCGCGCACGCCCATGGCATGAAGACGGTCGTGTGGTTTGAGCCAGAACGAGTTATGCCCGGTTCGTGGTTGTATGAAAACCACCCGGAGTGGTTGTTGGGCTGTCCCAAAGAATCCTCCCAGACGCCACAGTTGGGAAAGTTCGCCAACCGCCTGCTCAACCTTGGCAACCCCGACGCACGGCGATGGGTCACCGACCACGTCAGCAAGATGCTGGCCGACGAGGGCATTGACGTGTATCGGCAGGATTTCAACATCGACCCCTTGGCCTACTGGCGGGCCAACGACGCCCCGGATCGGCAAGGCATCACCGAGAACGCTTACGTCTGCGGCTACCTTGCTTATTGGGACGAGTTGCTGCGCCGGCATCCAAACCTCTGGATAGACACCTGTGCCAGCGGTGGCCGGCGCAACGACTTGGAAACGATGCGTCGCTCGGTGCCATTGCTCCGGAGCGATTATTTCAGCGAACCCATTGGCCAACAGTGCCAGACCCACGGCCTCTCGCTGTGGATGCCGGTCTACGGGTCGGGCACCGGCGCCCGCGATCCCTATATGATCCGCAGTTCCATCTGCCCAATGTCTCGCATCGCCTGGAATGCGCAAAAACTCGACCTCGACTGCGCGTTCCTGCGCCGGATGGTGAGCGAGTTTCGTCAGATCGAGCCGTATCTCATCGGCGACTTCTACCCGCTGACTCCCTATAGCCGTGCGAACAACGTCTGGATGGCGTGGCAGTTTGACCGGCCTGAGATCGGTGGTGGTGTCGTTCAAGCGTTTCGTCGCGCGGAGAGCCCTGATGTGGCAGCACGGTTTCGATTGCGCGAACTGCAATCCGTGGCGCATTATGTCGTGACCGACTTGGACTCGCGCAAGTCGCAGCGCATGACCGGCCGGGAACTGATGGATGATGGCCTGCCCGTCCATTTGCCGCAGCGGCCAGGCGCGACGTTGATCGTTTACAGGAAATCCAGCGATTGAAAGAACTGAACATGAAACTCACCACACTCTGCTTTACAGGCCTTTTCCTGAGCGTTTGCGCATTCGCGCAACAGCCTGTTCAACGCTCCTGCGAACCTTGGAAGGCCGTTTACGCCGGCAACGACGCCACCGGCAAACACGTCATTGCCTGCTGGCAATTCGCAGCTGGCACGGAGATGAATGATTCATCAGCGAACAAGCTGGATGTGAAGTTGCAGGGCGCAGCCATCGCCAAGGACGGCAGGTTTGGCCCGTGCCTCGAATCGTTCTGCGGCCATCCGGTCGAAGACAAAAGACATGCGGCGGTGGCCGCCAGCAAACCGGCACTCTCTCCCAAGGGCGCGTTTACCATCGAGATGTGGATCAAACCGAAGAAGGAACTGGCCAACTATCCGGAAGCGTTCCTGCTCGACAAGAAGTATGTCGCCCACAGCGACTATCAGGTGACGCTCTCGGCTGCCGACAAGGGCGGCTTGCGGCGGCTCGTGGCCAATCTCGGCTTCGGCGATGAATCGGAACGATGGGCCTCCGAACCGGCGAAGTATGAAACGGGAACGTGGTATCACGTCGCATTCACCTACGACGGCGCGGGCGATGGACGGTTCTGGCGCGACGGCACCGCGCTCGGCGGCGTGAAGAAGCCGGGCCGCGCGGCAATCACGCCCGGCAAGCATCCGCTCTCCATCGGCGACCGCATCGGCAGCTACTATCACGGTTTCCCCGGCTTCATTGCGCAGGTGCGGCTCTGCAACGGCGTGCTGGAGTTCCGCCCGGCTGCGTTCGCCGTCGTCTCGGACCGGACCAGCTTCGTGCGCATGGAGAAAGCGCCGCTGCTGCGATTCGCGATCACAAACCTTCAGCGGACGAAACTCAAAGGCGCCACCGCCTGTGTTTCATTGGAAGGTCTTGGCGAGAAGACTTTTGCGTTGCCGGAACTGGATGGCGGCGCCCGCCATATAGTGGATTACGCGCTCGACACGTCGCTGCGGCCCGGCGAATACAGCCTGCGGGCCAGAATCCAGATTCCCGGCGACAAGCCCTATGTCAGCGAGGAAGGTTTCCCGATCGTCATCGTCTCGCGACCGTTGCCGCAGCGGATGCCGGTGGTGATGTGGGGCGTCGGCGGCATCGACAACGTCATCAAGGAACTGCCGCGCTTGAAGCACATTGGCTTCACGCATTGTCTGGGCATGGGAGCGGATTTCTCCACAATTTGGGATACTGGCAAACCGACCGTGGCATCAAAACCGGAAACAGTCGCCGATACCAAGCGAATGCTGGATATCGCGCTGGCCAACGACCTCGGCATCTGCATCAGCCTCTCGCCGGGACATTGGGCGGCGGACGCCAGGAAGGAGTTCCGGCGCATTGACCGCAAAGGAAAGAGCAACGACCAGCGACCCAGCATTTGCGGTTTGTTCCCCGAGATGCAGAAGCTTTGCTATAACGTCGGCGCATCCGTGGCGCAGACCTACGGTTCGTTCCCGGCATGGAACTCCGCGTTGCTGCACACCGAGGTGCGCGACGGAGCGGGACTGTGTTACCACGACCACGACCGCGACGCCTGCCGCAAAGCTACCGGCAACGACATCCCCGCTGAGATCGGCGGCAAGTGGGGTGTGGATCGCACAAAGCTGCCAAGCTTCCCCGCGGACTGTGTCATCCGCGACGACGACTCCGTCTATCGCTATTGCCAGTGGTATTGGAAGACAGGCGACGGGTGGAACGGGTTGAACACAGAGTTGCATCGCGGGTTGAAATCCACCGGCCGCAACGACCTCTGGACCTTCCACGATCCCGCCGTGCGTGTCGCGAGCGTCTATGGCAGCGGCGGCGCGGTGGATGCGATCTCGCAATGGACCTACTCCTATCCCGACCCGATCCGTATCGGCGTGGCGACGGATGAACTCTTCGCGATGGCGCGCGGTGCGAAACATCCGCAACAAGTGATGAAGATGACGCAGATCATCTGGTATCGCTCGCAGACCGCGCCGATGAAAAAAGGCGATGAGGTCACCAAGGCAACCAAATCGCCATGGGAGGACACCGATCCCGACGCGGCATTCCCAACCATCGCGCCGATGCACTTGCGCGAGGCGTTCTGGACGAAGATGGCCCGGCCGGTCCAAGGCATCATGTATCACGGCTGGCAGGCGCTGGTGCCATGCGAAGGTTCCACCGGCTATCGCTACACGAACCCGCAGACGCAGCATGAACTGCGGCGGCTGGTAAAGGAGGTCGTCGAACCGCTTGGTCCGGCGCTAATGCAAGTGCCCGACCGCAAGAGTGACGTGGCCTATCTGGAGAGCTTCGCGTCGCAGATGTTCGCGCGGCGCGGCACCTACGGCTGGGGCAACGGCTGGTCCGGCGACGGGTATCAGGTAATGATGTGGGCTCGCTTGCAGCCAGAGATCGTCTATGACGAGACAGTCGTTGAACGCGGCCTCGATGGCTTCCGCGTGCTGGTGATGTTCGACTGCGATGTGCTGACCGCGACGGTCGCGGCGAAGGTGAAGGAGTTCCAGAAGAAGGGCGGCATCATCGTCGGTGACGAGCGGCTCTGCCCCGCCATCAAGGCCGACATCGTCATCAAGAGTTACACGCGCACCCGCAAGGCGGACGAAGACCGCACGGCGTTGGTCGCGAAAGCCGCCGAGTTGCGCAAGACACTCGACAAGCGTTACCGTCGCTACGGTGATTCATCCAACCCCGACGTCGTCACGCGTTGCCGCGCGTTCGGCAAGGCCGATTATTTGTTTGCGATCAACGACAAGCGCGAGTTCGGCACCTACGTCGGCCAGCATGGGCTGGTAATGGAAGATGGACTTCCCTCGGAGACAACGCTCTCGCTCGCCCGCAAATCGGGTTTTGTCTATGACCTCGTGGCAGGCCAGGCCGTCCCCACCACTGCCTCGCGCGGCCAGCTTCGCATACCGGCAGCGCTTGGCCCGTGCGAGGGCCGCGTGTTCATGGTCACGGACCAGGCGATTGCCGGCGTGAAGATCGAGTCGCCCGCTGCCGCAAAACTTGGCGAAGC
>JBAZIR010000160.1:0-11798 GCA_041651735.1 Verrucomicrobiia bacterium | reverse complement strand
CGATTTCGAGAAACAATATCTCAAGCCCAACGATTGGAACGAGATGACCATCGCCGCCCACGGCGACCACATTGTTGTGAAGGTCAACGGCACCACGAGCACCGAACTCAAGAACGATCCCAGCCGTCCCGAAGGCCACTTTGCCCTTCAAATGCACGCCGGCTGCGTGATGGAAGTGTTCTTCAAGGAGATCGAGATTCAGGAACTGCCGTAGCCGTTCTATTTCTCAACCGTCACTTCCGCCGTCCGATTCGCCACGGTGAGGCGGTGTTTGCCTGGCTGTGAGAGGCTCAGTGCAAAGGTGATTTCATCTGCTTTGCGGCCACGCGCCCATGACCATTTGGCGTCTGTGCGCTGGCCGTCCACCAGCAGTGCCACGCGGCTGCCATCAAGGAAGGTGTCTGTGATCCGTGCGGTGACGGTGAACACTTCGCCCGCCTTGACGGCTGGCTTCGCCGGCTTTAACGCACTGCAACGATAATCGGTCTGGATGTTCCAACCACCGACTTCGAGGAACGGTTTCTTGCCGGCGAGGTCGCGTGTGGCGACGCGTGCGGTCAGCTCGCGCGACTCGCCGGGAACGAGGCTGAAGTAGTTGTCGCTCCAGAGAACCGGGAGAATCTCCCCGCCTCCGGCGCCCCGGGTCAACGCGAGTTGGATGAAGAAGGCGATGGCCTTTGTCGGGTTGGTGACTTTCACTCGGATGATTGTCTCAGTGCCCACGCTTTCAACATTCATCGTGGTGCTGAGTTTCACGAGCGGAAGCTTCTGTAACGCCTTGAAGTCTGCAACGTCCCGCCCTGGCAGCCAGTAGAAATTGTCGGAGACCGACTGGCCTGTGACATCCTTGAGTTGCAGTTTTACGAAAACGAACGGTGCGAGATTGGTCAGGCCGGCGATGGCGAACGCTTCGCGGAAAGCGTTGGCGGGCGCGTCGAGCTTGACGGTGCGCTGCCATAGCGGCCTGGCATCGAGGTCGAAGACGCTCGCGCTCACTGCGAGGCCCGGCTGCGGCTGCGGGCGGCAGTTGATGACGCTGACGGCGTGGTCAATCAGGTTCATTTGCACGTGCAGTGGTTCGCAGGCACGCTTGATGAAGAAGTGGCTGATCACCGGCTTGTGGAAGTAATCGAAATTCTGCCACTGCACGTCGGGGAAGCAGGAGTTGATCTTCCACTCGGTGAAGCCGCTTGTGATCTCCCACATCCGGTGGTTGACCGCCTCATAGAACGAGCGGTGTTGGTCGGCGGTGACAAGGTGCCCTTTCCAGCAATAGTCCGCGACGCTCTCAGGTTCGCCGTGGAGCCGGCGGATGGCTTGGTCATAGGGCTTGTAGTAGTGGTTCGCGCCGTGATGCGCCCAATCCGCCGTGAGCGGGAACGGCGTGCCGTTAGTGCCGCGCGCGCCGAGGTCCGGCAGGAACTTCGCCAGACTGCTGATGGGCGGCAACGATGCGGAACCGCTTTCGATCTTGAACATCCAACTCCGGTCCTCGCGCACCCAGCGAAAATACTGCGTCGGTTCCTGCCAGCCATACGATTTGGGTCTCACATCGTTCATGCCAGTGGGTAGATCCTCGCGGAAGTGAGCATACTTCTGCGCCGTTGCGGTCGCCTCACCGTTGTTAAAGTCGGCGAGATAGCCGGAGGGAATCCAGAACCGCGTGCCGTCGAGGCCGCTGACGTGCCGTCGCCACATCGAATAGACCTCTGCGCGGGTGAAGCCTTCGTCCATGGACATATACATCACGAGGCTGGGGTGATTGCGGTAACGCTTCACCAGGTCCATGGTGCAACGTTCCAGCAGGCCGAGATCTTCCGGCCGGCCCGGTTTGTCCATCCAACTGCACGCGTAGAAACAGTTGCCGAACATCACGCCATGCCGGTCGCACGCCTCTAGGAAAACATCCGGCGGATTCGGGATGTCCTCGAAATAGATGAGGTTCGTATTCTCATCAGCAAAGTAACGGATTTCGTTCTCGATCCGCCGCGCGTCCCAATCAAGCAACAGTTCCGGCTGGATGTAGCCGCCGCGGCAGAAGATCTTCCGGCCGTTGACCAGCACGCGCCGCCCGTGCCAGCCATCGAGCTCGTGCATTTCGGTGGTAATCTGGCGAACACCGAATCTGACCGTCCGCTCCGTCACTGCCACGCCGTCACTTTCCAACTTCAACACAAGGTCGTAGAGATACTGCTCGCCATGATTCACCGGCCACCAGAGCCGCGGCTGCCGCATCACGGGCTTCTTCTCCACGTGCACGAGTTTCGTTTCGTTCGGTCCAAGTTCCATCGGCTGCTCAAAGCTCACATCCGTGCCCGCGACACGCCCGCGCAAGACGCCGCGCACCGGCAACGCGCTGGCGTTGACCAGTTCCGCTGACACCTTGAGCGTGGCGCGGCTTGTGTCGGGCAACGGCAACTCGGTAACGACGAACGGGTGGCGGATGTCCACCGGCCCAGTCCATTCGAGAAAGACTTCCTGGCAGATGCCCATGTTGCGGTCGGGCACGGTCATCATGCAGTCGTAACCGACGGTTTCAATCATGGTGACGTCGCGCTCGATCTCCTTGTGCTCGCCGCGCGAGCGCCCGAACACATCCAACTGCGCGTCCGGCACGCCGGGATGATCCACAGGATGAATCCGCACGGCCAGCGCGTTGCGTCCCGGCCGCGCGTGCGCGGTAATGTCAAACCGGAATCGCTGGAACATGCCGGCCATTGTGTCCCTCCCGGCGATCCGAACACCGTTGAGCCACACGTCGGCACGGTAATTGATGCAGTTGAAGTTCAGCCACAGATGCCGCCCCTGCTCGATCGTCGGCAGCGCGAACTCCGTGCGGTACCAATACGGATCGCGCCACGGATTCCGTTTGTCCGGCAGATAACTGAACTTCGCCAGATCATGCTTGCGGTTGAACTCGTCGGATGAATCGGGGATGCGAAACACGTCCAAACCAAAGCGCGGGTCGAGGTAGACACCGTTCTTCACCAACGCGCTGAGCACCGTGGATGGGACACTCGTCTTGAACCATCGCTGCGGCTTGTAGTCCACCGTAGAGATGCGCTCGCCGTCATCCGACACGAGCACGGACGACTGCAACAACCAGCCGTCACTGAGACACTGGTGCTGGCCGAGCCGGGCCTCTTCCGCCGCGATAACCATGCCGGCACTGGCCAGGACAAGCGCGAAGACAAGCGGGAGTCTCGATATTCTCATGGCGATGTGTTTCGGTTGGTTGTTCTGGATTCGTGCGCCGCGCGCGGCTGCGCTCGCTCAATAGGACGCCGGGTAATAGACCGTGATCAGCCGCGCCTCCTCGCCACCGAGCGCATAGCCCCGATGCGTCGTGCCCTTCGTCACATAAAACGCGTCGCCGGTCCGCAATGTGCGTTTTTCCTCCCCTTTCACGTCCAACGCGAGCTTGCCGGCCAGCACGCAGCCGGCAACATCGCATTTGAGTGTTTCAAATTCCGGCTTCTGCCTGGAGGGCCGGATGTGCTCGTCGAACATCTCCACCTGCACACCCGGTCGCTTGCTCAACAGGATCGTGTAGGTCCGTTCCGGATCGCTGACGACGCGCATTTGCTCGCGCGTAAACACAGGCCCCTCGCCGTCCGCCTCCTTCTCGGCAAAGAACTCCGCCAAGCTCGACCCCAACGCCGCCAGTACCCTCTGGAGCGTACTGAGGCTGAGCGAGTTAACGCCGCGCTCCACATACGAAATCATCGCGGCGGACACCCCGGCCTTCGCCGCCAGTTCGCGGATGGAAAAGCCGCACCGCCTGCGCAGGCTCTGAATTCGGACACCCACGTCCTTTGCTGAGTCAGGATTGAACATGTGTTCAGTATCCTGATGTGTTGTTCAAGTGTCAACATTCAATCCAGAGGGCGAACGCAACAGCGCCGTTCACTTCGGCTCCGGCCGGCCCCGGAAGGCGCCCTTGGGCAGATGGCGAACCTGACCACGCCACACAATGAGGTGGCGGTCGTCGAGTCGGCGACGCGCGACGTGGCCGCGCGCAACCGGTCATTTTATCCACGTTCCTTTGCCTGTGCCGCCGCGCGGCGTTGTCTTTGGGTAGTCTGGATTCAACGTCTGGCTGGAAACCCTCACCATCTGATCCTCCCCTTTCGCGAGGACTGCGCGCTTGCCGGCCACTAGTGCCCGGACGTTCGATAGACGCAGGTGACGCACCGTCACATCCTTGTCCGGCGAGAAGATCTCAACCCAACTCTTTGGGTCACCGGGCTTGCGCTTGTAGGTTTCAGACATCGGGCCGACTTCGACAAAGGCAAACCGAGGCTTGCCTGACGGCGCAATGTCGAAGTTGCATTGGACATCGTCAATGACGAGGCCGTCCACGTTGGCGCCGACTTGAATCCTGCCCGGCCTGTTGAACACCATCCGGCTGAAGAACAGATTCCGCGCGTCGCCAATCGGGTCGGCAAAATCCTTGTCCCGGCCGAGTTCGAGGTTTGGCTGGTCGTAGAGCTTTACGGTGCGGATATCGTGCAGGTCCTGGAATACGCAGTCACTGATGTCGCAGGCCAGCTTTGCCCCGCCGGGAAACAGTTTGGTGCCCGGCAGCAGGCGAATCTCAGCGGTACCGTCGGGAAACGCGCCGGAATCCACATGAACCGTCGGCTTGGCGGCGCCATGAATCTGTTCCACCAGCATGTGATGAATGGGCCCGAACGTGGGCGCGCAGTTGCGCCAGTCCCAAGCGTTGAGCGCGACAAAGTCGTCGTGGGTGACGCCGCGTATTTCGCGGATGATGCCGTAGCTCGCCGGGCCGTTGACGTGAACACCATCGCGGCCGTGATCCTCAAACGATACGCCATCCACAACAAACTCGGCGCAGTTGCTGAGGTGGATGCCAAACGCGCGCGACTGGCGGATGGTGACGTTCCGCACCTGAACTCGCCGCACGTTGTTGAGCAGGATGACGCCGTGGCAGCCGGGCACATCGTTCTGTTTTGCAGAGCGAGCGCGTGCATTTCCGTTCGACTGCCTGCGTGAGGTGGCCAGAGTGGTCCAGATGCCGCCTTCAATGGCAATGTCCGAGTCGGGCGGCGCGGCGGCAGCCACCAGCCCGGCCTGTCCGCCAACAATGCACTCGTTGCGGATCATGCAAGTGCTGGTGCCGGGCTTGAGGCGGATTTCTGTTTTCGGGTCGGCGACGAAACGACAGCCGGAGCGCAGCACCACCGGCCCATCAAGGTAATAAGGCTTGTCGCGCGCCGGCAGGAACACGGCGCGGTGCTTGTCGAGCGCAGCCTGGATCGCAGCCGTCCAGATTTCCCCGGTGACGGCATTGGTTTGCTCGCCGCCGTCTGCGCCGGGCTGGATTTCAGACCATGTGCCAACGGTGACCAACGAAAGGAACTCTTTTATGTCCGCCGGTCTTGGAAACCTCATCGTTCGCAAGCCCCCCACGCGCTGTTCAATCTCCTCGACAATCCTGGCTGCGCTCTGGCCTTCCCCTAGCTTCTTCTCCACAAACTCCGGCTCCGGCCGGCCCCAAAAGGTGCCCTTGGGCAGGTGGCGAACCTGGCCACGCCAGACGATGAGGTGGTAGTTGTCGAAGCACCAACGCATGATGCGGTCACTCTGCTCCGGTGTGGCGAGGCCGGCGTGAACCGCGAACAACGATCCCCAGACCGACGGTTGACGCCATTTCTCGCTCGCAGCGACGAAAACACCGGGCTTCTCATCCCAAAGGGTCGCGAGAGATTTCTTCACGCGCCCGGCCTCGCGTTGCCATAGCGTGGCACGGTCGCGCTGGTCGGCGGCGGTAAACATCTCCGCCAGTTTGTGGCACGCGTCCCAGAACAACACGGAGTCAAACTGTTGGTCCCCCACCAGCGGCACCGTGTCGAGAAAACTGTAAGGCCGAAATAGTGTCGCGTCGGTGATCATCACGAGCCCGTTGGCCGGGTTGCGCGGAGTGAAGCGCATCGCCTTCTCCAGCGCGTCGGCCGTGCGGCGGAAGGGATCGAGGTCTCCGTGAAGCTTCCAGTATTGATGGCAAAGAATCACCATGAACGGCGACTGGTCCACCGAGCCATTCTTGCTGAATGGCTTCGCCTCGCCGCCGGGCGAATACACGCCCTTGCCATCCGCGCGCACACGGTCGGGCATGCAGCCGTCTTCACGCTGAGCCGCCGCGAGGAACAGGTAACCATCGCGGATCTCTTCGCGCGTGAACGCTTCCGGGCATCCTTCGATCATGTAACTCCAGTCGCGCACCCAAAAGGCGCCGTAGCCGCCGGTGGCATCGGGCGTAAAGATGCGCACGCCATCCTTGCCGGCGCGCGAACTGCCACGCAGGACGCGCTTCGCCTGATCGCGCAGCCATTTCTCCGCAATGTCGAACTTCTTCGCCAGTTCCGGTGGCAACGACTTGCCCGACGACGCCAGCGCTGCGCGCAACTGTTTCGCCCCGGCCAGCGGCATGGCGACGCTGGCGCAGTAATCGCGCACGCCGCGTTTCTTCGGCGCGTTGCCGTTAACCCATTCGTTGATGTCCTTGCGCGCCTGAAAATCCTCGACCGCGTCGCAAAACGCCGCCGCCGCGCGCGCTGGATCGGCGTTCATGAACGTCTTCATCAGCCACGGCAGCGGCGTGGCCCAATAGCCGCCGTTCTGGTAAGTGCCGTCGTCGCGCAACGGCTTCCACGGTGTTGCTGGAGATGACGCAAGCGCCAGTGGCGGCATGAGCGGCACGGGTTGATTCCATGTTCGCACGCCGTCATAGACCGCCGTGAAGAGATGTGTGGCCTTGCCGTCCTCGATCAAGAACCACGGGCGCTCGCGGCGGACCGGTTTGAATTCGGTGCCGTCGGTCCAGCGGATGGTGTGATCATAGGCGGCAGGCTGGGGCGTCGGCCGCCAACCGCCAACGCCGTCGCCCGAGCAGAGATGCGCGCCCCAACGTTCGTGGCCAGTGACGCTGCCCGCGTTGTCTTCGCAGATGACGTGATACGCGTTCGCGTGTTTGAAGAAGAAGAAATCCTCCAGCCGCGCCGCGGGCCAGACGCCATCGTTGGCGAGCGTGTAAGGGCCTTCGAACGAGCGGGCCACCGAGATGAACACGCGCAGGTTGACCGCGCGCCAGAACAGCCGGACGCTGCCGTCAGGCTCGAAGCACGCCGCAGGATTGTTCGCATCGGCGGCAAGGCCCAGGTCAAGCGGCTTGTCGCGGCGTGTCCACGGGCCAGCAACGGAAGGCGCGGTCGCGATGCCAATCTGCCGGTAACGCGAGCCGACATCGGAAGCGTTGTAATAGAGGACAAACGTATCGCCGACCTTGTAGATGGCGGGATTGTGCGCCATGCCACTGTCCCACTGGCCCGGCGCGCGTTTGCCGATCACGACCTGCTGAAACTTGTAAGGCCCCTCCGGCCGCGATGCGACAGCGCGGACGATTTCGGAGTTCTGACGATACCCTTCGGGAAACTTCGTCGCCACCGGCCAGCGCGACGCGAACATGTGGTACTGGTCGCCGACTTTGATGACCGAGCCGCACCAGACAAAATAGCCGTCCATGGCAAAGCCGGTGCCTTTGGCGACGGGACCGATCCGGTCGGCGATGGACCATTCGCTGGAACTGCGCGACGAACCGATGCCCGCGATGCGGAAGAAGTTCTGGAGCAGGATTTTCCCATGCGGATGCCCGTCGTCGTAAATCTCGGGATGGAACTGCGTGCCATACACTGGCCGATCGCGGTGCTTGATCACCTGAACCTTGCACTCGTCGGAACTGGCAAGCAGTTCGAACTCTGCCGGCAACTGCTTGCACTCGGCGTAGTGACGCTGCGGCACGATGATCTCATCCGGCAGGCCGTCGAAAAGCGCGTCGCGTTTCACGATGCGCACGGGCATGAAGTTCCATTCCTTGTAGTAGCCGGGAAAATACTTCGGGTTTGCATCGTTCTCGCCGGGCTTGAGCTTGCGCATCACCCCGCCCTTGCCGCCGTAGGTCATGTAAATCATGTGATGGCCGCCACAGAACGCAATGAGCGGCTTTGTCGTGAGCTTGATCAACTCCGCCAACTCCTGGTCGTGCGCCTTATCATCGCGCGCCTTCCACGCGGTCATCACGATCGCCTTGATGTTCGGCTTCTCCAAGTCACGCCGCGTGATCTGCATGTAGTTGACCAGCACACATGGCAGGCCGGACAGCTCTTCGATGCGATTGCGAAGCTGGAGGACTTTCCGCAGCCCGTGCGGCAACCCGTCGGCATTGTCCTCGGCACGCAGTGGACGACGCAACACATTGCCGCCGCCGGCCTGCTTGATCTGCGCACGCAGTTCGTCCGCGTTTTGCGTGTTGATGAGAATGACCGACGCCGGTGAATTCGCGGTGAATCGGGTCCAGCCGCTGAAGAGATCACCGGTGCCGTCAAGCGGCGATGCCGCACCGACATGGGTGAGTGTCAAAAACACCAAAGACAGAACGATTCCTGGCAGTTTCATGGCGAAATGAGTTTATTGAGCCACACGCGAAGCTTTGCGCGCGCTTCGCTGGGACGGAGCGTCCACCCGTCGTTGTGATTGCGGAAACCGGTCGGGACGAACGTGAAGTTGCCGCCGGGCATCGCCTCGGCAAGATAACGGCGTGTTTCCTCAACACCATCGCCTTCATGGCAGATGAACTGCGGACGTGAGCCCAGCCGTTTCAAACGCGCCAGCGCCGACGCGCGGTCGACGCCGGGGTACGGCCACTGCGTTCGCACGCCGTCGTAATGGCTATAGGGGACGAACCCGCACCAGAGCTTTGCCGTCGCGTCGTCGTGCAGGCCGAGGAAGTTGCACGCGATCGCGCCGCGCGAAAACCCGCACAGCACCACGCGCCGCGTGTCGCCACCATACTCGCGGCAAACCCACGCCACCGCTTCATGGCAATACTTCAGCGTTGGCCCGGCGTTGTAGGTTGGCGCGTTGCCCCACCACGTCAGCGCCAGCGCGTCGCCCGCGTTGTTGAGATATGGAAGGCAGAGCCAGATGAATCCCTTGCCCGCCGACATGCCGTAGCCGAGCTTGCTGCCCTCCGGGTGGCCGGTGCTGACATCACCGAACTTGTTCCGATAGCCGCCATTGCCGGCATATTCGACGATCACCGGATACTGACGCGACGACTGCCAGTCTTTAGGCAGATACAACACATGGTATACCGCCGTTTGCCGCCACCCCGGCAGTGTCTGCTTCACGCGCAACCCCGGTCCCGGCGCCGCCTGGGTCAGAGCAGGAACCTCCAAGTCCGCTGGCACACTTGAAATGTCCGGCCACGTCTGCGGTTCAGCGCCAACCATGTCCGCGCAGGCCGCAAGGATGCCAAGTGGAAGCAACAATGCGATGATATGGCGAAGTGGGTGCGATGGTTTCATCATCCGTGTCTCCTCTACGCACTCCGGCAGGTTGCCAGTTGCCGCGCGCCAACGCGAGCTTTGTGTAGCCGCCGTCGCACGACGGCAGTTGCGCCGAGACGAAGCAAACTTCAAGAAGCACTACTCCACCGGTCCCGGGCGGACAATGCGCGGTGCGGTCTTGATCTTCGGGCGGATGGCGAGCCACTCGACCCCCTGAAACACCGGGTCCTCTTCAGCGCGCACTTCCTCGTCGCCGCGGTAAGGGCACATCGTGTCCACCCAGCAGATGAGCCGCTGCAAACTGATGTCGTCCACTCGCACACCGTGATGTTTGCCGCCGGAAACCTTCTCGATCAACCGACTGGAATACGACAGACGCGCCATGGGTTCCGGCGTGCGATACGCCGCCGGGTCAACTTTCTCGTAGCCTTCCACCAAGATCGTGTCAGCGATGCCGAAGCCGGGAGGACTGACCTTTGGCAGTTCGTAAGCCTTGCCCCAGGTCGGTTTGCCGATGAGCGTGAAATACGTCTCGTCCCAATCGAGGAAGCCCGGCCGGAAGGTGAAGTCGAGCGTCTTGCGCGCCTCGCCATTGCCTTCGTGGCAGCGAGCGCAGTATTTGTCGAGCACGGGCCGCACGTAACGCGTGTAACTAACGGTGGTGTCGGTCCACGGCGGCGGTGTGATGGCGCGCGGCTGTTTCGCGAGCGCCAGCGAGTGCGCGTCGCCGGCGGGCGCCTTGCTGTGCGACTCGTGGCAGCCGAGGCAGCCGCGATACTCACCGGGCATCACGTTGGCGAAGCTGCGCATCGTCTGCAACGCGCGCTGGCGTTCGTCGAGCAACTGGAAATGCAGCGACATGCCTGCCGGCGCTTTGAACGCCACAGAGCCGTCCGGTTCGATCGGCACAGTGCCGAGCACCCGCTTGACACCCTCCGATTGCACTGCCGAGACGACGGGGCCGGTAGAGAGGTAGGGCCGCTTGTGCCAGTAGGTGTAGGTCTTCGGCTCGATGTGAATCACGCGGAGGAACTTCGCCTTGCCCCGCAATCCGGCTGGCGCGCCTTGGTAGACATTGTTGCTGAAGATGACTCCATGCTCCGGCTGCTGCCGGTCGTTCTTCGAGGGCCATGCGACGCGATCGGCAATGACCGGCGGCAATGGACGCGCCTTCAGCGGCATGGCGTGGAAGATGTTGTGCGTCCCTTCGTAGATCAGTTCACGATTGCCGTCGGTGTCCATCAGGTAGAGCGCGAATTTCTCGCCACGTTTGGCCGAAACGATGAAGTCGCGCTCGCTCAACGGATACGGCGAGTAGTAAGCCGTGAAATTCCCGCTGCGATGGTAGCGCGGTGATTCTGCGGGATCCACCGGGCCGTTGCCGCATTCGGGCCACATCACGTCAGCGGTGACCTTCGCAAGGCCGTGCGGGAAGTTGAAGCCTTTGTCGGGATCAATGATGCCAACGGAGCCGGCGAACCAATTGTGGTGCGCGCTGCCAGTCATCATCACGCGCCGGCTGCCCGGGATGGCGCGCGCGTCCTTGACCACGTCGGGCCAGACGCTCTGGTTGCCCCAGAACATCTGTACCTGTGTCCCGTCGGGATTGACGGTCCAAAGTTTCTGCGCGCGCCAGAGCGGTTTGTCGGTGTATTCCCAACGCGTGTAGACGACGCGGCCATCGTTCATCACTGATGGCAGGTAATCCGGCTCGTTGTTGCTGGAAATGAAATACATGTTACTACCATCGCGATCGCAGCGCGCGAGCACGAATGCATTGGTCGGCGGCATACAGCGCACGTAAGAGTGGCCGCGCGTGGTCGAGAAGACAATGTGGCCGTCGGGCGTGTAGATTGGGTCGAGGTCGTCGAACTCGCCGTCGGTAATCTGGCGCAACCCGGTGCCGTCGGCATTGATCTCGTAAAGGTGAAATGACTTCTCGTTGTGCGGCTTGAAGCAGAACACGATGCGTTTGCCATCGAACGACACGTCCGGCCGCCAGAACGAGCCGTGAAGCGGCAACTGCGGCATGAGTTGCGCGAGCTTGCCGTCCGGCGCGAGACCGGCAAGCACCAGCAGCCGCGCGCCCGGCACCGCCATATAACCGAGCCGATGCCGTGTCTCGTGCTGCCACTCCCTGCCGGCTGGAAAGGGCATGTCCACGAAGAGCAGCTTGTCGAAGTCCAGGACGGGGTTCTTGAACATGACGCGGCGTTTGATCTCGCGGACGCGAAAGTAAGTCGCTGTCGAAGGCTCCGCCTTCTCAAGTTCTGCCAGTTTCTTCGCCACATCCGCGCCTGTGCGCGCCGCCAATTCGCGCGTCCACTTGATTTCGTCCTGAATCCGTTCCGCCGTGGGCTTGCCGTCAGCCTGGAACAGCCAGTCACGCTCCAACATCTCACGCGCTTCCGTTGCCGTAAGGGTGCG
>JBAZIR010000159.1:0-11856 GCA_041651735.1 Verrucomicrobiia bacterium | reverse complement strand
CGCTGCTTGATGAAAGCGATCTGCCAGCCGAGGCGGCGCGCGCGACCGCCGGCATCTGCGGCAGGTTGAATGCTTCAGTAATCGTCTCGGCGGGCACGGTAATGCCTTGGTAGCACTCGACCTCGTCGCCGGTCCAACTCACCACCAGCATCCGGTTGCCGCTCTCGACGTTGAAGTAGTCGGCCACATCGCCAACCTCCACGCCTTCGGGCGGCGTGCCTTCGACGAAATAGACGCGAGACTGGTCCACCAATGTGACCGGCATCGGTTGACCGTCGAGGTTGACGCGCTCACCAACGCGCTTCGCCGCCGCCTCGCCAGCGGTCAGCGGATGTGCCGGCTCAAAAAACGTGAACAACCGCCATTCAGGGCCATTCTCGGTTTCCTCGAACACCAGCGTCGCAGAGCTGCCAGCGTCGTCCATCAAGTGATACTCGTTCCAGTAGTAAGTTTCGCCCTCGTCGTCCATACCCATGACGACGCGCCCGGCAACGCGGAAACGCTGGCCTCCCAGCACGCCGGTCGCGCCGATTCGCAGTGGAGTTGGGTTGGCGTAGCTCATGGTCAGTGAAAGAAGTGCGGCACAAAGCGGCTCAGGTTGCCCGTGATGCGCCGCGTGTCTTCGCGGATGCCGAGGCCAGCCGGCTCGTGGTCCACAATCCAGACGCCGAACACGGGCCGGTTGCCGTCGAACTGCGGTATCGCGGCGAGCGCTTGATAGACATGGCCTTCCTCGCCGTAATCGCCGCCGGTCTCCTCGACGGCCACGCCGCCCTCGAACCACACTACGTTACTGCCTTCGCGGCTGAGCTTCGGTTTCCTCACGTAGCACCCGCCGAGCGGCGCCACAGTCTCGTGAGCCGGCAAAAGGTTTGGATGGTCGGGAAAAAGCTCCCAGAGAATTGGCAGCAGGCCCTTGTTGCTCAGCAACATCTTCCATGCCGGTTCGATGAACTGCACCGGTTCTTTCGCGAGATTCGGGCCAAACTCCTCGTGCCACATCCACTCCCACGGATAGAGCTTGAAACAATGCGTGATGCGCTGACCTTCGGTGTCCACGAAGATGCTCTGGCCCGCATCCCAGCCAATGTCCTCAATGGCGACCGCTTTCGTCGTCACGCCGGCCTGCTGGCACGTATCGCGGAGGTATAGCACTGTCTGCTCGTCTTCGGGATGGTCTTTGATGCTGCTGAAGTGAATCGTCGTGCCAGCCCAGCGACGCCACGCTTCGATGAGCCGCTCGTGAATCGAATTGAACTGGTCGGCGTCAGGCCGCGTCTCCTGCAACCAGAACCATTGCGCCACTGCCGCCTCCACCAGCGCCGTCGGCGTGTCGGCGTTGTACTCGAGCAACTTCGGCGGCTCGTGGCCATCGTAGGCGAGGTCGAACCGACCATAGAGACTGAAGTCGTCCCGTTCCCACGAACGCAGGATGCTCGGACGCGCGATCTCGGGAATTCCCAGCCGCTGCCACCAGTTGCGCGTGATCACCGCCTCCGCCGCATCGATGCAGAGCCGGTGCAATGTCTGCGCCGCCGTCTCCAACGCGCTCACTTCACCCGCCGTCAACTCGTAGCAGGCCGACTCGTCCCAATACGGCCCGCAGTCGTGCGAGTGATACGTCAGGCCGACGTTCTCAACCTTCTCACGCCACGCGAGTCTGGGTTCGCAGCGGTGCCGTTGCATCAGGAGTAAACCGAATGATGGCGCGATGTGCTGCCGAAGCCGCTGCGTCGGCGCGGAGAGATTCGTGATGGTCATCAGCGGCGACGTCGACCACGTGCCGCCGTAATAGTAAGCGTTTCGCCGCGCGTCGTAGTGGTTGTAAGGCAAAGGAAACCACGCGCGAAACGGCGCGTGGTAGTAGCCGAGGTGGGAGACGTAGTAATTGTTGGTGTAAACGTTGCCCGGACGGAAAGTACCCGGTGAGTTTGACGAAGAATCGCAACCGGCGAGCGCGCCAGCCGACAGGCCGCCAATGAGCACGAGTTTGACGCTTTTGCTCCGCTTCACGTTGGCGCAAGAAAGCAGGCGGCTCAGCCAATCATCGCCGCGGCAATGATGATGCACACGCCGAGGATGACAGCAGCGGCGACAATGGCAGCGGCCACATTCTTGTTCTCGATGATTTCCTTGTTCAGGTCACCCGGCGTGCACTTGTCAAAGGTCTTGTAACCGAGGATGGCAGCGCCGATGCCCACTGCGGCAAAGAGCACCATCATGGCTAGCGCCTGGCCAAGCGTCTGGGCGTGCCAGGTCGTGGCAGGCGCGGCATCCGCGGCAAAAAGTGTCGCAGGCAAAGTGAGTGCTAGGAAACATAAGATGCGGACAGGGATTCGTTTCATGGTTTGTGGCTCCGGCTGCATCGTAACCGCGGCGCGCGTCATCTCAAGCGGAAAACACCTGTCGCGACCACTGTTGGAATAGCGCGGCCGACCGTCAAGGCGCGCGATCCAATCGTAACACTGCGGCCAGTGTAGCCTGCGCGCTCATGCGCACGTTGACAAAGTCCACGCGTTCCGGTTTGTCCTCGGCTTCGTGATACGCGGAGTCCGCGTAAGGATAGGAACCGAGACTCGCCACCGCGCAGGGATAGCCCGCCTTTATAAACGACCCATCGTCATCACCGGGCCGCTTGCGTTCATAAGAGCTTTGGATGAGGCCGATCTTGTAGGCATCATTCACCTCGGCCATCAGGTCGGCCAGGCGTTTGCCTTCGGGCGCGGTGTACAACGTGACATTCGTCTTGCGGCCGGCGGCAATGTCCTCGTCCGATTTGCCGCCGATGCTATCCACGTTGAAGATGGCAATGAGGTTGTCGCCGCGCTGGCGGCAGTTCTTGGCGGCGATGTTGCTGGTCCAAGGCGCGTGCTCCTCATTACACCACAGGAACCAGATGGACCGTTCGCTCTGGTAGCCAGCCAGCACGCGCGCCAACTCCAGCAGCGCCACCGTGCCAACGCCGTTGTCATACGCGCCCGGCGAGTCAATCCAGCTTTGCGAGTCCTTGTGGGCCACCAACACGATGATCTCCTTCGGACAGCGGCGACCGGTCTTCTTCGCGTAAAGGTTGCGGACTGTGAAAAACGGTGAGTCGTAAGCAGACCGTGCGTAGGTGTGATGTCTCGGCTTCTTCAGGTCGCAACCAAACGCCTGCACCTCGCAGATGTCAGATTCCACCTTGTAATCACAGCTGCGCAGCCGTTGCTCGATCCACGCATCCGTTTCTTCCAACGTGCTCCGTTTGTGGCCCGGCACGGTGTAGTTCGCCTTCCGAAACGGCAACGGCTGCTTCGCCACATAGAACAGATCGCGCCGCAGGTTGGCTTCGGTGACCTGCGCAAGTAGCCCAGGAATGATGTCACTGCCTGTGGTCGCGCCCTTGGCGGACTGTGTGGGTGGAGTTTTATCAGCGCAGCCTGAAGCAAGAACGAGGATGCAAATTGCTGCGCCACTGATGTTGCGCATGTTCTTCAATCTCACGAGCGGAGTCTGACACAAACCCATTCAAAAGCCAACACCGGTGAGCGGATGATCCGACCAACAGTGGTCTAAAACAATGCTCTCATTGGGTTCGCTCCCCCATCTTCAGCACGCGCAGACCAAACACGCCGCCAGCGGTGGCATGCGAGTGCGCCTGGAATGTGACCGTTACGCGCTGCTTGCCAGCGGTGAGTCTCGCTGGAATCGGATACTCGACATCAAAGAACTCGCCGGGCTTGTTCTTTGCCAGTGTCTGCGTCGCGATCTTCTCCTTGTCCACGAGAATGTCGAATTCGCGCTTGCCGCCATCGCCGCCCCAATAGGTGCAAAGCAGGATGGCGGATACGCCGGAGGGAACCTTCATCTCGTAGGCAAATGAACCGCCATCCCTGGCATGACGCCAAAGACGGCCATCGAAGACGCCGGCATCGCTGCGTTCACCCTTGAAGTTGTGAGCGCGCTCCGGTTCAAACTCGCCGATGCGAACGACATCCACGGTGCGCGCGTTCAGTTCGCGCTCGCGGCGCTCGTCCGCATCAATCGCGGCGCGGCGCTTGTCCCATTGTTCGCGGGTGAACAGATCCCAATAGATCGAGTAACGCTGCGGCGGCAGTGTGTGAAAAGCAACGAGCGTCACATCGCGGGGTTTGCCGACGCCTTTGGTGGTGAACGTGAGCGGCTTGCCAGGGACTGCTTCGACCCATTCGCTGACGGGACGGCCCTGCGCAAGAAACACCGGCGCAGGCGGGGCAGTCTTGCCTTTGAAGAAATCGGACTGACTTTTTGCATACGGCATCGGCGGAACGATACCCTCGCTGCCGAGTGCGCCCGCGAGCACGACCGGTCCGTAGCAGATGGCGGCGCGGTTCGGATCGTCAGGCATCGGCTCCAAACGCAAACTCATGGGGAGCCTTGCCTCAACGCGATCACCATTCTTCCACTCGCGCTGCAACTCCACATAGCCGTCGGCGAGAGGAGGCGCTTCGACACGCTTGCCATTCAGCAGCACAACGACCTCACCAGCCCAAGCCGGCCGGCGAATCTTGAGGCTGAGAGCGACAGGCTTCTCGCACTGCAACGACAGCCGCGTCGTGTCCTGTTCGGGAAAGCGTGTTTCCTGCCGCAAGACAAGGCCCTTTTCTTTCCACGTCAGTTCCGAAGCGATGAAGAGGTTCACGTAGAGTGAGTGGTTGTCGTGCCAGTAAATGCTGTCGCCATATTTGGCGTGACTCTCGGCACCCGTACCAGTGCAGCACCAGAACGAATCGCACGGCGTGTTGTAGGGCATAAACCACGCGCCGTGCAGTGGCACGTGATAACCCATCATGCCAGTGCGCGGATCCTGTGTGGCGAGGATTTGGTTGTAGAGAGCGCGTTCATAATAATCCGTCTGCATAGAGTTCGGATTCCACGCAAATACATGCCGCGTGAGCTTGAGCATGTTGTGCGTATTGCAGGTCTCGGCCGTCCACGGACTGACTCGCTGCGCCAGTTGGTCCGGGGGCCCGAAGTGCTCGTGGTCGCTGTTGCCGCCTATGGCGTAGCTGTGGTGGTTCACAACGCGATCCCAGAAGAACTCCACGAGGGTCCGGTAACGCTCCTCGCCAGTCAGCTCATAGAGCCGCGCCGCGCCGATGACTTTTGGGAACTGTGTGTTGGCGTGCAGCCCGGCCAGCCGATCCTGCCGTGCCACCAGCGGATCGAGCACATGTTTGTGACAGAACCGACGCGCCGTGCGCAGATGTTTCTCGTCGTGGGTCAGCGCGTGGAGATTGGCCATCGTTTCGTTCATGCCGCCATGCTCGACGGCGAGCATTTTCTGCATCTGCTCGTCGCTAAGCCGCTCGTTGCGAGCGGCAACCCAGTCGCCAAAACGCCTCGCCACGTCGAGTGCCTGCGCGTTGCCGCAGCGCGTGTGAATATCAAGCAGGCCGGCGAGTATTTTGTGCAACGTGTAATAAGGCGCCCACACTTTGCCCGTCGTCTCGACACGATCAATGAACGATTCCGGGAATGCGCTCAGATATCCGCTCGTCCCAAGCGCAGCCTGGCACCTGGCGAGTTCGCGCACCATCAGCGCGGCGCGTTCCTTGACCTGTTCATCACCGGTCGAGGCAAACATCAGCGCGCACGCCGAAAGATAGTGGCCGACGAAGTGACCGCGTATTTCGATCTTCGGCGTCTCCCATCCACCCAACGGCTCAGCCGATGACGGCAGGCCGGCGTTGAGTCGAAACACATGAAGCAGGCGATCCGGTTCCAGGCTGAGCAGATAAGCCTTGTCTCGCAGCATCGCGTCACGAAACGGCCCCTCGAGCAGACGCACGTCAGTGAGGTCGAACGGCTGAAGTTTGCACACGCTCTTCGACGACACGGGATCGCCGGCAGGCAACGCGAGCGCAGCGGCTGACATCAGCAGAATGCAGGGCAACGAGAGGCTGAACAATCTCATATCGGTTCTCCAAATAAATACGTCTGAACCGATGATAGCTGGCCGCCAATCCGCGACAACGCCAGTTTGCGGAAAAACTCCGCCATTTTGCGAATCGGTCCCCGGCTTGCCACCCTGCCTGCGGAACTGTGGCTGATAGCGCCAGCCAGACGACGGCAACCATCACTTCGCCGACGGCAGCTCCCATCGCTCGTCAAAGAAACCGGCAGTCACGATGCCGCCGGACGCGCGCGAAGACACCGGCACGCTCACGTCCACGATGGCGTAGTCCGGCAGCTTCGGCGTTTGGCGGGCGTTGTTGAGGTAATCGTATTCGCGGAAGGTAAAGCCGCTGTTGAGGACGACGTATCGCTTCGGGTTCAACGGATTCGGATAGACAAGTACCGGTACGTGATGGCCCGAAGCGAAACTCTGCGCGCCAAGCTTGACGGATTGCGCGTCCCAGCGGATCGGCAGTTTGTCAGCGAGTTTCCCGAGCACCTTGTTGCTCGACGGATCGCCCCAGAGGACGAGGTTGCTTGACGCGATGTCGGCGTCGCTCAAGTCGGTGTCGGCAATAACCCGTGCGTCACCACGAAACTGTTTTCGCCAATGCTCGACCGCGTGTTTCATCTCGGCGGCGGCCCACGCACCGACCTTCTCGTTGAGCGGCTTGCCCGTCGGCTTCACCATCACGAAGCTGTCCATGAACGCATCGTCAATGGGCCCTTGCAGACCGTGCCGCTTGCGGAGACTGCCGTCGTCGGCCGACGGCACAGCGGTCCATTGCTTCCCAACCTTGCGGAAGTGCGCGATCCAGGAATGGTTGGCAGGCACCGGTGGCGCATTGAGTTCCTGACCGTCGAGAATCACCTTCGGACGCCGCCCGATGGTGAGCGGACGAAGTTGCGGCGGCATCGCGAGCGTCAGCGCGTCGGCGTTTTGCGTCGTCACGCGCACCGTCGTCGCGTTGACGATGTCCGCGTCCACGCGCGCCCGTTCCCAATGCTTTTCCATGCCATCGAGCGTCACCCAAAGCATCTGGTTGTAGCGCAGCGTCCACGTTGTGAACCGCACTCGCGGCGGCATCGGGTTGCGTCCGCGCGCGGCGATCTCGTCAATGCGCAGGATGACCTCCGCCTTTGCCTCCGGGTGATACTTGTGCGCGGTCTGCGGACCGATGATGTGCGTGAGCTTCATGCCTTCCGCTTCGATCGCCTTCGCCATGATGTCAGCCGCCTGCTTCTGCCGGTCAATCTCGCCGCTGTAGGCAACCGTCGGGCAGTTGAACAGGTTCGCCGCGTAGTCGGTGGCGTCGTAGAGATGCCAGAGCGTTTGTTCCCACTGCGGCGGCTTGGTCGGTTCGTTCTGGAACACCTTAAGGAAATCCGCCGATTCCGCAAAACCCGCGCCCGGCGCTGCGGCAGCCCACAACCCGGCAAAGTGCGCCGCAAACTGCCAGCACGCCGCGCCACCCATCGAGAAGCCGCGCACAACGATGCGGTTCTCGTCAATCGGGTAACGACGTTTCACACTATCGAGCGCTTCGAACAGATCCGTCTCGCCGGCAAATTTGTTGGCGTTGCAGTAACGGCCGTAGAGGTGGAGCACGATGGTGTCCGGCGGCGTGAACTCGCCCGGTGTTTTTTGCCGTTGGCTGATGAAGTTCACCTCGCTCAGCGTCTCGCCGCGTCCGTGAAACCAGCAATCCAGCCGGTGCCGCCGCGCCGCGCCCGGTTTGAACGACGGCGGCACGACCAGTCCGTAAGGCTGCACCGAGCCGTCAATCTTCGACACATAGGCGCGCACCACCAGCCCGGTGGACGTGTTCCACGACGTCTTGCCAGCGCGCAACTCCTGCGCCCGCTCCGATCCCTGCTGGAGCAGCGACTTCGCCACAGCAATTTCAGGTTTCTTGAAAAACTCGTTGTAGTTGAGCGCGTAGCGGACGGCCTTGTGGTAAATCTCCACGTCCGGCAGCAGTTCCAGTTTTGCCGGCTGGTTCTTCACCGCGCCGCGCAGCGACTCGATTTCCGCGCCAAGCTTTTTCAGTCCCGCCTCCAACTCTGTCCGGTCTTCCGCTGGTACCTCGACGCCCGGGGGCGGCACGGGCCGCACGCTATCGGGGAGGTTATCGCGCGGGCCGTCGGCGCAAAGAGTGGTGGCAAAGAGGAGAGCCGAGATCGGCACGAGCATTGGGAAAAAGTTCATTGATCAATCCATGCGTCACTCCGCCGCAGAAGACAAGCCGGAAACAACCGCGTCTCGCCACAGCGGTTGAGACTCACGAAAGCAGGACGGGCACCGTATCTGCCTTGCTCTCTTTCTTTTTCCCCGATGTCCCCGTCGTTGACGCTGACTGCCGCGTCCTCTGCTTTACGCATCCCTTCAACGCTCCTCGCTGAGCACAATCTCCGTGATCAGCCAATGGCCGGTAATGAATCCGTCAAGAATTAGGAACCGACCTGACGATGACATCTGCTAATCGTAACTGATTGGAGCAATACCTTCATATCGGAAGAGCTGTGACCCGCTCTTCAAACACTCGCCAGGAAGGGGCACAAACCGCTGAACTTCAGGGGAATTCACCCTCTCCTTCATTGTGCTCATGGTCTCACCTGATACCAGGAAATCACCGCGATTCCGAAATGTCGGCGTCTTGAGTTCACAGCAGTCTTTTGCGTTACCCCAACATTGTATAATCTCTTGTTCCTTACGCAGTTGTTTGAAACTCGTATAGGACATCCCGAACTTGACATCAAGCCTGCCTCCACGAAGGAATAGTTCTTCCGAGAAAGCCTTCTTTATATCGAGCGCACATTGACACGCAGGAAGCACATCAGTGAACAGGATCGTGAACATGTCATCACCACCCCTCCCTCCATAAGCTTTATGGCCGCCTCTCTTAGCGACATTTGCCTCCACAATCGTATAATAGCAAGACAGTTGATCCTCTTTTGGTTCCGGGATATCCCGCAGCCCGCTCAGGTCCATATACAAAAGGACAATCTGCTCCAACTTATTCTGGTACACATAGGCAGTTACGCTGTTCTTCGCTTGTGACCTCGCCACGTTACGCAATCTACTAGCCAACAACTCCTTTTCCGGCGCAGGCAGCGAATCTTTTTGCACCCGGACTTGTGAGTAGATGCGACCACAGAGAGCAGCTAATTCTTCAGGTTTTGCATCCATGGACTCTAACTTCTCAGGCAATACGAGGCCATACTTGGCAAGGGTTTTCTGGCCCTGCAATAGTTTGAGATGTTGTGCTTGTCCCGCATCCTTGCGCTCCTTCCAGAGGCAGATCGCTTTGAGAATGAGTAGAAGGTGAACCACGTCTTCTGCTTGATCGAGAGTGCGGCTGAACTCTAATGCAAACGTCACAATACTCTTATTAATTTTCTCCAAGACCATTACGTATGCCGTCTCGCTTTCAAACCGCGCATTAATGGTCTGCATTCTCGATTTGAATTGTCGCGGGAATCCCAACTTCGTGCGGACCGAGTCAGTGTTCTCAATGGCCAATTCCAGGGATTCAATACCGTGTTTCTTACCCGGCAACTCCAAATAGACGCCAAATTCCTCGATAGCCTTTTCTATGTTATAAAGAACGTGGGCATAAAAGAAGTTCTGCTCCCGGCAAATTGACAACATGTTAAGGACGTCGACATCTCTGAAGTGTTTATACACGTGGCTCAGAAAAGTGAAATAAGTCCTGATTTCATCGAAAGGGACTTCCTGCCGAGTATCAAATGCAAAGCGCAGTTCCTTTAGCATTTGAGCAGGTTTCCTACCCACGAACATCTTAATCCTCTTGTCCCAATGGTAATATGGGGAAATCCTTTCCGTGTTGTAGATGTTAGGCTTACTTGGGGCGCGATGTCTGTGATAGACATGCATAAGGGTGCCAAATGTATAAGGCTCCCCTATTAAACAATGTAGCTCGTGATGTATCTGGGATGGATAATCGAATGCGAAGTTAGATAGCAGTTTGTTAAGAACTGTTGGTCCAATTATGTTTTGGCTGCCCAGCGCGATGCGAAACTGATCGATAGCGAGCGGGATTAGAACGCGCGTTCTCAGCCAGTTATAGTCAACATTGGTTTCGCCGCTTCGGCAGGCTCTTGTTATTTTGCCCCTAAGCATGACTGTTTCGGGCACAATTGCTCCAAAGTCGCAATAGTAATCCAAGTCTTCAGATAAAGCCGTGGGATCGATGACCTCGCGAAACAAATGGTCATAGGACAAGTAATAATGAACCCCAATCCGTGATTGTTTCGCAGCTACTACTTTGGCGTACCCATCTTTTAAGTTGTCAATAATTTCAGCAATATTCCTGTATTTGGGCTTATGCTTCTTCTCCTTAGTCAACGATTTCGGTGTAACCGCGAAACATGTGCGTTCTTCCCTCAAAATGAATTCTGTCGCACTGGCAATGTAACGGTCTGCGCTTTCGACACCAAGAATTGCATCAAGATCGTTTCGTCGCATCCCTATATCGTGCGCCATTCCTTGCGGATGCAATACTTCCTGAACAAACGACTTTGCCAAGGCAAGGGAACAACTGAAACAAATGTTGAAGTAGGCACGCAGTAACGAGCTTCTGTTCTTTGCATCAAGTGTTGCAGGAAGTGTAAATGGAACGGCAAACGGCACGTTCTGAAAAAGTCGGCTACCGGACTGCGTAGAATTCGAGTCCCACGTCGGAAAGACGAGCGGACTAAAGAACAGTTTTTGATCGGCCTCATAATACGCGAACTTTATCTTTCTGATTGGTCCAAGACTGATCGATTTGTCCGCCATAAAAGGAACGGAGTTAAAAAACAGCACGTCGTCGAGGCTGAATCGGCGGATGTCCGTTCTCAAGAAGTAGTCTTCAAGAAAGAACACTTTTCCTGTGGGAGTTATAGAGGAAAGAAACGCGTCGAATTGCTGCCTAGGCAATCCAATCTCAAATACGAGGTGATCGAGATCGAAGTGCTGTGTTGATTTCAGCAAATGATAAGACTGCTGAAGGATATACTCCTGATACACGGCCTCCGGTAGATAAACAGCTATCTTCGCTTGGCCATCCTCCTTCCATCGAGTCCCGTCAAGTAGGCCTTCATGACCCACGAAAGAGGAAGTTCGAACAGTCGCTCCGAGGTTCTCGAAGTAACGCCGGTATTCTTCTAGCGTTGAAGTGTATTGAGTGGCGTCGTCGAGCACGGCGATTTTCTTTTTTTCTACTGATGTGTTGGTGAGTTCAAAAAAACGTTTGTATTTGATCAGGTCAGGACGGCGTTGGAGTTCAGCAGGCGGGCTGATCGTTTTTAAAAGTTTGCAGCCTTTCCGCGCGACCGGGACCAAGTAATCAGGCGACCATGATAAAATCTCTGCGACGAACTTGTCGAAGTTTCGGAAATGCCATTCAAAGGTGTTCATGCCGGTGTCCTTTTCTTCTCACTGATTACGTCCACAACACACTGATCAGTTCGTGCATCTTGTCCACGATCTGCTGCAACTCATTCTGCGTCGGCAGGTCGCTGGAGGTTAGCGAAAGCGCAGCAATATTGTTGCAATTGCTTGGCGTGCCTGCAAGCGCGTTTTTGATGCCGTCGCTGAGTTGTTGGCTGATGACTTCTACGGGCAGGATTTCCGGCCAAGGGAGATATGGGCGCTGGCAGTCGGAAGTTGGGAATGGAGATCAAAGAAGGCTACCCGCCAAATACACTGAAGGGCATGAAAGGCTGTAGTGGTGGCCGGCCGGCCGCAAGTTCCGCGGCAGGTTGTAGGCATGCTCTGCGAACCAGCGATGGCTCCGAATCTCGCCGGGACATAGTCCCGGCCCTGGAGTTTGGCTATCCCTGAGAGAGGAAAAGGGCACCAGCGAGAGGATTGGGGGATTTTGGGTGGCTCTGGTCTGTGGAAGAACCTGCCCAGAAGCCCTGAAAAGTCTGCGG
>JBAZIR010000158.1:0-11910 GCA_041651735.1 Verrucomicrobiia bacterium | reverse complement strand
CCACCGATCTGCTGCAGGAAGAACCCGCGCCGCTCTCGCTGCCACGCGCGACAAGCCGCCTCGCTCTTGATCATTTTTTCAAACGCTGCGCTGCGCTGATCCACCTGCCGGTAGAACTCGTTCTTTAGCCAAAGCTCAAACTGCTTTCCCGGCGCGACACCATCGGCGGAGGGTTTGAGCACGGTGAGGTCTTCGGCGGCGAAACCAGTAACACAGAGGGCACCCAAAAATGCGAAGAGGACTTTCGTTTTCATGTTCATTATTTCCGGATGGGAGGGATTCCAACAACCACCTCCGCGCTCGTTGCCGTTGGTGAAATGCAGCCGTCGCGATCCACCGCGGCGACCTCGAAGCGATATGTGCCGCCGAGCGAGAGCACGCGGCCAAACTCCAACTGCGCGGTGGCGTCGCGCGTCTGGATGGGCGCGTAGGGGAAGATTTCGGTTTCCTTGTTCGCCTCGGAAGGCTTGATGAGGATGGGCGTGATCAGGTAGTGCGCCACGTTCGCCGCGCCGGCTGAAGGCTTCCAGGAAACGCTCACGTTGGTTCCGCCGACCGCGACGTCCGTCGGAGGCGGCAGCGAGCTTTTTATTGCGGGAACGTTCTTGGTGATCGTCACCTGCGAGCATTGGATGCAGGCGCTGGCAGGCGTGAACACGAGCAGTTGGTCCGGCCCGATGCTGATCATACTGGTGTTGCCGCCGCTCTGGCTGGTGATAGCAAAACCGTCGCTCCATTCACGGCCGGTGCCGTCGTGCAAAAGGTAGATGCGGCAGTGGTTCTTCGAGTGTGCGGTCAGTAGCACGAGCACGCCGTTCGGGAGCAGACACAAGCCCGGCATCTTGCCCGCAACGATTCGTTTCTGCGGGCCGGCCAGAACTTTTTCCACCGGCGACCATGTGATGCCGCCATCCCTGGACCGGGCTGCAACGAGCGCGGATTGCGCCTTGCTTCCGGTGCGCACGACCGCCAGCAACGAGCCTTCCGATGTTCGCGCCACTGTTGTTTCCAACCATGGCGCTGTCAACGGCGCACCGCACGCGCCCATGGCCGTCGCGGTGGCGATGGTCGAAGCAACGTTCCAGTTTCGTCCACGGTCGCCCGACCTGAGCAGCAACGCGCGGCTGCCCGCCTTGCCCCACGAGTAGGCCGGCATAAACATCGCGCCGCGCTCATCCTCGAAGATGCGCGGCAACGGCCGGGCGATGACACCGACGTCGGCCGGGCAATGAATCTTTACCGGCTCCGTCTGCCACGTCTTGCCCCGATCCTTCGAGATGCCGACAACGTTTTCGCCCACTGCGGTCGCCGGGTTCGCGAGAACATTCTTCCGATCCGGCACGGTGCGAATGCCCAGTGCGATCAAGTCGCCGTTGCACAACCGATCCTGCCACATATCCACCATGCCGGGGATCGGCGAGTTGTCCGGGCCTTCTTTCCATGTCAGCCCACCGTCGTCTGAGTAGCTCAAGCCGGTGCCGCCGGATTTTCCCCAGTCATCGGGATGGCTCGAAAGATGAGCGCGATCCTCCCGGCAGTCTTCGCGCCGTGCGCGACATCGCACACGGACGCCCAACCCGACCCCGTGATTCCCTGCCGCTTGCACGCCGTCACCATCGGCGCAACCCTGACCTGCAAGTCGGCAGCGTGAAGCGAGGCCAGCGGAGCCAGCAACAGAACAACGAGGGTGACACAGACGATCGGTTTCATGGCCGCGTGAAGAAATTGGCCGGCAAATACAGCGACCACACCTCGCTGTTCAGCGGTCTGGCGTGGCCGCCGGCAATCCAGAGCTTGTCTTTGAAGACGAAGACGGAATGCTCGTGCCGCGACTTCCAGCAGGTTTTCGTTTCGAGTTGCTGCCACGTCCTGCCGTCTGCGGAGTGCCAGACATCACCGAAGTTGTCCTTTTCCTTCGCCCAACCGCCGAGCACCCACATGCGGCCACGATACACCGCAGAGGAGAACCACAGACGCGGATGCCACGGGGCGGCTTCGGTTTCGCATTTCCAATGCACGCCGTCGGCGGAGGACCATACGTCATTCTTCGAGTGATACGTGGGAACGTAGTTGCCGCCACCGAAGATGTAGATTCTGTCGTTGAGCACGACGGCCTGATGATAAGCGCGCGGCGACCAACCCGCTTTCGCGGTCTCCAGTTTCCATTCCCTGCCATCGGCGGAGGACCACACGTCGTTTTTCAGGCTGCTGTCGTCGCCAAAGTAATAGTTCTCTGTTCCGCCGAGTATCCACATGCGGCCGCGAAACTCCACGGTGGCCGCAGCAATGCGCGGCGACCAACCGGCGGCGGCCGTGGCCTGCTGCCAGTTCGCGCCGTCGGTGGACCACCAGACCTGATTGCCCGCCGAGTGCCCCGGCAGCCGGCCGTTATACCAGCCGCCCATCATCCACATGCGGTCCTTGAAGACGATGTTCATCGGCAGATCGCTGTGAATCCACGGCGCGCTTTTCGTGACGAGGTCCCACGCGCGCCCATCAGCCGATGACCACACGTCGCGCGGCGGAGCCTCGGTGGATTTGAACCAACCGCCCATGATCCAGAGCCGGTCGCGGAACACAAACTCGCCCTGTGAATCTCGCGCCTGCCAGCCCGCCGCCTTGGTTTCAAGCACCCAGTCGGGCGCAGCGCGGTCTTCCGCCAAAACCGCGCTGCCCGCAATGAAAGCAGCGCAGAGAAAAAGGCAACGACCCTTTTTGAAGCCGCATCCATGCAGTTGCCGCGGCCCCTCACCCTGACCCTCTCCCCATCGGATGGGGAGAGGGAAACGGTTCACGCCGCTTCGAACGCGTGCACCACCATTCAGTGAATCACGCTGCGGCGCGTGCGGCTTCTCCCTCTCCCCCGCTACGGGGGAGAGGGCCGGGGTGAGGGGCCGTCTGTGTTGCGTGGTTAAGGCTGAGTTGAACGCTTGGGTTCTCATGGCGCCAGCTTGTTCGGTTTGGTCCAGAGCACGCGCGCGACGAAGGTCGCTCCCTCGGCGCCGCGCTGGCGCGAGTCCTTCATGAACATGCCTTCGGAGACCGTGACCCATGACTCCGTTTCGCTGATCGCGCATGCGCCGAAATTGCCGAGTTCCGCGCCGCGCTCAGGCACGACAATCTTCTCCGTGCGGCGCAGCACCCGCAGCGTCGCCGGGTCCACTTGCGCCATGAAGAGCGGCGCGCGGTTGCGGATGATGTGGTCGTTGTTCGCGCCACGCCGCGTATAGACGAGGAACAGCCCGTCGCTGTGCGCAAGCCAGTGCTGCTGCGTGTTGTAGCTGCCCAGTTCCGCGCCGTCGTCGAAGAGCCACGGCTGTTGTTCGGGGAACTGCAACCCGTCGTCACTCGCGGTCACGTAACCGCGCAGGTCGTTGCGGAGCGTGAGGAAGTAACGCCCGCAAAACGCGATCAGCGACGGCTCGCAAAGCCCGCGCACGACGTTCAGCCGCAGCACCGTGCCGTGTCGCACGTAGGCCAGCTTCGCGCCGTCGAAGCGGCATTCGGCGACGGTCACGCTGAACGGCTTTTTGGAATTGCGCCCGATATAGAGCGGCACAAGCAGCCGGCCGTCGGGACGGACAAGCCACTGGGCGCAGGCGTTGCGCGCGAAGTCGAACTCCTCATCCGGCGGCATCTCCAGCACCTGCCACGGTGTCCACCGCTCTGTCTTTAGATCGAAGACCGCATAAACCGTCTGATGCGCACGCTTCGTGTCGTCGAGTTGCTGGCCTTTCGGGCTGTAGCGGACCTGGCAGCCAATGGCGAGCAGCTTTCCCGTCGGCGCGTGCCAGCCGGGCGTGACATCGGCAACGCTGATCGTGACGCCGTCCGGCTGCGGACGCCAATCCAGTTCAGGCGGCAGCACCGGCCCCGTCCACGCCGCCGTCGGCGACTTGCGCATCATCACATGAAGTCCGGAGTAGTAGTCCGATATCTTCAGGTGCTTCTGGATCGTCATTACCACCGCCGGCCCGCCATCGCCCCGTCCCGGAATCGCCGCCGCGCGCGGATGAAACCAGAGGAACTTGCCGTCGTCGTGTTTCATCACCGTCTCCAGCTTCACGGTGAAATCCACTGGCGTCGGTTCGGCGGCATGAGTGTCGTGGAGCGCGAGCAGAACCGTGATCAAGATTTGAAGCGTCGGAAGGATGAGTTTCATGTGGTGATCGGTGTCAGTTACTGTTTCCCAATTCTTTCTTCCGCCGTCTTGCGCTGGCGGGGTTCCACGGTCGGGTCGCCGAGCAACGTTTTATAGGTCGCCAAGGCTTCGCTCTTTCGTCCGGCAGCCTCCTGGGTTTCGGCCAGGGAAATGAGCATGTAGCCGCGCCAGACGCCGCGCAGGTTGGCAATGTCGGCTTTGTTGAGGGTGGCAATGGCTTCGTCGAATTGACGGCGGCGCGCGAGAATTCGGGCGATGCCCTGCACGGCGTAGAACTGGTCGGCGCTGCCGAGGCGTTTTTGAGCAGCGATGATCTCGTGATACCGGGCCAGCGCACCGTCGTCGTCGTGGAGGTTGGTCTCGCGGTTCTGGGCGAGACTGAGGAGGATGTTGTCGCGCACGCGCGAGTCGCTCGTCCATTCGAGGGAGCGAGTGAGGTCGGCCTCGGCTTCCTTGCCGGCCTTGGTGATGACGCGGGCGCGACCACGGTGGTAGTAACCGTCACCGCGTTTCCAAAAGGGCCAGGCGGCGATGTCTTCGCTGGTAAACTGCGCGATGAGCTGCGGCGCTCTGGCCTGACCGAGCAGATTTTGCATGAGGACGGTCTTCTTCACGGCAGCGATGGGGATGCGTGCGGCGAGTTGATCGGCAATGTCATGCTTGCGCAGGCCGCGAGCGGTGGCGGCGGCGAGTTCGAGGGCGTGGGACTTTTGCAGGTCGGTGAACTTGCCTTCGGCGGCGGCGATGCAGGCGGCGAGGGCTTCTTCGCGCTTGCCGGTGCGGGCGAACTCGGCGGCGATGCGCAAGGCTTCGAGGAAATCGCTGTCGGGCGGGCCATGGTCGAACTCGGTGTGGTTGCCGTCGAAGAAGGTCGCGAACTTCATTGCGTTGTGGAAGTTGTCGGCGCCGGCGGGCGAGAAGGCGCTGTGCTCCTGCGCGCCTTCGCGGATACGCTGGCGACAGATGTTGATGTGCCACGGCAGGCTCCGGGTGGGTTTATGGCCGATAACCTGATGCAACGGGTCGTTTTCGTCCTGCGTGACGGGGATGCGCATCTCGACGGCCCAGTGATCGTCGGCGATGTGCGTGGCGACCTCGGCCTGCGAGTCCCAACTGAACCACGCGTTGCGCGCGGCGGAGCGGTCGAGGTCGGCAACAGCGCCGGAGGGACTGACGGCGATCTGATAATAGGAGTGTGATTCGGTTTCGAGCAGCACCTCGATCGCGTCGCCATACCAGAGCGCGGAGTCGTCCTTCTTTGTGGAGCCAATGTTGAGCTTCTCGCCGGGATGCTCGTCGCAGCGGATGGCGAAGTAGAGATTGTTGCCGATCCACATCGACTTCACGCTGGTGCCAAAAATGGGCTGCCGTCCGGTTTGCAGCTCGCGCAGCTTGCATGTCGAGGCGATGGGACAGTTCTGCCACGCGTCGTCATCGAGCTTGCCGTCGATCACGATCTTGCCGCGTGGGTCGCCGACGAGCCGCAGCACGGGTACGGGGCCGCGCAGCCGTCCGAGTTGCTGCCTCTTGCTGCGCAGGCCCTTGAGATAGTCTTCCATCAACGCGAGGCGCCGGCCGTAAATGCCCGCTGCGCCGGCTTTCGACTTGGCTTTGTCGAAAAGGGCGAGCGCGGTGTCGGCCTTGTCCTTCTCCTTCTCCGTCGCCTGCCAGTTTGCTTCGCAGTAGTCGAAAAAGGCATTCATCTCGGCTTCAACCGGACCGTAGAACAAGCGCACATATTCACGGAACATCGCGTCCATGTTTGTGTCCTTGCCGCCCCAATACATGCGCTGCGTGAAATAGACGAGGAAGTGATTGAAACCCATGCCGGTCTTCTCGAAATCCTGCCGCACGCTGAGCCAGATGTCCTCACCCTGCGAGACGCCTTTGGTCGCGTTGATGCTCGCGCCCATCGCGTGCGGCGTAAACGCGGGCAGATACCAGCCGCGGTCGGTGAAGGGATAGTTCTCGAAGATGATGATGGGATTGGAGGTTTTCGCGAGCCAGCTTTCGCGCAGCTTGCGACACTCCTCCTGATCGGCGGGCTTGTTATTCATGGGCCGTCGTCCGCCGACGATGGAGACGACGATATTCGGCTCCAGCCTGGCGATCTTCAGCGGCGGCAGCGTGTAGGTGCCATAGGCAGAGTTGAGGACCTTCTTGTCAGGATGCGTCTTGCGCACCTCTTTGGCGACGCGATTGACGAAATCCCAAACGTGGTCGGACAAGAGGCCGCGCTGGTCGCGTTCAGGGGAATCCCTGCCTTCACAGAGCTTGCACTGGCAAATGGCGGTGTAGGCATCGGGCGGCATCACGGAAACCATCTCCATCTTGTAATGATCAAACTGCATCCGCACGTTGCGCACGGTCTGCTGGAAGAGTTCTTCGTTGGAGTAGCAGAGCTGATTGAGCCGCTGGCCGGGCTGGTTCTGGCGCTTGCCTCCGTAGAGCGCAAACCAGTCGGGATGCTTTGTGAAGATCTCGTCGCGATGCGTCATGTCATCCATGCCATGCGCGCACTGCACGTCATACGGATCGCGGCTGCCGAGCCGCATCGCCCACATGGCGAGATTCAAGCCATGCACGCCGAAACGCACGTTCACGCGACGAATCGGAAAGTCGGGCCGCACGGTCTCGTTGATCTTCGGCAGCGGGATCGTCTTCATCGCCGGCACCACCTCGCCAAGCTCGCCCGGCGCATACCAGCGCACCCCGAGCTTCATAAGGAAGCCGCAAACGGCATTGAACGAACCGCGTTCGTCGAAGGTCCACAGCCGAAGCGGCGCGAGCTTTTGCCCGGCCTTGCGCTGGTCATCCGGCAAACCGGTGTCGCCCGGCAGCGTGAAGCGGTCCTTATACATCAAGAGATTCGGCATGCCCCACAGCGCACCGGTAATCTTGTCCCACTCGTGTTGGGCCGTGCGATTCACGATCTCCGCGTTGCTCTTCGCCCACGGCTCGATCGGCGTGAACTCCGTGTCCTCGCCGATGAGCGCGAGCCAGCCGTCGCCTGACACGAGGCGATACGCGCCGTCCTTCAAGCCATCCACGGTGGCCTTTAACTTATCCGTGTATTCGCTGTGGCCGACAAAGAGTTTGGCCGCCCTTTCCGATGGCTTCGTGACGATGGGCAAATGCGCGCCGCTGATTTTTCCGACGTAGTTCTGCAACTCCTGCGCCGCCAGCCGCACCGTGCGCAACGGCGTCTCTGCGATGACGATCTCCGCGCGCGGCTGGCCGTTCTCAACGAGGAAAGCTTCGGCGGCGTGAAGCAAAGACAGCGGCGCGAGCAGCAGCGCAGCGAGGGCGGGGATAATGCGCTTCTTCATGCCAAGCCGTAGCGTGCCACCACCCGCCAACCGCGCGCCACAAGAAAATCCATGCCCGCCTTTCCCGTCGCCACACCAGCGCTGTGCAATCACTCGGTCTCGCCGTCAACGCGAAAGCTGAGGTACGGTGCTAGGCCCCCGTTGCCTCCAGCGATTTGTGATGCCAGCCGTCCTTCTTGCCGAACCAAAACAGCAGGCAATTGCAGAACACGAGCACCAGACAACCCGCGATGCCAATAACCCCCACGATGAGGCTGTCACCACCACGAATCACCAATGCCGGCGCGATTGCGGTTCCATTCAACGCCCCATGCATGATCGCCGCTCCGATCACCGAACCGGACCGAATCCGCACATACGCAATCAACGGGCTGAACAGCATGGTCCAGATCGTCATGACTACCACGCCAGCAAAGGGGTGACCGGGATAGTTATAACCGTGAAGGATGAGCGGCGTGTGCCAGACACCCCAAACGAAACCGATACACCACGACGACTTCCAGAAACCGAGTCCCGCCCACTCCCGCTGCAACAGGCCGCGCCAGCCTAATTCCTCCCCGAACCCGGCCACGGCGTTGATCGTCAATCCTGCGAAGGAGCCTCCCAAAACGGAAAGCAAAAACGGATGCAGGGGAAGTTCTGCCATCTGCTGCTTCAGTTCGCCAACTCGGGCTTCCGACAGGGCTTTGCCAAAGAACTGGAAGGCATTCGCCGACGCCGGGTCGCGGGTGAAGTGGATATCCGGGAATAGCAGGCTGACGCCGGTCGCCGCCACCGCCAGCAATGCTGGGAACACCCAGCCGATCACCATCCAGCGGCTTGGCCGAAATGAAACTCCCAGTGGCCCCAGCACCGCTTCCCGGCAGATGAACTTCTGCACGGCGATGGCGGCAACCATCGGCGTGAACATAAAGAGGATCGCCGCGACGAACCACGAGGCCGAATACGTGCGCCCACCGCTGCCAAAGAATGCAAACGCCAGCGTCCAGCTGACCAGATAAGTGAGAATTAGAAAAAGTGCGGCCTTATTATGGTGACTAAGCATAACAACCCAATCTCAGCGATGGCCCGCCGCCGTTCGCTGTCGTGCATGGTCAGGCGGCAGGGATGTTTTCCTTGATTCGTTTTCCCATGCTAATCCTCTTCTCCACCGAAAATCCGAGCGAGGCATAGAACGCAATGACGCTCTCGTTTCCTTCGAGGATCTGCAGATTCACCTTCATGCAGCCCTTCCTTGCCAGCGCGCCCTCCGCGAACCGAACCAACTGCGAACCTACGTTTCTCCGACGATGCGCAGGGGACACGGCGACAGAGTAGATCCAACCGCGATGCCCATCGTATCCCGCCATCACCGTGCCGATCACTGCCTCACCCACGGTAGCGACAAAGAAAAGACCATCACCGAACGCAACCTTCTGGTCAATCACAAGCTCCGGCTGGTTGTGAGCTGCCTCGTAGCCAAACACGGTCTGCCAAAGTGCGATGACCTCGGCGCGATGCGCGATGTCTGAGTGAGGACTGATGCAAATACGATCCATGCGCGTGATTCCGCCTAACGTCCAGAGTTCAGGCACAGCCACCGGGCGGCTGGGCCAGCAATGGAATGACGATGTTCAAATTTCATGTCACGGTTAAAACTGAAAGGGTGGTGGCTGTTGCCTACCGTGAATTGTTAGCATAACGCTCCGGATCAGTGACCCCGCGCCAGCAACAACCGACTGCAAACCGCGGCGCAATCGCGGGGTTCACTGCATCCGGTTTGTTCGGTTTTGTCATATCCTCAGCGGTCCCAGTAAAGCTCGACCATCCTGCAACCGGCCATGATCAGTGAAACGTCACTCTGAGGAAATCTCGACTCCAAGTCCTTCGCCAGGGAAAGCAGCAACTCATACCGTCTGGCAGGTTTGGGCGAAAGTGACCCGCAATTGGAGCGGCGAAAGTGAATGGCCGCCTGTGCAATCTCTACTGCCGCATGAAACGCTGCTCTGCAATCATCCTCCGGCAATTCCTGACAAGACCTCCGCTTCAGAAACCGCGTCTCTGTCTCGGCTAGACCACCGCGCAAGTTCCCTCTGTCATCCACCGCCCTCATCGCGGCGTTCCAAGCCGCGTCAAGCATCGGAAATCGTTCGGATGTGGAATGGGTATTCATTTTGCAACCGAATGGTCAGGATCAGCAACCCCGCGCCACTGCCGATCGTGTGAAACCGGAGCGCTATCGCGGGGTTTGCTGCATCCGCTTGTTGGCCTTTTGATCGTCAAAAGGGTGCTCACTAAGAATCTGCTCATATTTCTGTCTCTTCCGAGCTGACCAAACCTCACTAACGGTCGACATCAAATCTATGTCCTTCCGAAACATCTGTCGGCGACAATCCTCACCCTCAATCCTGTGCTGAACCTCCCACTCCAAGGCCATCGCCCAGGTCAGGTCTGAAACCAGCCAAAAGACAACCTCCTCCGGGTCGGATGTTCTTCGGCGCTCATACTCGCTGCCACGCTCGGTGACCACGTAATGGAACTCGCCGCCAATGCACTCAATGTGCGGGCTCCCGTCGTGCTGCGGTGTCGTAAAGAAACGCACGTGCTTCGCCGGGGCAGCCAATTTTTGTGCAATGGCATGGTAGCGGTTGTTGATAGAGCGAAGCGTCATATTGATGGCCAACAGTATAATTCACCTAGACTCGCCGGCAAAAAACAAAGCGGCTGGCTTGGACGGTGGTGATTGGCGGCGCGCGGGTTGGGCGCGCTGAAGGAGCGCATACCGGTCGTCGAAAGGACAAAGTGAGTTTGTCTTTGGCAGGGACGATATGATGGCTCCTTCTTAGCCATGTCGCGCAGTGTAGGCGCAGGGAGTGTGCGGGTCACGGAGATTTTGCCGCGCGCATCTCGGGGGTACAAACGTTGCGGGTGAGCGACGGCGATCAGCCGGCCGCTCCATTGGCTTTTGAAGCCCCACTCTCTATGTCAGACCGCCAATTTTTCCAATTCCGTCTGAAGCATGACAGTGTCTTGTTCATGATGTTCGAGAATCTCGTTGCGCTGACAGGACGGTCTGCGATCAGCTTCCCATCGTAAAGGATACTGAACATGCCATAGGGCGTCGGGAGTTCCCTTGACGCCTTGGCGCTCCTGACTCGAACTACTTTCGGTTCCAGTCCCAAGGCTCTGGACATCTCCGCAATCTCCGCCACGCACTTTGGAACCATAGGGCACTGATCCGCAGCCAGAATCGTGAGACCCTTCTTGTGCCTCTTCAATAGTCGCTCCTTCTTGACGATGAAACGAGGATCCGGGGCTGTTTTTTTGAGTTTCTTGACGAGCAACTCGTAAGGCGGTGAACACTCCACCGGGACAAAACCAGCCTTGATGAAGAAATCGCTTCCGGCCATGAAACTATCGGAACTGGTCACAACGGCGACCCCTCGGCACTGACTCTTCCTTGCGTCCCTGAGACAACTGTCCAACAGGAGAGTGCCCAGCCCCTTTCCCTTGTGCTTGCCGTTGACCATCAGGCAATGGATGACAAGGTAGCCCTCCGCCTCCACAGGTCTCCAGGCATGATTGCCAAGCGCGTACTCGATCATCCCAACATCACCGAATCTCCGTGAGCGGAGTACCTTGAACCTCAGGCCTTCCGTGTATCGCTCCTTCAGCCAATCCGTTTTGCGACGATGTCCCAGGTTGTTGGCGTCTTTGTAGCCACAGAAGCTGCAACGGCCGATGTTGCCGGCGTTGGTATCTACGATTTCGTAGTCTGTCATCTTGCTGTTTCGATCGTTAGCAGAACGACCAAGGTCAGATGCGGGTCGAGCGCACGCGCGAGGACCGACGGCTGGAGCGCGTGGTTAGGCATCAGAGCCTCTCACTGCCTCAAGCCGGCCGGCTAGGAGGGCCTTCACCTCAGACGCACGCAGTCGCACCTGAAATTCGTAGCGCGGATTGATAAACGTGCCGAGCCCCTCTGCGGCGATCATTTCGAAGGCCGTGCGTCCGATGAGTTTTATCCACGGCGTTCCTGGTTCCATGGCGTCTTCTAGCAAGGCTTCGGACGTGAAGAGTGGACAGGTTTCTTCGCCCTGCTTCCACGTGTGAAGGACAGCCCTGCTCTCGCTTTTCCAATCCGCAACAAGCCAGATGTCGGATTGCAGTAAGCGGGTGAAAAACGTGTTACGTTGCCCTAAGTCAACCGCGGCGACTCGTTGAAGACGCTCCAATTCGCCCAGTGGTTCGCGCATCTGCAATGCCTTCATGATGCCTAAAGTTTAGCTCACCGATGGCGGTCCCTCTGCGACTGCCGAATTGCCAAGTTGCGTGCCGGGGCCGCCATTCGGTGGAGCGCATGGTTCGGCCGCGTATGGTTCTCATTCATGTCGTTGCCTGAAGAAATAACGCCCGACGCGTCTGGAGTAATCTCGATAG
>JBAZIR010000157.1:0-11936 GCA_041651735.1 Verrucomicrobiia bacterium | reverse complement strand
AATCTTCAAAGTCGAAAGTTTCACCGACGAGTCCCGTTGCAGACAGCGGTTCTTTCCCGGCTCCGGTGCGATGACGATTTTGTCAGCGGGTTTTCCGGTCAGATATTGACCGTCGCACAACCACAAGACCTCCGACTCCTGCTGCAAATGCAACGTGATGTCCTGGTCATCAACCGCGATGTCATCGATCTTCGGGCCGTTGGAGATGTAAAAGGCTCCAGTGCGAAGCGCATTCTTGAGCGCAAATTCATCCTTCTTCGGAACGCGGGCCGCGTACCACGATAAAGCGATCTGGGTTTGTGAATGGGTGTCATCGGCGGCAAATCCCCACAAGAACGGCCGACGGCTGCGATAACACCCCGACAACACCTCGCTCCACAGTTGATCCCGGTGAACACCGTCGTGATGCAGCACTTCCAGCCCCGCCGCACCGGGAACAGCAAGAATCTTGGCCGCGGTGCCGGGACTCGGATGGGCCCACACAACAAGTCCACCGTGTCCATCCGCCACATAGGAATGAAGAGGGTTGTTCACCCACGCGACATGTTCATCCAACGACTGGATCGAAGCCGCCGGGTTCGGGGACGTGACAAACAGGCTGATCAGGTGCGGTCCGCCCGATTGTCCGATCAGATATGCGGCATATTCCTCAACACCGCGACAGATCAAGCTGCGATCGGCATTCCTCGCCACGGCGAGCCATGAGCTGGCTATGAATAGGGCGGAGATACATGTCCATTTGCCGGGCGACAAGATTTTCATAGAGGTTCCCACATTTCTATCGCGATGGAATGCCTGACGGAAAGGGATTTCTTTCCGGTCGCACTGCCGCGGTTGGAAGCAGTGGCTCCGGATACCCGCAACTCATCCATGCCTGACTGGGAAGAGGCAGGCAGGCACAGCGATTCGTTGACGACGGGCACCCGTGTCTTGTAGCTTCCCGATTGCCATGACTTCCGAATTTGTATCAGGCGGCCGGATGGGGGCGGAGTTTCGCCCCTTCGGATGGTCCGTCTGCGTGGCACGGGCGGCACCGACATTTACAAATGCACGATGGCCCAACATTGCAGCGACGTCGGCGGCTGCACGTTGAGCGCAGTTTGAACACAGGAAACCTTTGAATATGTATCGTTTGTCCTTGGTCTCCACTTTGCTCGCGGTCGTTGTTCTGGTCTCGGGATGCGCCACCCAGGACAGCGGTGCACCAGTCTCGGTTGCGCAGCAACGCCGCGTGGCCCGGCTTGGCATGTTGGCGCAATTGCCGCCTTACTATGGACCGAAGAAGCTCCTTGCGGTCATGGATTTCCAGAACAAATCCAATTACAAGGGCAAAATGGAACTGGGTACCGGCATGGCCGACTCGTTGACCGACGCGATCATTCGCAGCGAACGGTTTATCGTAGTCGAACGCCAGCAACTCCGCGACGTGCTCAAGGAGCAAGACTTCGCCCAGACCGGCCGCACCGTCGAGGCCAGCGCGCCGAAGATCGGACGGGTGTTGAACACGCAGGTCATGGTCTTTGGCTCTGTGGTGGATTTCAGTGAGACACAGCAGCAGAACCAGGGGTTCGGTTATCAGGGGATCTCGCTGAGTTTCGCACACGCGGAGGCCAAGGTAACCATCGCGATCCGGCTGATTGACACGACGACCGGACAGGTGCTCGACAGCCAGCAGGTGCAGGGCAAGGCGGAAAAGAATGCGATGGGCATTGCCTACACGGAGAAGGATTTCCAATTTGGCACATCCGCTTTTGCGAAGACGCCGCTGGGTCAGGCCACGCAGGAGGCGATCGACAAGGCGGTGATATTCATCTGCCAGCGAATGGAAAGCGTGCCGTGGGAGGGCCGCGTTATCGAAGCCAAGGGCAGCGAAATCTACATCAACGCGGGCGAACAACAGGGCATCGCTGTGGGCGACTGTTTCGTGGTCTTCCACGAAGGCGAAGGAATCGTTGATCCGACCACCGGCCTGCAACTCGGCGCGCCGCGCAAGGAAATAGGCGCCATCGAAGTCACCGAACTGCAACCGAAGTTCTCCATCGCGAAGGCCCTTCGTGGAACCGGCATGGCTCGCAAGGACGTGGTGCGTTTCGCGCCGGCTGCGCAAGTCAAGGGTGCGGCGCCCGTCACCGCCAAGACCGTGCCGCCACCGTCTGACACTCCCGGTGTGACCAAGGCGCGTGAGTTGATCAGTCGCAACGATCAAGGTGGCGCCTTGCGCGAAGTGGATAACGCCTTGAAGGGAAACAACGGTGACGCGGCAGCCCTCATGCTGAAGGTTCAACTGGAATCGGCGCGCAGGAACTATCGTGCCGCCGCCGATGCGGGAACACAGCTGGCTTCGCTGCGTCCCGACGATCCCGCCGCGCAGTCCCTGGCCGCTCGTTCGCTGTCCAGCGCCGGTGATTTTGGCGGGGCAGTGGCTGTGCTCAACCGTTGGCTGACCATGGATCCGAACAATGTCGAAGCGCTGGTGTTGCGTAGCCAGGCGTTAGCCGAAGCCGGCGACGACCCGGGCTCTTACCGCGACATGCGCCGCGCCATCAATCTCGGTTACCAGTCGCCCGCCGCCGGCGGGAAGTGATACAGCGGAACGCGAAGTGGGGGTGGGAACCCGCAGGGGATTGCTTCCCTGGCAGTCCGCAGGGGACCCAGCCAACGGGTGATGGGGATCCGGTCTCCCGCATCGTCGGATACACTCCGACTCCGGGCAGGCATTGGTCGTAATTCTTCAGGGGTTTGTCCCGAAAACAGTGAAGTTCGTCCCAAATCTGTCGTGGAATCCGAAAAGGAGTGTAGGTTTCGCACGCAGTCAGAAGTTCTTTGGCCACAGCATTCAACACAGAGGAAGTTGAAAACGGCAACAGGGGATGGCGGTTCATGGGTTCCGCGACCCGTTGCGCAATCTGGCCGTTAAGGCTGAAGGGAACAATGACGTATGGTCGAGGATAAATCAGTCAGTTACAAACCGGATCCAACAACGACAAGACGCGCCTCTCCCAACACCGCCCTATGTTGCGGCGTGATCGTGATGGCACCTGACGTCGTGAAATGTCTCGTGGACCGGCCCATGCAGTGCGTCTCCGCCTGCAAAGTCAGCGGCACTTATCTCTGCATGCACAAGGACCGGCTCCAATTTGCCGCGCGGGGAGATATCCTGAAACAACAGGCGCACTTGCGCTCGGGTTACCCCCTCGAACAACGAGGCTGAAGCGCGCCGTGTGACTGATACCCTGCTGCTGATTCTGGCAAGGGGCGTCGAGAACTACGTTGAAAAAGCTGTTCCAGGCGGGAGGACATTGAGACTGCCGGGGCTTGGGCAATGTTGATTCGTCGGTTCACTACTTCGGCTCGACCGCCTTCAGCCTCATTCTCTTCTTCCGATCATGGATCATCCCAGTGCTTGCGCCTTATTGTTTGCCGACTTGGCCTCTTTCCGATGCTTGCGCGCCCATCGCATCCAACCCCGGACTTCGCCGACAATCAACAGCAACCCGCACGCGAAATAGGCGATGGTCACCACCCAGACCATGCGCGGCACAGGTCCGGTGAACGGAATGCCGGCATCGGCCGGGGACGGTCGGCTCATCGAAAAGAGCAAGGCACTTTCTCCCAAGCACCAGCCACCGGCTGCCGTGCTGCCGAGAATGCCGGGAATCACCGGACCAAACGGTGACGGCCAACTGACCGCAACAGCTTCCATCGTTAGTGGAGCGGCATGATCAAAACGTCCGACAACTTTTGCCGCGCCGATGCCGAACGCACTCGCAACCGAACCGAGTCCGCCCACCACCAGTCCGGAATCCACGTCCATGAAGCGGTCGTCGTCACCCCTCGGAGTTTCCCTGAACCCGGCAACCCACGTCCCACTATCCCAGAAATGGCGGACATACGCTTCAAACCATTGTCGAGCGGCCTGCTTGTCCAATTCCGCAGCCACAATCAGAATACCGGAACTATTGCAGCCTCGCGCGCCCTGCAAGATGGATCCCGACCGTGAGCTTGCCTCGGACGCCGGCAAATCGTGTGGCGTGCGGAGCTTGCCGTTCAGGACAGACATGATGCCACGAATCAGCGCATCGTGTCGGACGCCATCGAGCCGGCCCGCTCGTTGAAGAGCCGCTACGGCCCACAACACATCGTGAGGATAGCACTCACCAGGATAATCATCGCGAAGGTGAAACGGCGCGCGTTGAAGCTCGTCCGCGAGAGACCGCATCTGGCGGGTCATGAAATCATGATATTGGCGGTCGGGGGTGATGCGTTCATAGGCGGCGAAGCCCATGATCAACAACATGCGGTAGAAGACGTTCTCACGATCGAGGTAGTCTGCGCCCCATTTGCGCCGGACCCACGAACCTGTGGCGGGATCAGCGATGACTTGCGCCGCCTTCCTGACGGCGCTGACCACATCGGGATTCATGGGTTCAGAGGTTTTGCCGCTGGTGAACAACTCCTCTGCGGCGAGCAGAAACAACGTCGAACCGAAGATGGGCCATTCAGTCCCGGCTACGTCATGTTCGGAAACGAGTTCACCGCGGTGCGAGTCAAGGTACTGCGTCGCCCACTTGTCGTAGCGCCGGGCGGCATCGTTGAACCATCCCCGCAGCAAGCGTGTCTGGCCTGTGGTCCTCAGTTCCGGATCGGTGACGACCCGAAAGGTGACGATGCCGGGGTAGAGGAAGAAAGCACAGGCGACGAACAACATGACTCCCGAAACGATCATCCGGCCGAAGATTCCCAGTCCTGCAAATCGTGAAACAGCCTGCCATGCCGGGATGACGATCCCCGACTTTTCGGTTTCTGGCATTGTCTTCATCCCTTCACCAACACGAAAGTTGTAGAGCGGATGAGCCGCGTCTTCTTTGCGACCTTCGAGAATCGAACAACAATCGGGTGACAATAAACCACGGGCTGTCTCACCCCCGATTCCGCCACGCCCGTCCTAGCGGGAGACCGGCTTGTACTGTAACTGGAACTTCCGAACGAGTGTCTTCTTCGCCGGCCCTTTCGCTGCTTCCACCGTGATCGTCCCTTCTTTGGACGGCGCTATCGCGACCAGGAACAACCCATCGTCCGCAACTGACGTCTCACGACCATTAACACTGACGGTGGTTCCCGGCTCCGCCCAACCGTAGACATCGATGGCACAATCGTTGGCGACGACCGAGTGCTCGATAGGATTGGTTTGGAGAATCACGCGGGGCGACGTATCAACTCCGATCGCTTCTTCAATGGCCTGCCGCCGGGCCGCGTACAGCACCTCCGGGTCACGCGTGTAATCGCTGCACGTCTGGATCACCTGCATAGCGATCTCTTTCCCGCGCCGCGCTGGTTCGATCAGTGGGGCCACGCGAGGACTGAGCTTCGCCTTGATCGCGGCTATCTTGTTCTCCAGAAGCCAGAGGCATTCGTAATCCTGCAGCCCATTTCGCATCTGTTCCCATCGGAGCGAATTCAGCAGTCCGCCTTTCTTCGGGTAGACATGCCAGCCGTCGCCGCGGTGTTTGCCCGGAGCGCCGATAGGATCGTCCGTCCAGGAATTCAGCCCCCAGTGCAGGTAGCCTTTCATGTCGTAGCGGTAGTTCAACCAATGCATGATCCTCGATTCGATCAACGGGACATCGACCGTCTTGTTCGGCAACGATCCATTCTGGAAAATACCCACAGTATAGAACCACAGTTCGTTGCCGCGGCGCTGGGCTTCTTCATAAGCGCCCAGCCATGTGGCCAGATGGTCGAGTTTGGGAACCCACACCTCCAGGCGGTCCAGGCAGTGGGTGGTTTCAATGGCGTCGATCCTGCGAAGTTCCGGCGCGTGCTGATGAACAAAGTCGGAAGCCTTGCGCCAATCCACGACGTTATGATTTGAAGGCTCGTCGCAGATATGGAAGACCGTCTTTTCCAGCCATTTTTTCTCACGAAGATGTTTCACAAACGCCGGCAGGAACTTGGACAGAAACTCCTTGCCGTCAATCCTGACGGTCTTGTCGCTGACTTCGTCTCTGATGACGAAGTCCCTCAACAGAATCTCGCGACTCGACCATCCCCCCTCCCCGAAGTGGGCAACGAATCCTGTTTCCAGCAGGTTCATGCGCCCGGTGCTCCAGAAGACATTCGCCCAACGATCGAAGGCGGAAAAATCGAATTTGAATTTCCCGTTGGCCGCCCGTGTGGTCCGGATCAAATCCAGACTCACCCGGAAGACATTCTGCCGGTGGTCGGCCATGTTCCTGGCATAGACGGCGAGCATCTTGTAAAACGCGTCCAGGTTGCCCGGATCGATTCCGTGGTGTTCCTTGAACTGGTGCGTGGAGAACCATTCCGCAACCATCACGTGGCGGTCATCAGGAAGCGTCAGCGGATAGACCGTTACAATCAGGGGCAGCGCCACGCTGGCGTCGCCCGAACGGACCGTGACGTCACCCCGGTATTCTCCGGGTTTGGCGTCGCGTGGAATCCGGACAGTCAGGTAGACGGCCTTCAGCGAACCTTTTGCCACCTGACACTTCTGCTGGTCGCTCAGCAAGTCGGGGAATCTGGCCGGGGCCGGCCTCGTCAGGTCGCTCTTCACGAGCTTGGGCGTATTGGCCGCGATGAAGATGCTCTCGACGAAATTCCACTGAACCACATCCGCGCCCCACGTGGCGGAAGACCCGGCATGTTTGAGCGGTTCAATCACAACCGTCATATCCTTGAGATCTTCGCTGGCCTGGACGACACACTGGGCTGAAATGGTTTCGTTGCCGATGCCGAACATGCGAACCTCTTTTGTCCGGGGGCCGGACAAACCATATCCATCCTCAAAGATGCGAACTGCATCGCTGACGGCATAGGCTTCAAAAGGGGCAGCCGCAGCGCACTCGGGAATACCGTTTGCCAGAATGATTCCAGCCGACAGAATCGATACCTGAGCCATTGTCTTGAGAAAGGGTGTGTCGTGAGACTTCATATTTGAATCCTTGGACGCGCGCAGATTACGACTGAGGGCCGTCCGGCATCAATCAGAAAGCGGAGTTGAGTGCTTCTGGAGCACTGGTTGCGGTGCAGGTTCCTGAAGGCGGTTTCTTGCGTTGACGGTCCGAGGCGTCGGCGTATCCTTGTGTCAGCGAAGCACGGAAGCGCAACGATGCGTCTGGCTGGCGAGCAGGAGTGAAAGCACGCATGATACACGAGCCTCGGTTACCTAATGTCCGGCTCGGGAAGACATCCCGACGTGAATTTCTTCGATGGAGCGGCGGTCTGGTTGTCGGTTCGGCGCTGACAGGTGTGATGTCGGCCGCTGACAGCGTGACTTCACCTGGCGAACCGGCACGAGCCTGGTTTGGTCCGCCGGTATGGCCGCCCTTGGAAAAAGTGGAAGCCGTGTTACGGGACTGGGCTAAGAAACACCCGCGACTCATGCGGCTGGATGACATCGGGCGGTCGGTCCAGGGCCGAACCCTGTATGCCATCAGGCTTACGGACTCGAATCGTGATGAGGGAGACAAAGAGCACGCGCTGGTGACTGCCCTGCATTCCGGGTTGGAGCGGTCCGGTTCCAATACCGTGCTGAGCATCATCGAGTGGCTTCTTTCGGGCGAGTCAGCGGCCAACGAGATTCTTCGGCGCCAAGTGGTGGTCTGCCTGCCCATTCCCGACCCGGACCGGTATGTGGCAGGCACAGTCAGTCCCGTGTACGGCGCGTGGACTCTCGACGGCCCACGCGACCCGGATCGCTCGCCCGAAGCCATGGCGGTCAAGAAGATGATGGACCTCTATCAACCCGAGGTGCATGCAGACATTCACGGCACGAATCTGGAGTTTGCCCGTTACGTCATGATCGAGAATTCGGGGGCATCCTACTCCAATCTGGCGCTCCGGCCCTATCACCGGGAGATTATCCGACAGATGGATGAGGCCGCGTTGGCGGAAGGCTACCCCTCCGACTTAACGGAATCCGACGCGGAGCGATTGTATTGGGGACCCGGATTGGAACCGATGAAGTCCAAGCTGTGGGTGGGCAGACCGAACGTTTACGCTGCCATCTACTGCTATTACCACTACCACACGTTGGTTTCCGCGTCGGAAGTCGCCTGGGAACGCAGCGGCGTGCTGCGTCATCGCCGACTGCTGGAGATTGGCAATGAAACCTGGCCGGGCGAACACTACGCGGGGTACCCCACCCGTGTCGTCATGGCCAATACACACTCGATGGTCACGGCGTATGGTCAGACGGCTTCGGCGCGAAGGCGCAGCCGCGTGGAACTCTGGAACAAGCTGCACCAAATGACATTCGGCATTCTGGACCCTGTGGTCGAGGGCAAGATGATGTGCGTGTGCGCGACCTCGTCTGCCGCCACAGGCAAGTGGCTCAAGGACCGATCTCTGAAGGGCATGATCAGCGGTCTGCGAAGCCACTCCGGGATGAATGCCGAGGCCATCGCTCAATTCTCAGAGGGTTGGCCCGCGGGCCAGAATAGTCCCGAGCCGTTCCTCGCCTTGCAGACAGGGGCATCGGATACGAAAGGCACTCCGGCGGGAAAGACCTCACCCGTGAAACAGGACGACGGGCCCATTCAAAACGGCCTGTGCCTGCGCATCCGTCTTCCCTACCGCAAAGCGCGGCTGATAGACCTTCGTGTGAATGGCTATCCCGTGTCCCCCTCTGAAACCGACGGCTTCGCGACGTGGACGGCGCGTGGATGCGCCTACTGCCAGATCAATGTCGCCCCATCGCGACTTCGGACGCATGACTTGTTCGTCGTCACCTGCCAGTACGATCCGTGCGAGAAGCGGGGACACTGGGACACGTGGCGTTCCCTTCCAGATCGTCTTGAACCACGAAAATGAAACCCTTGAACAAATCTCTAATCATTCTCCTCGTGGTTGTCACAGAGTTGTGGGGACCGGACTGCTTGGCGCAGCGACACAGTCGCAAGAATGAGACTGCGACCGATACCACTGCTTCGACGAGTTTGGCGCCGCTGGTGAAAAAGATTGGCGGGATGTTGCCCTTGCGTAATGCAAACAGCGCTGCAAACGCAGCAGGTCAGATCATGGTTCTAAGAGGTGGTTTTGCTGCCGAACGTGCCAAGGCGGCGCCGGAACGCCAGCAAGTATTGACTGGGGCCATCCTCGTTTGCGATCTCATGACCAGGGCGTTTGATGAGCGTCGTCAGGCTGAAGCCAATGCCAAGGCGACGAAAGTGGTTCGCGTCACTCCCAGCACGAGGTCACGTGAAAAAAAGCGCCAGGCGAATGAGGCTGACGCCGTCTTTGATCAGGCGGTCGTATCGTACTGGAACAATCGCAAGGCGGAATTGATCAGTCAGATCGGCACCGCCTACGGCAAGCTGCAATCTCTGGAGGCCCGGTCTCCATCGGCGAAGTAGCAACTCAAACATTGGCATGCCGGCGCAGCAACGCAAGGGGCGCCCGGCTTCTGGTGGCCCTCACCCCCAGATGGAATTTGTGGTGGCGTAAAAAATCGCCGAACGTTTGGGCCCGTAGGATTCCTTGCCGTTGTGAGCGCTGTTCACACCGGTATAGAAGAGATGCCATTTCCCATTCCGTTGAACCAAGTGGTTGGAAGCGTAGATGCCGTAGGAGTCCACCTGAGTCTTGTCACTGCGAGGCAACCATGCGCGGCGCAGAGGCCGGTCCCATCTCACTCCATCCCGGGAAAAACACCACTCCAGGTCCATCGTCTGAGCTTGCAACCGATAATGTCCCAACATCCCAACACGCCCATTGGGAGTGTATGTCACCGCCAGGTAATAAAACTGTTGGTCCGCCGGATCTCCGGCATCGCGGACAATCACACGCTGGCGGGTTTCAAAGTGCAAACCATCCTCCGAAGCATAGCGGTCTATCACCCGGATCCAGCCGGGGGCGTTATCAAACGCCACATAGGCCGGGTCCTCTTTGGGAACTCGCTGGAGGCCGACGGAATACATCTCAAACGTGCCGTCCAGCAGTTGATAAACATTGGTGGCGTCATTGGAAATCTGCCGCGGCAAGGCAAGCGGTTCATCCGCTGGACGATCTTTGTGTTTTTCCTTGCGCATCACAACACCGTGAGGATCGGCGACGCCCCACGCTGCCCGGTCATTTGGATGGTGCAACACCGGCCTCAGCGGATCCAGCACACGATACCGGCGACCATCCTCGCTTTCCGCCGCCAAGTAACGCACGACGCCCGGACCATGCGCCCAGAAGTAAATGCGATGACGGCCATTCCGCAGCCGCAGATGAATGCCCTGCACCGGGTTCCATTTCTCCGGAAGATTTCCGATGGCAAAAGGCTCGTCGGCAGGTTCGCCCGGGGAACAACGGGCGACGACTTTCTTGAATGAGCCGCCTGGCACACCGTCCGCATAGGCCAGCGTATAAATCTTGCTACTCGAAGAATACCATACGCGCCAGCGATCCCCTTCCAACGGCTCCGCCGGGCAGGTGAAGTTCTGTATGCTCCCCCCTTCCCAAGGTTCGGTGGCATCCAGGATCATTCCATGCTTCTTCCAAGCCGCCGCCAGACAGGGCGTGGGAGCAGCCGATTCATCGGCGACCGCATTCCGGGCGAACAAAGGAAGAGTCGCACACGCGCCAGCGGCACGCATGGTTTTAGTCAGGAAATGGCGGCGATTCATGGTTGGTAGCATGGTCATCGTTCACTACCACTTCCCCGCAATACCGTCGAGAAACATTCTTTCATCTGTTGTCACACCGCGCTGGCTGGCGCGGTTTTCATTTTCACTCAGTCAGCTTCGCAAAACCATCGGAACCATGGCATAATCTCAAACAAGTCCCATGCCTGAAACCAAGAACAACGCGCATATGGAAGTGCATCGCCGTGGAGAGAATCTCCTGGTGGTGAACTTGAGCGGCCAATGGCTGGCTCAGCCGGGATTGCCAGGCATCGAGGAAATTGAGAAGGAGCTGGCCCGCAGCACGGTTCCGCAATCCCTGGAGTTCGCCACGAATGGCTTGGGAGATTGGAACAGTGGTCTGTTGTCGTTTCTGCTCCGTTGCTCCGAGCTTTGCCGGCGATTGAATGTTGAGCTCAACAGCGAGACATTGCCGCCTGGCGTGCGAAAGCTGATTCACCTCGCACAGGCTGTCCCGGAGATGAAGGATGCGAAGCAAGAGACGTCGGAGTTGCCGCATCTGGATCGCGTGGGGGAGCGGGCGATTCAGGCTGGGGCCGGGTTCAAGGAAATGCTGACGTTTCTCGGCGAAGTCGTGATGGCATCGTTCAAGCTGCTGCGCGGACGGGCGCAGTTCCGTTGGTCGGACACATGGTTGGCGATACAAGAGTGCGGCCCGGAGGCTTTGGGAGTGGTAGCCCTCATCAATTTTCTCGTGGGACTCATCCTGGCTTTTGTTGGCGCGGTGCAATTGACCAATTTCGGGGCCACCGTTTACGTGGCCGATCTCGTGGCCATCGCAACGGTTCGGGAAATGGGCTGCCTGATGACCGGGATCATCCTGTGTGGGCGCACCGGAGCCGCCTTCGCGGCGCAACTTGGCACGATGAAAGTGAACGAGGAAATTGACGCCTTCAAAACGTTCAGCATTTCACCCATCGAGTTTCTGGTCTTGCCGCGGGTGATGGCACTGGTGCTGATCATGCCGCTTCTGTGCGTGTTTGCGGATCTCATTGCTCTCATGGGCGGGTTCGCCGTGTCAGTTTCGATGCTGGACATAGGATCCGTGGAATACATCGATCGGACGATCCAAGCGATCGAGCTGAAGAGCTTTCTGCTGGGTATTTTCAAGGGAAGCTTTTTCGGCATGCTGGTGGCGATCACCGGGTGTCTGCGTGGGATGCAGTGCGGCAACAGCGCGGCAGCCGTGGGCCTGGCCACCACCTCGGCCGTTGTGGCGGGCATCACCAGCATTATCGCGGCGGACGGAATCTTTGCGGTGATCTGCAATGCGCTCAAGATCTAGTC
>JBAZIR010000156.1:0-12130 GCA_041651735.1 Verrucomicrobiia bacterium | reverse complement strand
CGTTATGCCTACCCGCCCTATTTCCCGCCGAAGATCGCTCTGGCAACGTCCTATCTCGATACGCAGGAATACATGGTGAGCGATCAACCTTGGGCGGTCGCTTGGTATGGCAATCGCCGTTGCTTCTGGCTCCCCATGCATCGGAAGCAGTTGTACAACATCAACGACCTGCACCAACACATCTCCGCGCTGCTGCTGACACCGGTTACGCTCAATCGTCGTTTTCTGTCGGAAATCGTGTATGACGAATGGTGGCCGTGGGCGGACATCCTGAGGTTCCTGAAAGTTCCACAGGATTTCCCGCTCAAGGAAGCCATTCCGCCCGACCGGTTTGAAGGCGTCAACATGCTCTTCTTCTGCGACCGCAAACGCTGGGTCGATCCGGCCCCCAGCAAATAACTCCCGTGGTCCCCGCTGACCGCCGCGGCTCAGATGCCGCGCTCGGTGATGATGCCGTTGCCTTTGCCCAGGACGATCACCTTGGGTTTCCAGCTGGGCACCAGTTTGGGCTCGATCTCGATGAAGCTCATGATGGTGAGCAGATCGCCGGCCTTGCCAAGATGTGCGGTGGCGCCGTTGAGCACGATCTGCCGTTTGCCGCGCTCACCAGGAATAGCATAGGTCTCAAAACGCGCGCCGTTGGCCATGTTACTGGCCAGAATGCGTTCATAAGGCACCAGCCCGACCTTCTCCATCAACTCCAGGTCAATCGTCAGGCTGCCTTCGTAATCCGCGCTCGAACCACTCACTGTGGCGCGGTGAATCTTGGACTTGAGCAAAGTGACTAACATTTGCAGCAAACATTGTATTGAGAGAGAGCGCTTTTCAACTAGAATGTCGCTCAAAATCGCATGAAGCCATTCATGGAACGCATCATCCTCCATCTCATCGGGTTGCTTGCTGCATCATCCACTCTGGCCGTCGTCTGCGAGGCCGAAATCAAGAACGTCGCCGCCCAATAGCGGTTTTGCCCCCACTTTCTTGGCTTGCCTGCCATCCACCGATTCGATATCTATCCGCGCACAGGAATTCGAAATATCAACCGCCGAAACACGGACAAACCATATCATGGCCGCTGCAGCATTCCCGAACGTCTCTGTGATCGAGTTTGAAGGGCCCATCTCGAAGAAACCGCTGGCCTTCAAACATTACAACCCCGTCGAGAAGGTCGGGGATAAGACGATGCGCGATCAGTTGCGCTTCGCGGTCGCCTATTGGCACACGATGCGCGGCACCGGCAGCGATCCGTTCGGCCCTGGCACGGCGTTGCGGCCGTGGGATGACGGCACCCATACCGTCGCCAATGCCATCAAACGAGCCCGTGTCGCATTTGAGTTTTTCGAGAAACTCGGCGCGCCGTTCTATTGTTTTCACGACCGCGATGTGGCGCCCGAAGGCGCGTCGCTGAAGGAGTCGAACAAGAACCTCGACGCCGTCGTGCGTGTGCTCAAGGAAGAACAAAAGCGCACGGGCGTCAAGCTGCTCTGGGGCACCGCGAACCTTTTCTCAAATCCCCGCTTCGTCCACGGCGCAGGCACCAGTTGCAACGCCGACGTGTTCGCATTCGCTGCCGCGCAGGTGAAGAAGGCGATGGAGGTGACGATGGAGCTTGGCGGCCAGGGCTACGTCTTCTGGGGCGGCCGCGAGGGCTACTCGACGCTGCTCAACACCGACATGAAGCGCGAGTTGGACCATCTCGCGAAACTGTTGCACATGGCGGTGGACTGCAAGAAGGAGATTGGTTTCAAGGGCCAGTTCTACATCGAGCCGAAGCCGAAAGAACCAACCAAACACCAATACGACTCCGATGCCGCCGCGTGTTTGAACTTCCTGCGGCAATACGATTTGCTCGGCGACTTCAAGCTGAACATCGAGACCAACCACGCCACGCTCGCCGGTCACACAGTGCAGCACGATCTGGAAACCGCTGCCGCCGCCGGCGCGCTCGGCTCGATTGACGCCAACGTCGGCGACCCGATGCTCGGCTGGGACACTGACCAGTTCCCCACCGACATCTACCTCACGACGCAAATAATGCTCGTCGTGCTCAAGATGGGCGGATTCACGACAGGCGGCTTGAACTTCGACGCCAAGGTCCGCCGCGAAAGCTTCGAGCCGGAAGACCTCTTTTATGCGCACATCGGCGGCATGGACGCCTTCGCGCGTGGCCTGAAGATCGCCTACGCCATCCGCAAAGACGGACGTCTCGCCAACTTTGTAAAACAGCGTTATGCCTCCTGGGACAACGGCATCGGCGCGAAGATTGAAGGGGGCAAAGCGAACTTCAAGGACCTCGAAGATTACATCCTCAAGAAAGGCGATGCCGCACCGTGTGTCAGCGGGCGGCAGGAATATCTGGAAAATCTGATCAACGAATTCGTCTGAACGAACAACAACACGAAAGGAAATAACATGTCACAGAAACCTCTTAATGTCGGTCTGGTCGGCGGCGGCAAAGGCGCGTTCATCGTCCAGCCGCACCAAAAGGCAATCCACTCTGACGGCACCCGCCGCGTCACCGCCGCTGCGCTCTTCCCCGACCCCAAGGTCGCTTTGGAAGAAGCCGCCAACTGGCCCTACCCCATCAAGGGCTACGGTTCCTACGACGAGATGATCGCCGCCAACGCCAAGCTCCCGGCGGACGAGAAGCTCGATTACATCCTCATCGTCACGCCGAACTTCGTCCACTACGATCCGGCGATGAAGGCGATGAAGGCGGGCATCGCTGTCTTCTGCGAGAAGCCGCTCTGCATGAACCTTCAGGAGGCAGAGGATCTCGTCAAGACCTCCCGCCAGCTCAATGTCCCCTTCTGTGTCGCCCACACCTACCTCGGCCACTGGACCAGCCGCCTCTCGCGCTACATCGTGCGCAGCGGCCTCCTCGGCGACGTGCGCTGGGTGGACAGCTACTACCTGCAAGGCTGGCTTGCCACCAGGCTCGAAGCCACCGGCCAGATGCAGGCTGCATGGCGCACCAATCCCAAGCTCGCAGGCGGCTCCGGCTGCGGCGGCGACATTGGCACTCACGCCTTGATGCAGCTCCGCTACGTCACCGGCCTGAACGTTACCGACGTCGCGGCTCATCTGGAGATGCTTGTCGAAGGCCGGCCGATTGACGACCACTTCACCATCTACTGCAAGCTCAGCAACGGCGGCAAAGCCCTGGTGCGCGCATCACAGATCTGTATCGGACAGAAAAACAACCTCGGCGTTCTCGTCGCGGGCACCAAAGGCACTCTCCAATGGCGCCAGGAGAATCCCGAATCCCTTACCATCAGTCTGCCGAACCAACCCGACCGGGTTTACAGTCGCGGTGCGGTGACGCCGGGCGACGGTTTCCTGCCGAAGGATGTGCCCGCCGATCTCATGGCCGAGCCAACCATTCCGGCCGGCCACCCGGAGGGATTCCACGATGCATTCGCGCGGCTGCACCGCTGCTTCGAGGCGGACGTGCGTGCATGGAAGGCCGGCAAGCCCTTCAAGTGCGACGGCGCGAAGTATGCGAACGTCGAAGACGGCTGGATGGGTCTCGCCTTCATTGAGACGTGCATCAAGAGCAGCGCCGCCCAAGGCGCTTGGACGCCGATGCCGAAGAGCGTGTAAGCGACAAGTAACTTATTACTACCGTGGTAAACCGGTAGTTCGCAACGCAGGCCGCGACGAGTGTCGCGGCCTGCGTCTTTTCGAGCAAGTCACCCTTGTAGAGCGTCTGAACTGCTTTAGCACCGAGCTGCCGCCCTCAGCATCTCAGACAAAGCACAGCCTGTGCAGAAGATGGCACCTTGGACCGCTGAGTATCCCCTGTCCATTCCGTCACTGTTTCAAAAGCAGGCGAGGGAGCGGTTTTTCACACCGCTCCCTCGCTTTACACATCCCCACTTACTCAAAAGGCTGCCGCACTGCCATCGCATCAAGGATGCGCAAGCAAGGGGATGATTATGGCAAGAATCATCGCGCCGACGAAAGCCACAACGCCGAGGATCAACAACACGGTGCCGATGATGCCGCAGATGCGGCCGGCGTTGGTGTTGCTGCGGCCGCTGGGGTCCATTGTTCCAGCGTCCATTTGCTTGAGATCTCCGTTGCCCATGATCCACGCGGCGATACCCAGTGGCGCGCAAAACACAAGGCTGAGGATGCCGAAAACCAGGATAAGAGTTCCACGATGAGGTTTCATAGGTATGACTCCGTTGCGCGTTTCTACTGCGCCACCGCCATCACTGCAAGCACCGAATGGCTGCGCTGCGCGCGAAAAAATGCTCCTCCCGGCTCGCCATCCACATCATTTTCCGCAACACTCACACTGCCATGAACCTTAGATGCAGACTCGTCCCCGCGTTCCTTCTTTCCGTCGCGCTCGCCAGCTTCCTTGGCGCGTGCGCCACGAACCGCGTCGAGGAGAACATGGACTTGCGGCTCGTTGATCTCCAGCTTGAAGGCATCACCGTGTTGGAAACCTCTGCTGTCTTCACCTTCCGCATCCAGAACCGGCTGTCCGAGCCGCTGACGATCGAAGGCGGCGAGCACAAGATATACCTCAACCTGCGCTACATTGGCAGCGGCGTCAGCAACGAGACGCTGATAATCCCGCGCCTCTCCGAAGGCATCCAGACGGTAAAAATCCGCCTGACCAACCTCGCCACAGTCAAAAGAGTCGCCGACGCCATCGCCTCCAAACACACAACCTACCGCGTCGAGAGCGTCATCCACGCGAAGGACCAGGGCCAGTCCGTTCACGTAGCCGTCGCACGCCGCGGCGACCTCAAATTGAAAAGTGTCCCGCCCCCCGCCGCGCCGCGCCGTGCTCCTCTCTTCAAGTAATCCGACACGTTCCCTGCGATGACGCCCTGTCGGTGCTCAAACACCCGCCGGTGGCTACCTGAACCATCTTGGCACGCCGTCGGACCCCGGCATATCAATCAGCAACCACAGGATCGTCGTCATGAATACGACCGCGGCGGCAACCGCCACGCCGATGATTCCACAGATGCGCCCAGCACGGGTCCGCACGCCGCCAGCACGGTCCATCCTTCCCACGCGCATCTTGTGAATATCCTGTCGGGCCATCCACCACGCCAGGAAACCGAACACGCTGCCAACAACGCTCACCCCCAATGCCTGTAGGAATGCACTCCCACTGCCTGCCGGCTTCATCGGGTCGCAGAATATCTTCACACCCAACGCAGCCAAGACCATGCTGGCCGCCTCCAACAGCAGGCTCAGGATGCCGATGATCAGAATCAAGTTTCCTCGATGCGGTCTCATTAAAATAACAATTTGTTATTCTTACTGTGACTGGGCTGTCGCGACAAGTTCCGAGTTCGACCACGTCAGGCTTTCCAACAAAAGCTGGCGAAGAAACCGCCTCACTGCTAAAGTTGCGCCAGCATGAGAGCTGACCCCCGCTTTTTGAGGGAAAATGGCACTGAGGTGTTTACCGGCAACGAGCTTTTGGTGAAAGGCTGTCTCGAAGTGGAGGGCGGCACACACCTGTTGACCGGTTATCCCGGTTCGCCTGTGGCCAACTTTTTCGACGCGGCGGAAGCCGTGGGCGAGCTTCTCAGGGAGCACGGCATCCGTGCCACCATCGCCAACAACGAAGCCCACGCCGTCGCGATGCTCAACGGCTCCCAAATGGCCGGTCTCCGCGGCATTGCTGCGTTCAAAAGCGTCGGCACCCACGTCGCCAGCGACGCGCTCGCCCTCGGCAACATGGCCGGCGCGCACCCCAAAGGCGGCGCGGTGTTCGTCATCGGCGACGACCCTTGGAGCGAATCCACACAGGTCCCCACCGACTCGCGTTTCATCTGCAAGCATCTGATGACGCCCGTGCTCGAACCGGCGACCGTGCAGGAGCAGAAGGATTGGATTGACCTCGCCTTCAAGCTCTCCCGCGAAGCGGAGCTGTACGTCGCCTACCTGGTCACCACCAACCAGATGGACGGAGGCGGCTCCGTCGAAACGCGACTGCATCGTTACCCTGAGATCAACACCCGTCACCGCACCACGCTCGACACAGCCAAACTGCGCGTCAACGACATGGTCCTGTTGCCGCCACACACATGGCACAAAGAAAAGGATCTCCCGCTGCGCACCCAGCGGCTCATCGAGAGTGCGCGGCGGCATGGTGTAAACCAGCTTCTGTCACCCGGTCCGCATCCGCACGACCGTTACGAGATTGGTTTTGTCACCGCAGGCCAGGCTTACAATTACCTGCAACACGCGTTGGAGGACCTTGGCGTAGCCGATCAAATGCCGCTGCTCAAGCTGGGCCTCACATATCCGCTCGACGCCGAACTGGTCGCGGGATTTGCCACCCAGGTGAAACACATCGTCGTCATCGAGGAGCGGCGCGGTTTCCTGGAGGAGCAAATCGCTGCCATTCTCACCGAGCGCGCTCAGCGCGATGCGGCATTCCAGCGGCCGGCATTGTGGGGAAAACAGTTCCCTCATAGCGACGGGATTCCCTCTATTCGTGGTCTCAACCCGTCCATCGTCCTCGAAAAGATCGCTCCGCTGCTGCTGGAGTTGAACGACCCGGCTGTTCGTGTGAATCGCGCAAAGGTCGAGGCCGAACTCGATCTGCTGCGACGCACGGCGGCATTCGATATCCATATCATTCCGCGCTCGCCGACGTTCTGTCCCGGCTGTCCCCACCGCGACTCGGCCAGCGTGCTCATGGAGGTCAGGAAGCAGTTCCGCGACGCCGACTACATGGACCGCAAGCACGGCTGTCCACCGGTGGACCTGGTGTTTCACGGCGATACCGGCTGCTACACGATGTTGATGTTCGAGCCGACCAGCGAACTGATGCACAACTACAGCGGCATGGGCCTCGGCGGTGCCACCGGCGCGGGCATTGACCCGTTTATCACGAACAAGCAGGTCGTCTTCATGGGCGACTCGACGTTTTTCCACAGCGGCGTCACTGCCATCTCCAACTCGCTCAAGAACAGCCAAGACATCACCTACATCATCCTCGACAATGGAACCACCGCCATGACCGGACACCAGACCACGCCGGGACTCTCGCGTGGGCTGATGGGTGAGGAGACATTCCAGCAAAGCATTGACCGCATCGTGGAGGGATTGCTGTCAGGACGCGACGGTCACACCGAGGTCGTGCGCGCCAACCCCGCCTACCGCTTGCAGTGGAAGGAACTGCTGGAGGAAACCATTTTAAAACCTGGCGTCAAGGTGGTCATTGCCGACAAGGAGTGCGGCATCACCCACTATCGCCGCGAGGCCAGCAAGGAACGCGCCACGCTGCGGCAAAAGGGGTTCCTGCCGCGCAAAAGCTTCATCAACGTGACTCCCGAGGTCTGCGAGTTCTGCCTCGAATGCACTCGGGCCACCGGTTGCCCCGGACTGACGGTTACGGACTCGCCTTACGGCACCAAGGTACAAACGGATTTCTCCTGGTGCGTCTCCGACGGTGCCTGCACCAAAATCAAAGCGTGTCCGTCGTTTGAGGAAGTCACCATCCTGCGCCGACAGAAACCACCGTCGCAACTCGATAAGCTCAATCTACAGAACATTCCATCGCCCACGGTGCCCCCGCTGAACAGGCCCTACCGCATTTACCTCGCCGGCGTCGGCGGCATGGGCATCGGTCTCTCTACTGCCACACTCGTTCGCGCCGCCCACAAACAAGGCTACGACGTGCTCTTCTGTGACAAGAAAGGCCTCGCCATCCGCAACGGCGGTGTTTATTCGCAGATCACGCTCAAACCGCGCGGCTCCAACCACAGCTCCAACGTCATCCCTTACGGCAAGGCCGATCTTATCCTGGGCGTGGACATCCTCGAGGCCGTCCGCTCTCTGGACCCGCAGGTCCCGCAGCGCGTTGGCAGCCCCGACCACACGACTGCCATCGTCAATACTCACAAACAGCCCACGATTCTGACGTTGCTGGGCCGCAACGATTTCGACCCCGCCGAACTGGAGGAAACCATCCGCCGCTACACGCGCCGCGACGCCTACTTTGGCTACAACGTCAGTGAGGTCAGCGAACGGCTTTTCGGCACTCAACTCTACGCAAACGTGATCATGCTCGGGATTGCCTACCAGCGCGGCCTGCTGCCGCTGTCGCTGGAACATATTGATTGGGCCATCCGCGCCACTGTCGGCGGCGTCGGCGATGAGAACCTCAAGGCTTTTCACGTCGGCCGCAAACTCGCCGTCGCTCCCGCCGAAGTCGCCGCCGCTGCCGGCCAGCTTGTGGCCGTTGAAAAGCGCGCCACCTACGAAGAAGTAGTTGCTGACAAGGCCGATATCCTCTCGCGCACCCGGCGCAGCGGCGCGACGCTTGCCGCCGCCTACCGCGATCTCGTTGCGCGTGCCGCCGAGCATATCCGCGTGGACGTGGACTCATTGCGTGACCTCGCGCTGCGCGTTTACGACCTCATCCAATATGACGGCGTCGCCTATGCGAAGAAGTTCATCGAACAGGTCAAAGCCATCCACGTCCTCGACAAAGCCGAGCATGCCTTCGAAGCCACCAAGGCTGCGATCTGCAATCTGCACCGCGCGATGATCATCAAGGACGAGATCTATGTCGCCCACCTTCTGACTAGCGAGGAAAAGCACCGCCGCGACCGCGCCCGCTACGACGTGGACCCGGCGCGCGGCGATCGCATTCGTTACAGCCACATCAATCGCCCTCACTTCGATGTGCTCGGCCTTCAGATTGAGTTCGATATGCGCGGCAAACAATGGCAGATGCGCGCCATGCGCCACCTCAAGGTCATGCGCCGCGTACTTCCTCGCTGGCACAGGCATGAGAAAGACTTCCGCGACTGGTATTGCGACCTCTGCGCGAAGTTCTTCTACCACGATCCAGAGACCTATAAGACGTGGCTCGAGCTCCTGCGACTCCCCTCGCAAGTCACCGGCTATCGCGATGTGCGCTATCCGAAGATGGAACAGGCGCGCAGTCGCGCCGCCGAACTGCTCCAGCGGCTCGAAGCGATACCGCCCAATGCCAAACCAACTCCCGCGCCCGTGCCTGTCGCGGACCTGAAAGCAACCCGGTAGCCTTCCATGCGTCGCAAGTTCCACGGGTCATCTTTCGTCGCCAGCGTGTTGTTTGTAAGCCTGCTTGCTATCAGCACCCACGCGCAGCTTACGGACTTCGCCGAACTGTCGGCCAAGGCCGCGCAAGGCAATGCCGAGGCGCAGTTCAAACTCGGACTGCGTCATGTTCGAGGCGAAGGCGTGCCGCAGAACAATTCCGAGGGCATACGGTGGTTACAGAAATCCGCTGAACAAGGTTTCGCTCCCGCGCAGTCAGAACTGGGCTACATGTATGAGCATGGCCATGGAACCGCCGTGAACTATGGCGAGGCGCTGAAGTGGTATCGCAAGGCCGCCGAGCAGGGCCTGCCGCTCGGCCAGAATAATCTTGGGGCGATGTATGATCAAGGTCGCGGCGTGCCGGTGGATCGCGCCGAGGCAGCCCGGTGGTTTCGCAAAGCCGCCGAACAAGGTCTGCCCACAGGCCAGCGCAACTTCGGCAACGCCCTTGTCCAAGGTCGCGGCGTGCAACAGGACTATGTCGAAGCCTACAAGTGGCTCCGTCTTGCCGCCCTTCAAGGCATCCAGCCAGCTCGTGAAAGCATCCGGGAGATCTCGCTGCGCATGACGCCCGCCGAGATTGAAGAAGCGCGCCGTCGCGCTGACGAGTTTCGCAAGAGCCGCGGCGCGCCAACACGGGCCGCTGGCTCCGGCTTTTTCATTACCGAAGACGGCTTCTTCGTCACCAACTACCACGTTGTCCGCGACGCGACACGCATCATCATCCGTACCGATGCCGGCAACTTTCCAGCACAACTGGTCACCGCCGACAAAGCCAACGATGTCGCTCTGCTCAAGGCCAACGGCTCGTTCAAGCCATTGCCGCTGGCCGCAAGCCGTGATGTGAAACTGGGCGACGCGGTCTTCACCGTCGGTTTCCCCAATATCCACCTGCAAGGCACCGCTCCCAAGCTCACCGACGGCAAGATCAACAGCCTCGTAGGGATGGAGGACGACCCCCGATACTTCCAAGTCAACGTCGCCACCCAGCCCGGCAACTCCGGCGGCGCACTCATCAACGAACGCGGCAACGTCATCGGCATCATCACGCTGCGCATGACCGAGTCCGTCACCTACCAGCAAACCGGTTCGCTTCCACAGAACGTCAACTTCGCCGTCAAGAGCGCCTACGCGCTGGCGTTGTTGGAATCACAGCCCGCGGTCGCCAGCAAGCTCAAGCATCCGCAAACGTCGAAGCGCAGCTTTGCCGATGCCGTCAAAGCCGCCACCAACGCCTCCGCGCTGGTCTTCGCGGACTGAGCGTGGCCGCCGCCGCCGCTTCTTGTGTGCTGGACGCCAGTGCCATGATTCGCTAACACTCTTTTCAACGAAAGGACAGTATCTCGATGGAATTCTTTGATCTCATGCGTGCACGGTTTTCCGTGCGGTCATATCAAGACAAGCCGGTTGACGCCAGCGCGGTGCGGACGATTTTGGAGTCGGTCAACGGCGCACCGTCGGCATTCAATGCGCAAGCCTACGAGGTCGTCGTCGTGCGCGACCCGGCACGGAAGGAGCAACTGGCCAAAGCGTGCTTCAACCAGATGTTCGTGGCCCAGGCGCCGGTGGTGCTGGTGTTTTTCGCCAACCCCAACCGTAACCGCGAAAAAATTGGCGAAGCCGCCGCGGCAGTCTATAGTCATGAAGACGCGACGATCGCGTGCGACTACGCGCATCTCGCCGCCGCAGCACTTGGTTTGGGAAGTTGCTGGATCGCGGCCTACGGGCAACAGGCGGTGAGCGAGTTGCTGGGTGCGCCGGCCTCGTGGTGTCCGGTGGCTCTGTTGCCAATCGGACACCCTGCGGAGACGGCCAAGCCGCGCGAACGGCGCCCGTTAGCCGATCTCGTCCACGACGAGCAAGCACGAAAGTAACAACGATGAAGAAGCATGACATCAAGCCGTTTGACCTCTGGAAAGAAACGATGCACGTGATGGGCCGGCTCGGCCTGCTGCTCTGCACTTCGGACAAGGACGGCAAGCCAAACGCAATGAACGTCGCCTGGCTGACCGGCGGCCTGATCTGGGGCCGTCCAATCATTACCGTGCTCATCCAAGCTGATCGTCACACCTTCAACAACATCGAGCAGACCCATCAATTCACCGTCAACGTGCTGCCGATGGAGTTCACGGACGAACTGTTACACCTGGGCACCGCCTCTGGCGCCAATGAAGACAAGTTTGCCAAGTCCAGACTCACTCCCGTGCCCGCGCAATCCGTCACAGCGCCGCTGATCGCGGAAGCCGTCGTGCATTACGAGTGCCGCGTCGTTCACAAAAACGACGTTATCGCCGAAAACCTGACGCCTGACATCCGCCTTTTTGGCACCAATCATCGCGTTTACTTCGGCGAAATCGTGGCCGCCAGCGCCAGCCCGAACGCCGCCAAGCGACTCGCATAGTTTCTGCCGTGCAAGCTTGTGACACGGCGATGCATCTGTATCGCGGCAGTTCACTCGCCCAAAACGCCGGAAAGCATCCGGCCGTAGCCGCGCCCCATTTGCAGGATTTGCCAGCCAACCCAAAACACGACACTCACGTAGATCAACTTCGGCAGCCATTCCGCCAGCGTCCGCAACCGCCGCCGGCTCTCCTCCATGAAATGCCGCTCCAAATGATCCAGCATCTCGTCGAGTTTGCCGCTCTCTTGTCCCGTCGCAATCAGCCCCAACGCATCGCCGGGCAGCACGTCCGCCAGCGCAGTCACCAACGATTCACCGCGCTTCAACTTCGGCACCGCCGCGTTCGCCGCCGCAGCCAGCAACGCGCTGCCGGATGCTGCGCCCGCCCGCGGCATGGCTTCAAGGATGCCGATGCCACCGTTCAGCAATGCCTTCAGCGCGGAAAACAGTCGTGTCAGGGAGAGATCGCGGTGAATTTTCCCCAGCACCGGCACGGCCAGCACAAGCCGATCCGCCAGCGCGAGCCTGGAACGATCACGCGAAATCTGTCGGACCATCCACCAGACCATCGCCGCTGCCACATAGAGAACCGCCAGCGCTGACAGAATCGCCCGTCCGTAGGCCCCGTGATCCCGCGTGAAGACCAACTGCGGC
>JBAZIR010000155.1:0-12177 GCA_041651735.1 Verrucomicrobiia bacterium | reverse complement strand
GATGTTTGTTTTGTGTCTGCCGGTCCTCATGCTCGGACAGCGCGCACGGGCGGTGGATTTCCCCGGTCCCGATCCCCAGCAGGCGAAGACGATGGTGGATCACAACCGGTTCGTGCTGGAGAACGAGGTGCTTCGCTGCGAATGGATGACCGGCGGCGGTCGCTTGAAGCCGGTGTGTGTGGAGGACAAACTCTCGAAGACAACGTTGAGCATGGGCGACGGCGAGTGTTTCCGGTTCGTCGTTGCGCGGACGCCGGCGTCGGAGGGAAGGGTGGTGAGGGCGTCGGATCTCCAGCTTGTTGGCAGGCCGAAGCTGACCGTGTTGAAGCCGGCGCCCGGTTCGCGGCGGCTGGCGGAGCGGCGCGGCGGTCGCCAGTTCACTGTCGAGCTTGCGTCGATGGATGGGAATCTGAAACTGCAATGGAGGGCGGTGCTCCGCGACGGTTCGAATTACATGAGACAGTCTCTCTTGATCTTCGCGAAGCGCGAGTCGGTGGAATTGCAGGAGCTGGCGCTGGTAGATGTGTTCGTGCCGAACGCGACGGTCGCGGGCAGCGTGGACGGCTCGCCGGTGGTGGCGGGCAATATTTTCTTCGGTTGCGAGAATCCGATGGCGAAAAACGTGGTGACTCCGTCGGTTCCGCGCGTGCGGGTGCGTTGCGGTTTTGCCAGCAACGTAGCGGTGGAGGCGGGCAGGGCGGTGGAGCGTTCGAGTGTGGTGGGCGTGGTGCCGGAGGGACAACTTCGTCGCGGGTTTCTGCACTATCTCGAGATGGAACGGCCGCAGCCTTATCACACGTTCCTGCATTACAACTGCGGCTATCAGGTTGGGGCGGAGTTCTGGCGCGTGAGGCGATTTGGCAAACCGGAGGAATTTGAAAGGTTTGTCGACGGGCAGGAGAAGCTGTGGTTGGAGTTGATCGACGTGTTCGGCCGCGAGTTGGTGGAGAAGCGCGGCGTGGTGCTCGATTCGTTTGTGCATGACCACGGTTGGGACGACGTGAGCAAAGTCTGGCAGTTTCATCGCGGCTATGGGCGAGGGCTTGCGCCGGAGCGCGCGGCGGCCGGCAAGTATCACTCGGCGGTTGGAATCTGGTTCAGCCCGTGGGGTGGTTACTCCGGCCGGGCCAAACGCGTCGAGGCGGGACAGGAGCAGGGGTTTGAGACGAGCAAGAACGGGTTGACGCTGGCCGGGCCGCGCTACTACGAGCGGTTCCGCGAAGCGTGCGTGGGCATGGTGCGCGATTACGGCGTGAACTATTTCAAGTTCGACGGTTTTGGAGCGGGTAACAGCAAGGAGGGCGCGGGAGCGTTCGCGAGCGACGTGGAGGCGCTGCTGCGGGTGCATGACGAATTGCGTGCGCTCAAGCCGGATGTGTTTCTGAATCCGACCACCGGCACGTGGCCGTCGCCGTTCTGGATTCTGTGGGCGGACTCGATCTGGCGGCAGGAGAGCGACGCGGGCTTCCTCGGCAAAGGCAGCGACCGCCAGCAGTGGCTGACGTATCGCGATAACGCGACGTATCACGCCACGGTCCTGCGCGGACCGCTCTGCCCGATCAGTTCGCTGATGCTGCACGGCATCATGATCCACAAGTATGCGTTCAAGAATCCTTATGACCCGAAGAGCCGCGGCGTGAGTTGCGCGCCGGCGGATCTCGTTGCGGAGATTCGGTCCTACTTTGCGACGGGCACCTGTATGCAGGAATTACACATTGACCCGAGCTTGATGACGACGGCGCTGTGGGACGTGCTGGCCGAGGCGGCAAAGTGGAGCCGCGCCAACGCGGAAGTGCTGGCCGACACGCATTGGGTTGGCGGCGACCCGGCGAAAGGCGATGTCTATGGCTGGGCATCGTGGTCGAAGAACAAGGCAGTGCTGGCGTTGCGCAATCCAAGCGATCGGACGGCCGTGGTCGAAGTGGACGCGGCGAAGGTGTTTGAACTGCCCGCAGGCGCGGCGCGTCAATACACGCTCAAGAGTCCGTGGAAGGAGGATGCCGCCAAGACGGAGATCACCGTCAAGGCGGGTGTGCCGCATCAGTTCAAACTGCAACCGTTCGAAGTGCTGGTGTGGGATGCCACGCCAGCGCGGGAGCAATAAGCGAAGACTATCTCTTGGGCTTGAGTCCGGCGTTCTGGGCCTTGCCGTAGATCGCGAGAACCGGTTGGCCGTCCACGTCGGCCGGAACGGCGACGCCGAGGAAGTTCAGCGCGGTGGCGAACACGTCCACAACGTGCACGGACAGTTTGGGTTCGAGGGTGAGGTCGTAGTTTTCCCGCACGCCGGGGCCTACGGCAATCCATGGGATATAGCGGCTGAACGGAACCTTCGCGCCATGCGACTTGCCGGAGCCGCCGTGGTCGGCGGTCACGATGAACAGGGTCTTCTCCTGCAGGTGGAGTTCGCGCAGCGCAGCCGCGATAATGCCGACTCCCTGGTCTGCCCTGTCGGCGACCGCCACCTGGTCAGAGGTGCCCCAACCGATGGCATGGCCGACCGCGTCGGGGTCGGGGAAATGCACAAACAAAACGCTGGGGCGGTGCTGGCGCAGTACTTGGACGGCGAGGGAGGCTATCTTCAGTGCGTCGGTCTTGACTTTCTTTTCAGGCGCGCTCACCCAGTCCACCATGCCCGGCTTGGCCATGATGGTGAGTTTGCGTTTGCCGACGACCATCGCATTGCTGTAACCGGCCTTCTTGGTGAGATCAAAAATCGTTGGCACAGCGAGCATGCTGGGTTCCACCTCGCGATCATCGTTCCACGTCACTTTGTGTTTGGTTGGGGAAACGCCCGTGAGCATGCTGACGTGCGTTGGCAGTGTGATGGCGACATCGGTGGATTCGGCCCAGAACGTGAAGGAGCCGCGTTGGGTCAGCTCACGGATATTCGGCGCTTTGGCCCGCAGGAGCACGTCGGGACGCAAGCCGTCAATGCTGATGATCACGACGTGTTTGTCGGACGGCGCGGCGTTTCGCGGGGCGGCTTGCTGGCCGAAGATCGGGCTGGTGGCAAGTAACAGAACCAGAATGAAAACGAAGGATGGGAATCTCACTGCGGTTCGCGCGGTCATTTATGGATGCTCCGGTTGGTTGTGCTCAGTTCGTTTCCTTTTTATCATGTCAGGCTGCCAAATCAAGCAGGTGTTGACCTGTGCGGAGGCGTGCACTAGCGTCTTGGTTAATAACGGCGGATGCCAGCCGCGTTGAAGGGTCACCAAAGTTGAGACTGAACCCATGAATAGCATTATTGCCAACATCACCGATGACGTGTGCGTCCTTCGCCTGAATGCCCCACCTGTAAACACCCTCAGTCTCGATCTGCTGGCTGATTTGCGGGCGGCGATACGCGACGCAAATGCGGATGCCCGCGTGAGCAGGATCATCATTACCGGCACGCAGGAACACTTCAGCGCTGGCGCTGACGTGGCGATGTTCCGCGACATCAAGACTGCCGAGGATGCCATTCGCATCTCGCGCGCTTTCCAGGAGGCGTTTCGGGATATTGAGGATTCCAGCAAGCCCGTCACGGCGGCCCTTGCAGGCAAGATGATGGGCGGCGCGCTGGAGCTGGCGATGGCGTGCCACCACCGTGTATGCACGCGCGGCACTGTTTTTAGCATGCCGGAGGTCAACATTGGCATCAACCCCGGTGCGGGCGGCACGCAGCGCCTGCCGCGCCTCGTTGGCGTCGAGGCGGCGCTCAAGATGTTGCTGACCGGCCAGCCGATCAACGCGGGCGAGGCATTGAAGCTGGGTCTGGTGGACGCGGTGTGCGACGCAGCCAATCTCGAAACATCGGCGCAGGTCTGTGTCGGTGAGCGGCGAAATACTCGCGAGCGCACCAACAAAATCGCCGACCCCGTCGTTAACGAGGCCGCGATCATGATGGCGCATAAACGCGTCGCGGCCGGCCGGCCGGAACTCATCGCGCCGTTTGTCATCATCGAAGCTGTCAGGACGGGCCTCGTGGAGTCCTTCGACGCCGGCTTGCGCGCGGAGCAGGAACTCTTCGCGCGCTGCATGGATACGCTGGCCACGCGCAACAAGATCCACGTCTTCTTCGCGACCCGCGAGACGGCGAAGGCTCCCGATCTGGAGAACACGGCGTCGCGTCGCGTCTCTTGCGTGGCCGTCATCGGCATGGGCTCGATGGGCGCGGGCATCGCGCAGGCTGTCTTGCAGGCGGGACTGCCTGTGATCGCTCTCGACGAAAACGCAGCGGCCCTGCAAAAAGGCGAGCAGCGCATCCGCGAATCCCTCGAGAAGCGCGTTGCGCAGGGCAAGCTCTCTCCGGGACTGCTCGGGGGGATTCTGGGGATGCTCTCCACGACCAGCGACTGGAACAAGATTGGCAATGCAGACCTTGTGATCGAAGCGGTGTTCGAGGATGTTGCCGTCAAGCGGGCTGTCCTCGCCAATGTGGAACGTGCCGTCAGCGACGACGCCATCATTGCTTCCAACACCTCGACAATTTCGTTCGACACACTCGCCAAGGACCTGCGCCACCCGGGGCGTTTCGTTGGTCTGCACTTCTTCAACCCCGCCCACGCGATGCCGCTGCTGGAGATTATCCGCCATGCCGCCGCCGCGCCGGAGACGGTGGCGACCGCGCTGCGTTTCGCCAAGATCATTCGCAAGACGCCGGTTTTGGTGCGCAATCGCGAAGGCTTCATCGTCAACCGAATCTTCCTCCCGTATGTCAACGAAGCGTTCCTGTTGTTGGAGGACGGCGCCGAGCCGGAGGCGATTGATCGCGCAATGGTCGCGTTCGGTTTCCCGATGGGGCCGCTGACTCTGATTGACATGGCCGGCAACGACATCCTCGTCCACTGCGACGCCGTGCTGACCCGCGCCTTCCCGCATCATGGCCCGCCGCCGCCCATCGTGGTGGAACTGGTTGCACGCCGCATGTTGGGCCAGAAAACCGGGGCGGGCGTTTATCTCTACGAGAAAGGCAACCCCAAGCCTCTTCCCAATCCGGTCGCACAGGAGATCATCGCTGCGGCGCGCCATCGAGATGGCAAGTCACCGCGAGTCATCTCGGCCGACGAGATCACTCAGCGGCTCGTCCTGCGGATGGTGGCCGAGGCGTTGCGCGTGATGGAGGAGGGGATCGCCCAACGCGAGAGCGATGTGGACGCGGCGATGGTGCTCGGCACAGGTTTTCCCGACTGGCGCGGCGGCGTGCTGAAGTATGCCCGCGACATGGGCCTCGACGAAGTGAGGAAGCAGTTGGCTGAACTGGCCGCGCGTTTTGGCGAGCGTTTTGCACCGACGAAGTAGGGGACGGTGGGTAAACGGATGGTGTGGGTCTCACCCTACCTTTTTCGCAGCGCGTCCTCGGAGGATAAGGGCAGGTCATGAACAAAACACGCTGCCACGACTGCCGCATGACTGTGATTTTGATTTTGCGGCAAAGGCGCTTTGCTGCTACAGGTTGCTCTCAAACGTAACAATCTTATGACAACACAAACTGCTGCCGCACCTGAACGGAAAGACCTTCAGACGACGAAGATGATGAGGACCGTGATGGGTAATTACTTCGCGGAACTCGAAAACGGCCCTAAGCAGGGCAAAAAGACCGCCTGGTGCACCAGCGTCGGCCCGGCGGAGTTGCTCCATGCGCTCGGCTTCAACGTCTATTTCCCGGAAAACCACGGCGCGATGCTCGGCGCGTCCCGCATGGCCACGGACGTCATCCCGCTGGCCAACGCCCGCGGGTTCTCGCCGGACATTTGTTCTTATCTCACCAGCGACATCGGCGCTTATCTCAAGGGCGAGACGCCGTTGAAGAAGATGGGCATGTCCGGCGTGCCGAAGGCTGACGTGCTGGTCTATAACACCAACCAATGCCGTGACGTGAAGGATTGGTTCCAGTTCTACGCGCGCGAATGGAATGTGCCGTGCATCGGCATCCACACGCCGCGTTCGATCGGCGACCTCGACGAGCCGATCATCGAGGACATTGCCCGCCAGACCGAGGCGCTCGTGCCAACGTTGGAGAAGGTCGCCGGCCAGAAGCTCGACATGGGCCGGCTCAAGGAAATTGTGCAGCTCTCGCGGCGTTGCACCGACCTTTGGAAGGGAGTGCTCGAAGCCGCTGCTGCTGTGCCCGCGCCGATCACGTTTTTCGACGGCACCATCCAGATGGGGCCCGCGGTTGTGCTGCGTGGCACGCAAAGCGCGATCCAATACTACGAGGCGTTGCTGGCGGAGTTGAAGCAGCGCGTGGCCGACGGTGTCGCCGCAGTGCCGGGCGAGAAGTTCCGCATTTATTGGGACGGCATGCCGGTATGGGGCAAGCTGCGTGATCTTTCGACGCAGTTCTCCAACCTCAAGACCGCCGTTGTCGCCTCGACCTATTGCAACAGTTGGATATTTGAGGATCTCGACCCAAATGATCCCTTCCGCAGCATGGCGCGCGCCTATTGCCGGCTCTTTATCTGCCGCAGCGAGGACGCCAAGGAAGCCTACATGGAGCAGATGGCCCGCAAGTACAAGGTCAACGGCATCATCTATCACGATTCCAAGACCTGTCCGAACAACTCCAACAACCGCTACCAGATGCCGGAGCGTCTCGACGCCAAACTCGGCATCCCGCACATCGTCATTCACGGCGATCTCAACGACCTGCGCCTCTATTCCGAGGAACAGGCCAGGACCAACATCCAGGCGTTCGTGGAAGGCTTGGGACAGAAGTAGCGCAGGACGTGCCTTTTCATGCACTACTTCTGCGGCATAGACATCGGTGCGTCCTCGGCGAAACTCGCCATCATCGACGAGACCGGCAAGGTTGTCGGTCGTGGCCTGCGCCGTTCCGGCGTGGATTACGCCGCCGTCTCCGAGCAGGTCCTCAATGATGCGTTGACGGCTGCGAAAATCCGCCGCGAGGACATCGTGCGTTCAATCGCGACTGGTTATGGCCGCGACAACGTGCCGTGGGCGCATGAGACGATGACGGAAATCACGTGTCACGCGAAGGGCGCATGGCACTACTTCCAACGGAAGATCACGGTGATCGACATCGGCGCGCAGGACAGCAAGGTCATCCATCTCGATGCGCACGGAAAACGCGTCGGCTTCAAGATGAACCGCAAGTGCGCGGCGGGCACCGGGGCGTTTCTGGAGGAAATTGCGTTGCGGCTCGCGCTGGATGTCGGCGAACTCGACAAGCTTGCCGCGCAATCGAAGAAGGAGGTCACACTCGGCAGCTTCTGCACCGTCTTTGCCGCCACGGAGATTCTCTCCAAGATTCGCACCGGCGAGAAAGTCCAGGACATCGTCCGGGGCGCGTTCCACTCGGTTGTGAAGCGGCTCCAGGAAATGGATACAGCCCACGGCGACATCGTCATGACCGGCGGCGTCGCGGCGCACAACCCGTGCCTCGTGCGGATGTTCAGCGAAGCCTACGGCCGTCCCGTTCACGTCCCACCCGACCCTCAGCTCACCGGCGCATTTGGCGCGGCGCTGCTGGCAATGGAAAATCATCGAACCACCAAATCATGAAAACTGCTGCATTCTCTCGTCGCTCGTTCCTCAAATCCACCGCAACTGTTCTCGCTTTCAGCGGCCCGTCATTGCTGCGCGCAGCCCCGGCCGCGTCATCGGGAGGCACGTTCCGTTTTGCCCAGATCGCTTGCGGTGGCAAAGGCGCCGGCGACATGAACAGCATGCTCAAGGGCGGCGCGAAACTGGTGGCGATGTGCGACGTGGACCCGGTTCGCGCAGCCAAGTCATTCCAGGAACATCCCGACGTGCCGAAGTTCACCGACTACCGCAAGATGCTCGACAAGTTCGGGAAGGAGGTTGACGGCGTGGTTGTTTCGACGCCCGACCACGTCCATGCGGTGGCTGCGTTGGACGCGATGCGGCGCGGCAAGCATGTCTATGTGCAGAAGCCGCTGGCGCGGACGTTCCAGGAATGCCAGGTGCTGCTCGACGCCGCCAAGAAGTATGGCGTGGTCACACAGATGGGCAATCAGGGCCACGCCGGCGCTGGATTGCTTCTCTGGCAGAAGATGATGAACGATGACGCGTTTGGCGCGATCGAGCGTGTTCACGTCTGGTCCAACCGTCCAATCTGGCCGCAGGGGATGACGGCGATGGCCGCAGGTGAGCCGGTGCCGGCGGGTTTGGATTGGGAGAACTGGCTTGGGCCTGTTACGACGCGGCCGTTTTCCACGGCGTATGTTCCGTTCAAATGGCGGGGCTGGTGGGATTTTGGCACCGGCGCGCTGGGCGATATGGCCTGCCATAACATGGACCCGGCTTTCTGGATTCTGAAACTCGGTTTGCCCGATAGCGTCAAGGCGGAGGTGTCAGCGCCAGCGGGAATCGCTTATCCGGAGTGGTCCATTATTGATTACACATTCCCGTGCTCGAAGCTTTGTCCGAAGGGCCTGAAGATGACGTGGCACGACGGCAAGAAACTGCCGCCGAATCCGGAGGGCAGCAATCCGAAGCTCCAGCTTGGCTCCAACGGCTGCATGATCATCGGTTCCAAGATGACCGCCATCGGAGGTTCCCATGCGTCGCCACCGATTCCAATGGCGTTGACGGGCCAGCCCTATGGTCCCGCTGTCAAGGACGCGGAAACCTTCTGGCGGACTGAAATGAAAAAGTTGGAAGGCTGCGACCATTACCACCAGTGGTTGAGGGCCGCCGAGGCTCGCGATACGGCCAAGCCGGGCAGCAAGTTCGAGTATGCCGTCCCCATGACGCAGGCCATCCTGCTCGGCTGCATCGCGCTCCGGTTCCCCGGACAGGAACTTCGCTGGGACCATGACAAGCGGCAGTTCAGCAATTGCCCCGACGCGAACCGCTGGCTGAAGTTCGCGCCGCGCTCCGGCTACGATCTCAGCATTTGAAAAGTCAGGGTGTTGCCTGTCCGCGCTCGAACAGGGCCAATGTGTATTGTAGCCTTGCCGCTGGGCTGTGGATTCGGTAGATGATGCGGTCCCAAACACGAGAATTATCATGATCATTAACAATCCGCCTGTTGCAGTCACCGACAACCTGCTGATGCTCGGCACGGTTGATTATCCCATCTACCTTGTCAAAGACGGCGGCGAGGCCGCGGTGGTGGAGGGCGGTGTTGGCCCTTGCGGTCCGGTGCTGGCCGCGCAGCTCGCGGAGTTCGGTGTCGCGCCTGAGAGTGTGAAGCAGATCGTCGTCACGCATGGTCATCCCGATCACGTCATGGCGGTGCCGGCGTTCCGGAAGATGTTCCCCGGCGCGCAAGTGCTCGCGTCGCAGATCGCCGCGGCGACGATGGGCAACGAGAAGGCCATTGGCTTCTTCACCAAGATTGACGGCGCGCTGACCGCATGGCTGCTCGGCAAGGGAGCAATCACAGAAAACCAGAGACCGCAGCCTTTGACGGAACTGAAAATGGCCGTGGATCGCGTGCTCAAGGAAGGCGATGTCGTCACGGTTGGTGGACTCAAGTTCAACGTCATCGCCACGCCGGGCCACAGCGATTGCAGCCTCAGCTTCTTCGAGCCGACGAAGAAGATCGCCATCGTTGCTGACGTGACCGGCTTCTACATGCCAGCCACGAAAACATGGTGGCCGATGTATTTCAGCGACTACACCGCCTGCATGAATTCCAACCGGCGGCTTGCCGCGCTCGGGGCGGAAGTCGTTTGCCTCGCGCATAACGCCGTCATCTCCGGCGCGGACGAGGTGAAGAAGTATTTCGAAGGCGCGATCGCCTCCGCCGAGGCTTACCACAAGCGGATCATTGATGCCGTCAAGGGCGGCAAAGACCCGCGCGCGCTCGCCGGGGAACTTGGCATTGAGGTTCACGCTGTGACCGGCTCGTTGCCCGTGGACTTCTTCCAGAAGAACTGCAGCTTGTTGATAAAGAACTCGATGAAGCATGAAGGAATGGGTTCGTGACTCGTAACTCGTGATTTGTGATTCGTGGCTCGGACCACGGATTACGAGCCACGAGTAACGGATCACGAATCACGAATTACGGATTACAAATTACGAGTCCCGAATCACAAATCACAAATCACGGACCACCCATGACTCACTCTTGCATCCTCGGCACCGGCAGCTATCTGCCGCCGAAGCTCACCACCAACTTCGACCTCGAGAAGGTGATGGAAACGACCGACAAGTTCATCGTCGAGCGCACCGGCGTCCGCAGCCGCCATCACGCCGAGGCGGACGTCAGCGCCTCTGATCTCGGCGCGCTCGCGGCGCGGGCCGCCGTGGCCGACGCGGGACTGAAGATGAGCGACATCGACCTGCTCATCATGAATACCATTACGCCCGATCATGCCGATCCGGGTTGTGTTTGTTTCCTCGCTGCGAAGCTCGGTTTGGTCGGCGTCGCTGCGTATGATATCCGCCAGCAATGCACCGGCCTGCTCTATGGTATGGCGATGGCTGACGCGTTTATCAAGACGGGCAAGTTCCGCCATGCGCTGATCGTCTGCTCGGAGGTGCTTTCCAAACGGATTGATTGTTCCAACGACGGCCGCAATATCGCCATCCTGCTCGGCGACGGCGCGGGCGCCGTCGTGATGGGGCCGTGCGACGACGACAAGCGCGGCGTGCTCTGGACTGGCATCCACGCCGACGGTCGCGGCGCAAAGGCGCTCTACACTGCCGCCCCGGGCAGCGCACTCGGCCGCATGGAGCACATCACCAAGGAAGACGTTGACGCCGGCCGTGTTCACTTTCGCATGGATGGCAAGGCGGTGTTCGAGAACGGCGTGGCGGGCATGACCGACGCGGCATTCGAGGCGCTCAAGGCCACGAATCTGACGATGAACGACGTGGACGTGCTCATTCCGCACCAGGCGAACCTGCGGATGCTGGAAACGGTTGTGAAGAAGACCGGCACGCCGAAGGAAAAAGTGTTCATCAATGTCGAGGACCACGGCAACATTGCCTCCGCCTGTCTGCCGATCGCGCTCGACGAGGCCCGCAAGCAAGGCATGGTCAGCAGCGGCAAACTTGTGTTGCTGGTCGCCTTCGGCTCCGGTTTTGTCTGGGGCTCGGCGCTGGTGAGAATGTAGGTGTGGAGCGGGATTCGTGGTTCGTGATTTGTGACTCGGTACTCGTAATTAGTGATTCGTGGTTTGTGATTTGTAATTCGTCGTAGGTCGTCAGTGGTCTACGAATTACGGTCTACGATTCGCGAGACCCGAGTCACGGATTACGCATCACGAGTCACAAATCACGAATTACGAGTTACGGATTACAAGTCACGAATTACGAACCCATGACCCCCATCGAGAACATCACGACACTACGCGTCCGCTACAGCGAGACGGACCAAATGGGCGGCTTCTACAACTCGCGTGTCCTGGAATGGTTTGAATGCGCGCGCACGGAGATGACGCGCAAGGTCGGCTTGCCTTACTCCGAGATGGAGAAGCGCGGACTGTTTCTGCCGCTGGTCGAGACGCACATCGAGTTCGTCGGTCGCGCGCGCTACGACGATGAATTGCGGATAACGTGCAGACTGGCGATGTTCGGGCGGGCGCGGGTGCGGTTCGATTACGAGATAGCCCACGCGAAGAATGGCGCAGCCGTGGCGCGCGGCTATACGATCCACGCGTTCCTCGACACCAGCGGCAAGCCGACGCGCCCGCCGGCGTGGTTCATGGAATTCATGGGGCAGGGGGCACCGCAACAACAGGCTCCTTCCTCATCTGCGTGAGCCGCAGCCGCCTTAAAATGGAGAGAGACATGAGCGCAAAAACATCCCGGCGCGCTTCCTCATCACGGCGGACTGCGCTGCATCCCACCTCCGCCGCCGGCGTCGGCGTCAAACTGCTGGTGTTCGATGTGTTCGGGACGGTCGTGGATTGGCGGTCGAGCGTGATCGCCGAGGGAGAACAGTTGGGCAGGACGAAGGGGTTGAATGTGGATTGGGCGGCTTTTGCCGACGCATGGCGCGCGGCCTACGCGCCTTCGATGGACAAGGTGCGCAAAGGCCTTCTGCCTTGGACGAAGTTGGATGACCTTCACCGCAAGTCGCTCGATGAACTGGTTCAACGCTTCAAAATCAAGGGTCTCAGCGAAAAAGAAAAGGACCGCTTCAACCGCGTCTGGCATCGCTTGACGCCGTGGCCCGATTCAGTCGAGGGACTTGCCCGGCTCCGAAAACGTTACCTGATTGCGCCACTCTCAAACGGCAATCTTGCGTTGTTG
>JBAZIR010000154.1:0-12260 GCA_041651735.1 Verrucomicrobiia bacterium | reverse complement strand
GGAGATTGAGCGCGATTTCATGAAGCCGGAGCTTGGGGCGCTGATGGAGGTTGTCGCGCCGGACGGTGGAATCATCGACCATTTCGACGGGCGGACGCTGAATCCCGGCCACGCCATCGAGGCGGCGTGGTTCATCATGCACGAGGGCAAATTGCGCGGCGACCAACGGCTCATCCGCATTGGCCTGACGATCCTCGACTGGATGTGGGCGCGCGGCTGGGACGAGGAATGCGGCGGCATCTACTACTTCCGCGACCTGCGCGGGCTGCCGGTGCAGGAGTATTGGCACGACATGAAGTTCTGGTGGCCGCACAACGAGACGATCATCGCCACGTTGCTGGCGTGGACGCTCACGGGCGACGCGAAATACGCGCGCTGGCACCGGATGGCGCACGACTGGAGCTTCGCGCATTTCCCCGACCCGGAGCACGGCGAGTGGTATGGCTATCTGCACCGCGACGGCAGCGTGTCGTCGCAACTGAAAGGGAACATGTGGAAAGGGCCGTTCCATCTGCCGCGGATGCTTTGGTATTGCGGTCAGACGCTCGCCGCTCCGCGATGAACTCCGGCCTGCAGAGACTCTTGGATCGCCCGCGGCCTGCCGCCATCCCTGCAATCCAGTGGCCGGCGGAACTACGGCTGTTCGTGCTCGCACCGCATCCGGATGACTTCGACGCCATCGGCGTCACGCTGCGGTTCTTCCAGCGGAATGGAAATGCGATCCATCTCGCCGTGGTTAGCGGCAGCGCGAGCGGCGTGCTCGACGAGTTCTGCCCGTCGCCCGACAACGCGACGAAAGCGGCGGCGCGCGAGCAGGAGCAGCGCAACAGTTTGCGGTTCTTCGGTCTTGGCGAAGAGCACGTGACGTTTCTGCGGCTGGAGGAGGATGACGCGGGCGCGCCGCTCGACGATGCCGGGAACGAAGCCGCGATCCGGCGTCAGCTCCTGCCGCACCGGCCGCAAATCGTTTTCCTGCCGCACGGCGCGGACAGCAATGCCGGCCACCGGCGCGTTCACGCCATGTTTCTGCGGGTGGCGTCGTCGTTCGATGAACCGGTTGCGGCGTTTCTCATACGCGACCCGAAGACGCTCAGCTTCCGGTCCGATCTCTACATGCCGTTTGATGAGGAAGCGGCGCGCTGGAAACGCCGGCTGCTGCTGCATCATTGCTCGCAGGAGCATCGCAACCGCCGGCAGCGCGGCCGTGGTTTCGACGACCGCATTCTCGACGTGAACCGCCAGATCGCGGCGGAGCTGTCCTGCGACGCGCCGTTCGCAGAGGCGTTTCAGGTCGAGGACGTCTCAAAGCCCATTTGATGGGTTGATTTAACCATTGGTTTGATGAGAATACCGGCATGAAAGCCAACCTCCCCCGATTGTCCCTCGTGTTGATGTTCCTCGCGTCAACACTGCCCTGCTTCTCGGAGCCGCAGCCGAAGGACGACGGCTATCGCGGCATCTGGTATTACAACCAGCCGTCGAAGGACGCGTATCGCTACAAATACAGCGGCGGCTTCGCGACCTACCCGCAGCAGATGTTGCCCTACGCTTACTACGCGAAGGATGTCAACAAGACGTTCTTCTGCTACGGCGGGCGGCTCAAGGAGAAGAACCAACTCCTCCACATGGTCAGCTACTACGACCACACCACCGGCCAGGTGCCGCGCCCGACGATCTTGCTGAACAAAAAGACCGACGATGCGCACGACAACCCGACCATCATGCTCGACGATGCCGGCCACGTCTGGATTTTCTCCGCCGCCCACGGCACCTCGCGGCCATCGTGGGTTCACCGCAGCAAGAAGCCTTACTCGGTGGACGAGTTCGAGCAGATCATGGAGACCAACTTCTCCTACCCGCATCCGTGGTGGATGCCCGGCAAAGGTTTCCTGTTCCTCCACACACGCTACAAGCTCGGCCGGGGCCTGTTCTGGATGACGAGCGCCGATGGCGTGAAATGGGGCGAGCCGCAGAGTCTCGCGCACATCGAGAAAGGCGACTATCAGGTCACGTGGCGCTGCGGCAACCGGCTCGCGAGCGCGTTTGACTATCACCCGAATCCCGTCGGTCTCAACGAACGCTCCAACATCTACTACGTCGAAACCGCCGACTACGGCCAGACGTGGCGCACCGTCGCGGGCGAACAGCTCACGCTGCCATTGACCGAGGCAAAAAATCCCGCCCTCGTGCTCGACGCGCGCGCCGACAGGCAGGTCGTCTATCTCAAAGACCTCAACTTCGATGCCGACGGCCGGCCAGTGATTCTCTACCTGACGACCACGGGCTACGAGTCCGGCCCCAAGCACGGCCTGCGGCCGTGGTTCACGATGCGTTGGACGGGCAAGGAATGGGTGCGCCGGCCATTCACGACCAGCGACCACAACTACGACCACGGCTCGCTCTACATCGAGCCGGACGGCACGTGGCGGATCATCGCGCCGACCGAACCCGGCCCGCAGCCGTGGACGACCGGCGGCGAGATGATGCTTTGGACCAGCCGTGATCAGGGCGCGACATGGACGAAGGTCAAGCCACTCACCCGCGACACCCGCTTCAACCACACCTACGCCCGCCGCCCCGTCAACGCCCATCCCGATTTCTACGCCTTCTGGGCCAGCGGCAACACGCTGGAACAATCCGATTCCTGCCTCTACTTCACCAACAAGAACGGCGACCACGTCTGGCGATTGCCGGCGACGATGACCGGTGAGTTCGCGAAGCCGGAGATTGCCTGGTAGCCCGTGTTTGACGACAGCGTCACAAACTGCGAGGTGAACACATGATCCATCGAATCTGGTGTGCGGTTGTTTGTGCGTCCATCGCTGCCATCGCGGCGGCCGAGACCCACCTGCCGAAGACGGGCCAGCTTCTGGCTCAAAGTGCCGAGCCGGTCCGCATCGTCTGCTTCGGCGACAGTATCACGGGCGTCTATTACCACACGGGCGGACGGCGGGCGTGGTGCGACATGCTCGGCATCGCGTTGCAGCGATTGTATCCCCAAGCCAAACTACAGATGTTCAACGCCGGTGTGAGCGGCAACACGACCACGGCGGGACTGGCGCGCATCGAGCGCGACGTGCTCGCCCACAAGCCGCACCTGGTGGTCGTCATGTTCGGCATGAACGACATGGCCTTCGATGCGAAGGATATGGCCGGGCAGCAGATTGCGGAGCGGGAAACGCGCTTCGCCGCCAACTTGCGCGAGATCATCCGCCGCTGTCGCGACGCGGGCGCCGAGGTGGTGCTCTGCACCCAGAACTCCATCTATCCCGACGCCGTGCCCCGCCGGCCGCAGGAGCGTCTCGCCAAGTACACTGAAGTCATCCGGACCGTCGCCGCCGACACACGCGTGCCAGTGGCCGATTGCCACCGGGCCTATGAATCACTCCGCGCCGCCGACCCGCGCGGCTGGATGATGTTGATGAGCGAGACGATTCATCCGAACATGAACGGCCACAAGCTGTTCGCCGAAGAGATCGCCCGGGTCATCAGCGGCAGGCGCGTCTCGCTGCGCGACGTCATGCCGCTCCAACCGTGCATCCCGCGCACGCTGGCGCTGCTGCGTGAAGGCAAGCCGATCCACGTGGTGGCGATGGAGCCTTATGACACGACCGTGGCGCAGGTGTTGAAGAAGCTGGGCCCGAACTGCGAAGTGCGCGCAACCTGCTGGCCGGCGGCGGGCAGGACGCTGGCGCAGTTGGAGAGCTGGGGCAAAGGCGTCCGCGCCATGAAGCCCAACCTCGTTGTGATTGCCGTTCCCGCAAAGCCCTCTGCATCCGCCCAGGACGAAGCGCTCATCCGGTCGTATTCCTGGATTGTGAATTACAGCATGGCGTTCGGCCGTCCCGAGTGGGACGTGGTGGCGATCCTTCTGCCGGGACAAACCATCGCCCGCGACATCATCCTGGGCCATGACATCGCCTGCATCGAGCGCCCATCGGGCGACGACGCGTTGGCCGGGGACCTGTTGCTGCGCTGGTTCAGTGCTCAACGGAGTGAACACTGAAAGGTTGAAGGTTTGCCAGTCCTCTGGTGAATGCCAAGCGACCGCGGTGCCTGCAATGGAGACATTGCCCCGGATTACATCTCGCTCGACCCCGACCCAGTCCCGCGCGCCCTCGGGTTTGACGCCTTCATCCTCCGCCTCGACCATCTCGACACGAAGTGACATGCACCGACGTGCCCCTTCTCGCGCCGCCAATTGACACGGTGTAAAAGTGTGTCGACTTGCATGTGCTGCGGCCGGTCTTCGACCTGCCGCGCTCCGACCTCAGTTCGTTAGCCGTTTTTTCTGACTCTGCCTAATCATCCACACCTGCAACCAGTCGGAAAAACTGACACATCCTTCACAGCGGATGAAAGCGACGCTTCGTTCTTCTGATTTGGACAGCACGACGACATGCCTCGGCAGATCAACACCAAACGCCAAGTCAGCAACCAACAGCTCTGCTCTGTCGCGTGCTTGCTGCGGCGGGCACAGGACTGGGTCATAGACGACCAGGAAATCAAGGTCCCTCGGATTCTTGGAGGACAGCGCGGATCCGAAAACGAATACGTCAGCCCACCTATGAAAACCGTGTTGCGTAGGTCGGCTACCTCTTTTGATCCTTTTTGTGATATTTGTGAATCTCCTCCCAATGGAGCGCTCCCAAAAACTCAGGCGTGTTAAAAACACCAAATCCATTCTCCAGTCCGTATTCCTTAGCTTCAGGAGTGCATGCGTTCCAGTTGCCATTGGTAACAATGCACGTAGCGTCAGGAAATTCCTGTCTAGCCTTCAAAACATCGGCCAGACCAACCGAGTAAATGTCAACGAACACTACATTCACTTCCTGCGGGTCTTTCTTGCGCACAATTTTGAAGAAGTGGCGGTCGGTCACTTCGACAGAGATCACCTCACCATGGTTGTTGAGTGCTGTTTTGAACCAATTGACTGCACCGTCAGGAACTTGAAACGATTTCATGCTTTGTTGTTGTTGAGTCCAACGATGAAAGCAGCAAAGTCAGCGGGAAAGCGCGGCACAGCTTCTGAATCCATGCGGTGATATGCACTTTGCTCAAACGCTAAAGCGTGGTGTATGAATGCGACGCATAGAGGCCAATCGTTCAGGGGAATGAGATGCTTGTGCGCAGAGAGTAATTGCGAGATTCGTTCATTGTTTGGAATGACAGTTGACAGTTTTCGAAGTGTCCAGATTAGTGCGCCAGAACTATACGGATTCTGCTTCGCCAGTTCGGACTCCGGTCCAAACTGTTTCCAAACAAAGTGATTCTCCTGCAACAAGCGTTCTATCGCTTCGGCTAGCTTGGGCAAATCATCGTAGCGAGGAGCGCTCAAGGACGATCGCCGCATTTCGTGGTCATGCTTCCATCTCTGAAGCAATTCCCTCGGATAAATGTGCTCAGGAGCTTTATCGACCTTCGTATGGCATGTGGGGCACAACAGAATCAGATTCTCGTAAGTGTCCTCTCCGGCGTTTTCCCCATCACCACGCGTCGAATCCTTGCTCCGGGGAATGACGTGAGCCATCTCACCTATCACAGTTGGGTCTTCAGGGGCGAGGAAAGGAACACAATCCTGCGAACAACCCGGCGCACTACAATAGCCAGCAGCGCGCCCCCAAAGTTCCTTGATGTCTTTCTCTGAGATGCTCATGTGGCAATTGCATTTAGGGACTTCTCGCGTTACACCGCATTCTTGATCGCCTCGATGTCCTTGTAGTTGCGCAGGTCGTAAGCAATGCGGGCGGCGTCGAGGACATCGGTCAGCGCGCGTAATGCCACGCCGAAGCCGTCGGGACCGCTGAAGCCGCCGAACTGGCCGCCGCCTTTGAGGTGCGGCTCCAAGTCCATAAACACACCGGGGACGCCGAGCTTCTTGAGCTTGCGGTCAAGCGCAGGGATGCGCTTGGCGAAGTCTTTGAAGATGGCGAGGTGGTTGCAGTCGCCTTCGTCGCAGGGGACGAAGTTTTTCAGCATCGCCTCTTCCACGTGGCCGCGCCACTGGATCTTGCCCTTCTGGCGATAGTCCTTGATGTGCATCCAGCCGATGCCGTCTTTCATGGCGCGGTAGTGCTCGACGACGGCCTTGCCGCTGCCGAACTGGACGAACAGGTTGGCGGCGTCGAAGACGAGGACGAGGGCCTTGCTGTTGACGTGCTTGTAAAGCTCCATCAGCAGGTGGCCGTTCTGGCCGATGAGATTTGCCTCGACCTCCAGTCCGAAAATGACGCCGCCCTCCTCGCAACGCGCCGCGATCTCGCCGAGCATGTCGCCTGCCTGCCGGACGTAGTCCTCCGGCCGCTCGCCTTTCGGCGGGTAGAACGAGAAGCCGCGGATGAGCTTGGTGCCGAACGCCTGCGCGAGCGCGATGGCGCGGCGCACGTCATGATCCACGTATTGGCGGAACGGCACGTAGCGGTTGCCAGAGCCGTCGTCCACGTCCTTGATCTTCACCTTGCCGACGGGTGAGCCGAGGGTGGAGACGCTGACGCCGAAATCGCGATGGAACTGCTGGAGCGTTTTGATTTCGTCATCGGTGAGCTGCATCACGTTCTTGAGGCCGTTGCCGGCGTCCACGAAACGGATGCTGTAATACTTGAGGCCGGCGGCGGCGAGCATGGTCATCTGCTCGAGCGCGGTTTTCTTGACCGCGCCTTCGTCGGCGAAACCTGAGAGAAGAATATGGGGTGTCATGGGGCGGCTCTTTTACACGAGTGGGCGGCTGACTGAAAGGTTGAATTGCGCCACCGGACAACGTAATGGTAAGCGCCGTCAACCAACCAACAGGAGTCCCAGGATGAGCATGAGCGTGATTGCGAGAAACTTGATCGTCAGCGGCATCATCGCGGCGGCGCTTTGCGCGGCGCCGAGCGTGGGCGCGGCGGAGAATTGTGTGGCGTTGTTCGACGGCAAAACCCTCGACGGCTGGGCCACCACCGGCAAACCGGAAGGCTGGGCCATCGAAGACGGCGCGATTGCCTGCCAGATCAAAGGCGGCGGCTATCTCTACACGAAGGAACAATACGAGAACTTCGTCCTCTCCCTCGACTTCAAGGTATCACCGCCCACCAAGAAGCTGAACGCGAAGAGCAAGAAAGAGGAACTGCACAAGTGCAACAGCGGCGTGTTCATCCGCTGGTCCGACCTCAAGAGCCCCGTTCAAACGGGCATCGAGGTGCAGGTATATGACAGCGTCGGTGCCGCCACGCGGGGCAAACACGATTGCGGCGCGCTCTACGACATGGTGGCGCCCTGCAAGAACATGGAGAAGCCCGTTGGCGAGTGGAACCACATGGTCATCACCTGCAAAGGCCCGATCATTTCCGTCGAGATGAACGGCGAGAAGATTTGTGAGATGAACGAAGACCAATTCGACAAACCCGGCCAAAATCCTGACGGCACGAAGAACAAATACAAGAACGCCTGGAAGGACATGCCGCGCAAAGGGCACATCGGTTTTCAGGACCACGGCGGCCGTGTGTGGTTCAAGGACGTGAAGATCAAGGTGTTGTCAGGCAATTGAACCGGCTGCTTTTGTTTCAACGGTTTCCGCGTTTGCGCGACACAATGCCGTTTGTGCCGCTCGGCACCTACCCAACGCCCGTTGAACGTCTCACGACCGTCGAGCAAGCGGCCCGCTTGCCGGCGGAGGGGCAGTTGTGGGTCAAGCGCGACGATCTCTCCGGCGAGCCGTGGGGGATGAGCAAGGTCCGGAAGCTGGAGCATTACTTCGGCGACGCGCGGGCCGCTGGCGCGCGGCGCGTGCTGACGTTCGGCCCACTCGGTTCCAACCACACGCTGGCAACGGCACTCTACGGAAAGCAACTCGGCTTCGATGTGCATCTCCAGCTTTGGCCGGAGCCAGCCACCGAACGCGTGCGGCAAACACTGCTGGCCGAGCAGACACTGGGCGCAACACTTTTCCTCGTCGGCACGCTCAATGAGCGGGCGCTGGCTGAACTGGCCGACGACGCGCAGTCCATGCTCCACGTTCCTCACTCAGAGTCTGTTTACGTGATTCCGCCCGCCGGCACCGACCCGATCGGCGCGATGGGTTATGTCGAGGCGGGACTGGAAATCGGTGCGCAAGTGGCGCGGGGTGAGCTGCCCGCGCCGGATTTCGTTCACGTCGCGGGCGGCACCGGCGGCGTGGCGGCCGGACTGGTCATCGGGCTGCGGCTGGCCGGGCTGAGCAGCCGCGTCGTCGCGATCCGTTGCGTAGCGGCGGAGGTGCTGACGGAACTGCGCGTCGTCTTTCTCGCGCGCCGGCTGCGCCAGCGACTCGCGCAGCTTGCGGGCGTCGAGGAGTCATCATTGCCCCAGCCGGCGGCGGAAGATTTTCTGATTCTGCACGACCAGGCCGGCGGTGGTTATGGCCAGCCGACGGAAGCGTCGGAGCAGGCGCGGGTGTTGTTCGCGGCGAATGCGTCGGTGGTGCTGGATGGAACCTATACCTCCAAAGCTGCGGCGGGACTATTGGCTTTTGCCGTGACGCTGGAAGGCGCCGGCAGACGGCATTTGTTTTTTCACACGTATGCGCATCGTGACCTGAGCGGCCTGGCGGCGGGCGCGGCTTGGCGGGATTTGCCGCAGCCGTTTCACTCGTGCTTTGGCGGTGTTTAGGATTGCATTCGACGGACGGATACCGGAACACTTCGCAACTGTCATGGAGACCTACGAACGTTTTGTCGATCTGAAGCAGGCGTTTCGCATGGTGACGCGCGATCAGGGCTGGTGGTGGAAGGTGCTGGTCGGCGGGCCGATGCTCTTCATCCCGCTGGCGTTCTTGATTCCGATGGGCTTCACCATGGAAGTGCTGCGACGCGCGAAGAAGAATCCGGCGAAATTCATTCTGCCGGGCTTTGGCCTTCCACTGTGGGGACGCTACGCCAGGGAAGGCGCGGTGAAATTGCTGATCACTTTCGGGACGTTGCTCGTGCCGGTGGTGGCGTGGATGGGGTTCACATGGGCTGTAGCACTCATCCTCCATTTCCCAGGATGTGAGCGGTGGCAGTTCTTCTTCGAGGTGCTGTTGCCGTTTGCCTTGCCGGCGGCGTTATTCCTGACGATACCGTATTGCGCGGTGGCGTGCTGCCGCTATCTGGACACGGGGCTTATCGGACTGGCCTTTGATTACGCGAGGAACTTCAGGATTTACCGTGCGGGCCTCGTGGATTTCTCAGTCGGCGCGGTGGTTGTTTTGGGGATGAATGCCATTGCGCAGACGTGGATGTTGCCGCTGATGTGGGGTTTGTTCTTCAGCTTGTGCGTGGGGGACTGCTGGTTTGGACCGATCTACAACGAGGCTGCCCAGCAGGTCAAACGCGAGGACGAGGCAGCGGCGGCAGACAACGCGGAGGAAGAAAAACAACCGGTGCTGCGCATCAAGGAGTGAAAACCCAACGGGGCAGACAGGAGAGCCTGTCTCATGGCCCGCTTCGACGCCCGGTCTTATTCCACCGCCGGGCTGAGGCCTTTTCCAACTTCCATTTCCGACGGTGTCTTGCGTGCGCGGCGGGTCATGCGCTCGCGCAATTTTTCCATTGCGAGGTAAACCACCGGCGTGATGTAGAGCGTGAGGGTTTGCGAGACGATGAGGCCGCCGACGACGGCGAGCCCGAGAGGCTGGCGCGCCTCGCCGCCGGCGCCGTAGCCGACCGCAATCGGCAGCGTGCCCATCAGCGCACAGAAGGTGGTCATCATGATTGGCCGGAACCGCAGCAGGCAGCCCTGATAGATGGCTTCATAGGCCGTCTTGCCCTCGCGTTGCGCGTCGATGGCGAAGTCAATCATCATGATGGCGTTCTTCTTCACGATGCCGACAAGCATGATGAGGCCGACCAGCGAGTAGATATTCAGGTCGCAGCCGAACAACATCAATGTGATCAGCGCGCCGAGGCCGGCGGAGGGCAGGCCGGAGAGGATGGTGATCGGATGGATGAAACTTTCGTAGAGGATGCCGAGAATGATGTAGATGACCAGCACGGACATCACCAGCAACAAGCCCATGCCTTGCAGCGACGCCTCGAAGATCTGTGCCGTGCCTTGGAAGCTGCCGATGACGGTCGCGGGCAGGTGGAGATTGCGCTCGGCGTCGCGGATCAGGTCCATCGCCGTGCCCAGCGAAACGCCGGGAGCGAGGTTGAAGGAAATGGTGGCGGCGGGAAGCTGGCCGAGGTGGTTGACCGTCAGCGGGCCGGCGGTGCGTCTGATCTGCGCCACGGCGTTCAACTGCATCAGCCGGCCGCTGTCGGAGCGCACATAAAGCTGCGAGAGCGCCGCGGGGTCGCGCTGGGCTTCCGGGTTTGCTTCGAGGATGACCCAGTATTGGTTGCTCGGCGTGTAGATGGTGGAAATCTGCCGCGAGCCATAAGCGCTGTAGAGGGCGTTTTCGATCTGTGCTGCCGAAACGCCGAGCGTGCGCATCTTGTCACGATCCATGTCCACGAGCACCTGCGGGCTGTTGATGAGCAGGTCGCTGTTGACGTCGAGGAGGCCGGGCAGTTCGCGCATTACGGCCAACAGTTTCGCCACCCAACGGTAAAGGTCGGCGGTGTCCGCGCTTTGCAGGGTGTATTGGTATTGGGCCTTGGTCAACATGCCGCCGAAGCGGATGGTCGGCACGTTCTGGAGGGTGACTTGAATGCCGACCAGTTTGGCGAGCTTCGGCCGCAACTGCTGAATGATCTGGTCGGAGCTGAGCTTGCGTTCAGAACGAGGCTTGAGCCGGATGGACATGCGGCCGGCGTTGCCGGTCAGCGTCGATCCCCCCATGCCAATCGAGCTGTAAAAGTTGAGGACGTTCGGGTCCGCCTGGATGATCTTCGCGGCCTCCAACTGGTGCTCGCGCATCGCCTCGAACGAAATGTCCTGCGAACCTTCGCTCATTGCGAAAATCCGGTCGGTGTCCTCGTTGGGAAACATGCTCCAAGGCATTTTCATTCCGAGATAGACCGTCAACACGAACGTGAGCGCAAGCACTGCCATCATCACCCAGCGGTGGCGCATCACCGATTGCAGCGTGACCTCGTAAACGTGGAGCATGGCGTTGAAGCCGTTTTCCAGGATGACGTAGAAACGGCCGTGTTTCTCCGTCGCCGACGGCCGCACGAAGCGGCTGCACATCATCGGCGTCAGCGTCAGCGACACGAACCCCGACACCAGCACCGCCGCGCCGATGGTGACGGCAAACTCATGCAGCAGCCGGCCCAGCACGCCCGGCATGAAGAGAATCGGAATGAACACCGCCGCCAGCGACAGCGTCATGGAGATGATGGTGAAGCCGACTTGCTGTGCACCTTTCAGCGCGGCGGTGAAGGGCTCCTCGCCCTGCTCCATGTGGCGGACGATGTTCTCCAGCATGACGATGGCGTCATCCACGACGAAGCCCACCGACAGCGTCAGTGCCATCAACGAGAGGTTGTCCACGCTATAGTCGCACAGATACATCACCGCGAACGTGCCGATGACCGACATGGGCACCGCGAGGCTGGGAATGATCGTGGCCGAGACGTTGCGCAGGAACAGGAAGATGACAAGCACCACCAGACACGCGGTCAGCACCAGTGTGAACTCCACGTCGCTCACCGACTCGCGGATGGACTTGGAGCGATCGTAGAGCGTTTCGATCTCGATCGAGGCCGGCACCTGCGCGCGGAACTGCGGCAACAGTTTCCTGATGTCGTCCACCATCTGCACGGTGTTGTAGCCGGGCTGGCGCTGGATGGCCAGGATGATGCTGCGCACGCCGTTGAACCAACTGGCGACCTTGTCGTTCTGCGTGCTGTCAATCACCCGGGCGATTTGCTCCAGCCGCACGGGCGCGCCGTTGCGGTAGGCGACGATGATCGGACGATACTGGGCAGCCTTGTTGAGAATGCCGGTGGCTTGCACGGTGAACGCCTGGTGCCGTCCGTAGAGCGTGCCGGTCGGGATGTTCACGTTGGCCTCGGCGATCGCCTTTTGCACCTCGTCAATCCCGATGCCGCGCGTCGCCAGCGCGTTGGGATCCACCTGCACGCGGACAGCGAATTTCTGCGCGCCGAGCACCTGCACTTGTGCAACGCCGTCCACCATCGAAATGCGCTCCGCCATCAGCGTCTGCGCGTATTCGTCCACCGTCGAGAGCGGCAGCGTTGGCGAGGTCAGGGCGAGGTAGAGGACCGGCTGGTCGGCGGGGTTGACCTTTCTGTAAGTCGGCGGCGTCGGCATTTCTGGAGGCAGTTGGGACATCGCGCGCGCGATGGCCGCCTGCACGT
>JBAZIR010000153.1:0-12291 GCA_041651735.1 Verrucomicrobiia bacterium | reverse complement strand
AGGCGCAACTCGTGAAGCTGGCGAAGGAGGTCGAAGGGATTGACCGGAAACTGGCCAACCAGGATTTCGTCGCCAAAGCGCCGCCCGCCGTTGTGGCTCAGCAGAGGACCAAGCGCGAAGAATTACAGCGCCAGCAGGTGGAATTGCAGAAGCTGCTGAATTAGGCGGCAAGCTTCGCGTGTGGTCTGGCTCGACTGTGGGCGTGTATTGTGCTGGCGCTCGTTTTTGATTCATGCAAAGCCCAACCGACAATAATGGAGATCAAGTTGCGCCGTCGCGGGGTTCGCGACTGCTGCTGGCGCTGGCCATTGTTTACGCGGTGGTGGTTCTGTTCGCTGGTCTCGGTGTGCGGGGATTGAACGAGCCGGATGAGGGGCGCTATGCCGAGGAGGCGCGCGAAATGCTGGAGCGGTTGCAGGCCAACCGGCTCGCGTGGCTGGAGGAGACGCTCGACGGCGAGCCCTACTACAGCAAGCCACCACTCACCAACTGGCTCACGTGCGTGACGATGAGCGTGCTCGGCATCAACGAACTGGGCGCGAGGATGCCGGCTGCGCTGGCGGCGCTTGGCGCGGTGCTGGTGGCGATGACGATGGTGCGGCGGATGGGGGGTGAGCGTTGGGCGGCATTGGCGGGCGTGATTCTGCCGACGAGCCTGATGTTCTTTGTCGTCGGCCGGCTGATCACGACGGACATGATTCTGGCGTTCTTCATGACGTCAGCACTGGCGGCGTTTTGGTTCTGGTTCGAGGGCGGCGGGCGGCGGCCGTTGGTGTTTTTCTGGCTCGCGTTGTCTGGTGCGATGATGGCCAAAGGCCCGGTCGGCGTGGTAGTGCCGTTGCTGGTGATCGTCGTGACACTTGTTGTGTTGCGTCAGCCGCGGCGACTGCTGGAACTCGGCTGGCTGTGGGGTCTGCCATTGTTTGCGGTGCTGGGCCTGAGTTGGTATTTGCAGGCGTGCATCCGGTTTGATCTTTGGTGGTTCTTTCTCGGCCAACAGGTGGCGGGCCACTACCTCAAAGATGTGCAGGGTCATCCGCAGCCGATTTGGTATTTCGCCGTGCTGTTGGTGGTCGGCTCGCTGCCGTGGACGCTGTGCGCGTTGACGGCATGCGGGCGCTGGCGTGAGGAAACGCAGTCATCGCGGGAACGCGCGCAACGAGTGTTTCTAGTGAGCTGGGTGGTGACGGCATTGGTGTTCTTCAGCATGAGCCGGACGAAGCTGGCCACCTACATCCTGCCGGCGATAGTGCCAATGGGGCTGCTCGCGGCGCGGTTTTGGGAGGAGATGCTGACCGCGACGGAACAGCCGGCGTCTGGCGTTTGGCGTCGCGTGGCGGCGTGGAGCAGCGTGGTGTTCACAGCGCTGGTGCCCGTGTGCCTGTGGTATTGGCTTTACCGCAAGATCGGCCCGGCCCGGCCCGATTACATTTGGGTCTGGAAGGTGGTCGGTGGAGCGAGCGCAGCTGTGTTGCTGCTGGCGGTGTTCTGGGCGCGGCGCTCCACGATGCGGTTGCTGGGGGTGGGGGTGGTCGCGTTGCCGGTGTTTCTGATTGCAGCGATGGGCGCGCTGTCGGGCTTCGAAGACCTGATGGAGAGCAACTACAGTTTTCGCACGATCGGGCTGGCGCTGCGCGCACACGCAAAGCCGGACGACATGGTGGCGTTTGCGATGACCCAGGATCGCGGCCCCGGCATTTGTTTCTATTCGCGCCGGCTCATTTCCAAGCCGCGCCTTGGCGAATCGCCCGAGGGGATGCAACATCCGCCACCCGACCGGCTGCTGCGGAACGTGGATCAGATTTGGGATTGGGTGCGGCAGGGGCGGCGGGTGTTCTGCGTCATTCCGACGGACAGACGCGATCAATTCTTAAAAGCGGCCCCGGTTCCTTTTACGGAGTTACTCCGCACGCGCAGCTACACGCTGTGGTTGACGCCACCGGCGTCGAAATGAGGCGGCTCGCCGGGTTTCCCGGCTTCGTCAATCAACATGATCGGAATGCCGTTGCGAATCGGGTAGCAGAGGCCGCACGCCGCGTTCTGGCAGACTAGTCGATCGCCTTCCGGCTTCACCGTTGCCTTGCACTTCGGACAGACGAGGATATCGAGCAGCTCCTTCTCAATCATACAACTTCTCCGCTTCCGCCAGCGCCGCCGTCAGCACACGGCGGACCGGCACTTTCGCTTTCGCCGCCGCGCGCTTGCAGGACTCAAACTCTGGCGACGCCGAAACGGTCTTCCCGCTGAGCCGTCCTATCTTCACCTCGATGCGGCCGAACGTCGTTTTTACCACGACGATTTCGCGGTCGAGCTTGAACCGTTGCGCCTCGGTGCGCCGGACTCCGAACGCCGTGGTGTTCTCCAGCAACAGCCGGGAGAGCTTGTCGGCGTCGGCGGGCGCGCACAGCACGCTCAGCATCACGCCCGGCCGATTCTTCTTCATTTGGATGGGCGTATGGAACACATCGAGCGCGCCCGCGGCGAGCGTCTTGTCCATCACGTCGCCGAGCACTTGCGGGTTGACGTCATCAAGGTTGGTCTCGAGCACCGCCACGCGGTCCGACTCGCGCGTATCGCCGCCTTCGGCATCGCCAAGCAGCGCGCGCAAAACGTTCGGTGACTTCGGCAAATCGCGTGAGCCGAGCCCATAACCGATGGCGCGCACCGTCATCGCCGGCATGGGGCCGAACTCGGTTGCAAACTCCCTCAGCAGCGCTGCGCCCGTTGGCGTGATCAGTTCCGCCTCCTCGTCGCCAGCATGGAGCGGCACGTCTTTCAGCAGTTCCACCGTCGCCGGCCCGGGCACAGGGAACCGGCCATGCGCGCAATCCACAAAACCAAAACCTGTTCGCAGGGGCGCGGAGGCGATGACTTTCTCGACACCCAGTTCTCGAAGCCCGATGCACGCGCCGACGAAGTCCACGATACTATCCACTGCGCCGACTTCGTGAAAATGCACCTTCTCCGGCGCGACGCCGTGAATTTTTCCCTCCGCCAGCGCCAGCCTCCAGAATGCGCCGACCGCGTGCTGTTTCACTTCAGCGGCGAGCGTGGACGATTCGATGAGCTGTTTGATGTCGCAAAACGTCCGGCCGTGGTGCTCGTGATCGTCGTGATGGTGATGATGATGGTGGTCGTGCTCGTGGATGGAAACATCGAATTTGGTTCCCGTGATTCCCCGTCTCTTGCCGGGCTTGGCGGACACTTCAAACTCATCGAGCTCCAACTTGGCCAGCTCGCGGCGGAGAGTCTTGAGGTCGAGTCCGAGATCGATCAGCGCGCCGAGGAGCATGTCACCACTGATGCCACCGACGCAGTCGAGATAGAGTAGTTTCATGGCCGGTTGCGAGCCTACTCGCAGAACGGAAGCTTGTCCATGGTTGGCAAGCCTGCTAGAAAGGCGCCATGAAGCCCCAAATCGTCGCCACTGACAAAGCGCCGAAAGCCGTCGGCCCCTACTCGCAAGCTGTCCGCGCCGGAGAATTCCTGTTCTGTGCCGGCCAGATTCCGCTCGATCCCGCCACGGGCCAGCTTGTGGCGGGCGGCATTCAGGAACAGACTGCGCGCGTGCTGGAGAACATCAAGGCCGTGCTCGCTTCGCAGGGCATCGGTCTCGAACACGTCGTGAAGACGACTGTCTTCATGACCAACCTCGCCGACTTCGCGGCGATGAACGACGTTTACGCCAAGAGCTTTCCGACCAACCCGCCCGCCCGCTCGACCGTCCAGGTCGCTGCGTTGCCCAAAGGCGCGCAGGTGGAGATTGAAGTCATCGCGGCCTATTGAAACGGCGGATGCACGTTTCGGTGGCACTCGGTGTCAGTAAGCGGCACCGACGGGATGCAGGTCTTGAGCTTGTTAACCCGTCTGCCCATCGCACGACCGCATTTCCCATCGCTGTCTTGCCGGCCTGCGGGAATCTGTTGTAAGGTTTGCGCCATGAAATCGAACTCCGCTCCTTTGGCTTCCTCTCCCTCGTATCACACCGCTCCCATGCCGCGGCGCGGCTTCCTCCGATCGTTGGGCGCAAGCGTCGGAGGTTTGGCGCTGCCGACGCTGCTCGCTTCGGAGCTTCGCGCCGCGCCGTCGAATCTGCCGATGAAACTCGGCCTCGCCACCAACGGTTTCAACAACCTCACCAACGATGAGATGGCGCAACTCGCCGCCGACGCCAAGCTCGATTGCGTGCAGTTGTTCTTCACGCAAAAGGACTCGAACTACTGGAGATACAACCGGCCCGTGGACGTCTCGGCGGTGACGGAGGCGGAATGCCATCGGATCGAGAAAGCCTACCGCAGCCGCGGCTTGGAGATTCAGGCGCTGGGCGTCTATGCCAACCTGATTGAGCCCGACGAGGCTGAGCGCGAGAAGAACTTCCGGTATTTCGCCGACATGATGCGCATCGCCCAGACGATGAACGTGCGGATGCTGCTGAGCGAATGCGGCTCGGTCATCGTGCCTGGCAAGGGCCGCGACCTGTCAGCTTCGCTCGACGAGCGCACCTGGCCGCGGCTGGTGGAGATCACACGCAGGCTGATTCCGCTGGCCGAGAAACACAACGTGACCATTGCCATCGAGTCGTATTTTCAGGATCTGCTCGGCTCCGCCACGGCGGTGCGTTACTTCATGGAGGAGATCAACCACCCGCGCGTGCGCGCTCTGCTCGACCCGGCGAATTTGCTGCCCCACAACACGGTGGAGGAAATGTTCAATGCGCTCGCTCCTTACATCGTTGCGCTGCACGCCAAGGACCGCAAGCTGCACGTCACACAGGGTGTCGCCGCCGGCAAGGGAGATGTCGATTACCGCAAGTATATCGCGCTGGCCCGCAAACACTGCCCGAACCTGCCGCTGGTGCTCGAGTACGTCAACCCGAAGACCTATCAGGCCGCGCTGGCCCACGTGCGCTCATTTCTCTGAGCGAAAGTGGCGCGAGCTTCAAGCTTGCAGAGGTGGTGAATAAACTGACTCGCACGCAGCAAGCGTGCGCCGTTTTTACTTGCCGACTTCCTCCAGCTTCGTCCCTTCATACATCAGACGGCGCTTCACGGAGCCGTCTTTGGCGCGGCCGCGTGCGAACACCAGCGCATCGCTCCGCAGGCCGGCGCACGACACGGTCCTGGCCTCTGCGTTCGTGCGGAAGATCACGACATCCTCGGCGCCATCCGCGGTTTGCAAACGAACGCCCACCGCGCCGTCGCCTTGAACGAGTTCCATCTTCGTCACCAGCGAGTCGCTGCCAACGCGATGGGGCGTCAGCACGGAGAGAAACCGGCCCGTGGCGCTTGGCGTGGTCGTGGCAGCGGTCAGGTGCCACGTGTTCTTGAGTTCGCCGCGCTTCACCCGCTCTGGTTCCGGTTCGTATTTGTCGTTCTGCGAAAACGCCAGACCTGCGGGCAGCAGCAGTCGAACCTCCATCATTGCCGGTTCGTGGCGGATCGTTAGAAGCTGCTGCGACTCGTCCACTGCGATTTTTTCGTGCGCGTGCAGCAACCACTGGAACGTTGCCGGCTTTGTCGCCGCCAGGTCGTCGAAGACCACAAACACCCCCGGCCGCACGTGCACCACGTGACGGCGGAATCGCTTCAGCTTGTCGCCATACGCCGCGCCGGCTTCTCCTTCGGTGTAATCGTAGCCCTCGCCGTGGAGGAACGCCGTGATGTCGCCCTTCGCCGCTGCGCTGCGTTGCACCTGTCCCTGGCCGTCCACGAGGATGCTATTGACCGCCCGCGTTGCGCGCGTCCACTGGCTGTGGTGCGGCGAGCCATACCAGGGATAATACCCTGTCGCAATCGCCAGCCCGCGGCCGAACGCCTCGACGACAAACGCATTCTGGTCGGCGTGACCGTGGCTTACGCTGCCGAACGGACTGCTTCGCAACAGGAAACTGATGTCGCGCTCCTTGTCACCGAGCGCCGTATGCATCGAGGCGAGGCCCGCGCCGGGAAACACATGTGCCTGCGGCAACTCCAACGGCGAGCGCGCTTTCACCGACGGATCGTAGGTGGCAAGACTGAGCACGTCGCTGCCCGGCTTGTAGCCCGCGGCATCGGCATACCAACGGAAGAACGGATTCTGCGTCAGCGACGAGAACGCATACATCACTCCGCGCGGTCCGTGCGGCGGCGAGTGCTGATTGTCACCGAACGGGCTGTTCTCATGATACGGCGTCGCCGTGTAGAGCGCGTAGTTCGGTGTGTTGCGAAAGAAGGGCTTCTGCATCAGGTCCACGCCGGTCGCGTGGCGCAACGCAACGACGAAGTGAACCGCGAAGCTCATGTAAGCGCTCCAGTAGCTCGGCCCTTCCTGCCAGCCGCCGTCATCGCCGCCCCACGCCGGATAGCCGGTCATGTAGATCGTCGTCACATACTCCAACCACTCGCGCGCCTCGGGCCATTCGTGGATGAATGACAACGCGCACTCGCCGAGAAATCCCGGCAGCCGGCCGGCGTGGCTGTCGTAGGGATTGCTCTCAAACGGCAGGCGTTGCAGCCGCTTCAGGAACTGCAATGCCCGCGCCTTCATGTTCGGCTCGATCCGCGCGCGCTCCTCGGCGGTGAACAGGTCGTAAGTCCAGTCGTAAGCCCGCGCGCCGCGCATCATCACCCACATCGGAGGCTCGTCGTAGGCGAAGAGACTCGTCGGCCCTTCCGGGTTCCACGAGAAGAAATAAAGCAGACGACGTTTCGCTTCGAGACCCAACCGGCGGTCGCCCGTCACCAGATACGCCAGCGCACACTGCTCCATCTTGTCCATAGGCGGGCGCGTCGTGCTCATGATGCGCACAGCCCACGGCCCGCGCTTGCCCGGTTCCTTCGGCTGGTAATCCGGTTCTGGCACCAATTCCTCGCCGACCGCTTTCTCGCACGACTTCACCAGTCCTTGCACAGCGTCTTTCAACTCGCCCTTCGCCGCCGCGCGGATCTTCGCGAGTTGCCCGCCGCTCAGGAACAACCGTGGCCGCTGCACCGGCACGCTCTGCGCGACTTTGTCGAAGTCGGGCAGCGGAAACGGCCGCGCGCTTTTCGGCACTGCGAACAATCGCGCGCGTCCAAACACAGGCCCGTTCTTCGTCTCCACGCCGTAGCGCCAGAACCACCGGCCTGGCGGCAGCGGCTCGCGCGGCACGAACACTGCCCGCGTCAACCCCGCAAACGTGCGCGTTTCCTCGGCGGGAAAAAACTCCGAGTGCGACAACTGCAACGCATAGGTCGCGTTCCGGCCCGCCGGCACCCAGATGAACGCCGGCGGCGTCACTTCCATAATCTGGCCGTCCGCCGGCTGATACGGCTTCTGCGTCGGCCCCGGCGGAGAATCAAGAACCAGCTTTGATCCTCCCTTTGTTTGTTCGCTGGCAACTACAGTGGGTAAAACTGGCGCAAAACAACAGGACATCGCCAAGGAAAGGATGATCAAACGGTTCATTGGATTGTTGAGTCGGGCAATCGGTGGCGGTTTCGAACGCGGCCATGCTACCGGGCTTGCCAAGCGAAGCAAGGTTTGTTTGACTCGTCAACGCGCTATTGGGTGAGCCATCCCCACCTTCCTGCGTTGGTGGACGGTCTGTGGGCGAGCCGTTTCGTCTCGCTTCGGGCGAGAGCGGTCTTGCGCGCCAAAAGCGGCTGAATTTAAAGTTGACACGCGCTAGGCGTGACTATAGAAGTTAGCTACTATCCGGACTGAAAGAGCTTGTGGCCGAGAGGCGTGAGCGGCGTGCTCTGGCAGAAATCGCCGCTGCGCGAGTGACCTTGGATCTTTATGAGCATGCGGGTAAGGAGAGTCTAGTGAATACATTTCAAACAAATCACGCGGCGACAAAGACAGGGCGGAAATGGGGGTTGGCAAGTGGTCTGTGTGTTCCTCTGCTCGCCACCCTGATGGTCATGCCGGTCATATTCGCAACGGCTCAAGCGCAGAATTCTCCTCCACCGTTGTCAAATGTGAATGCACCTTTGCTGGACAAGCAGGGGAAACCCATGACCTTGGGTCAACTCGCGTATCAGTTTGCCCGGAGTCTCACCCCGCCATTTCTTGGATCGAGAGAAGCGGATGCGATCACGTGGCTGATGGGAGGCCAAGTAGGAGAACAGCCGGGTCACCTGCCGCCGCTTTCGCCGATCGGCGGATGGGAACACCCAGAACGACCCGCGACGGTGGGCGATTTGACGGTGCTATTGGTGCAACAACTTAAGATTGCGCCGACGGCGGCAGCAGGCGGGCAGCCAACGGCGCAGGATTACCAGAACGCGCTTGTAAGCTATACGGGCAGCTCGAGCGTTGCGGTCTTCAACAGCATTGCCGGCTCTTTCGAAGATTGGATAAGTCCCTCAATCAATGTGTTGGGTTTCGTTCCGAGTGCGGGTCAGCAGATGCGGTCGACGCCAACACCCTAGACATTGTTTTATTGACGGCAAGAGAGTCCCTGTGGTGACTGAAGCATTCGATGAGGAGAGCAGATATGACTAACCGGCTGGTGAAACCAATTGTATGTGTGATGGTGGCCGCATGCGCGGTATTTGCACAGGACAACCAGCAGAACGTGGACAGGAACGTTCAGAACGCAAATGCGAATCTCCAGGGCGTGGTGAACCAGCACCCTTTTTCGTATGGTCTGACGCTGCGCGAGTCATACGACAGCAACATTTACACCCGGACGGATAACGTTAAAGGCAGTTTCAGCACCACTGCATCGCCGGATTTCCAATTTGCATGGAGCAATCCGACTACAGACATAACGGCACACTACAGCTATTCGGCAGTCTATTACCAAAGCCGTCCTGAGAAACAGTGGGATCAGTCTCACAACCTCAACGTCAGTGTCGGTCATGATTTCTCACCGCGTTTGCACGTCGTCTTCAACGATGAGTTTGCGCCAGGGTTTGAGCCGGACATTGAAGAGGGCACGAGTCAGCGTAGCGCCAACTATATCCAGAACAGCGCAAGAATGGCGGCCACCTACAGGCTGAACAGCCGATGGGACATATCCACGACAGTGAGGCATTATTTCATTAATTACGACGACGATAGTGAATTGCCTGTTTTCCCGGGAGTCCCGACTTCAGAGACAATGAACCGGCAATCCATCGAGGTGAGTGCCGGTGTCAATTACCAACCGGTATCCACAACAACACTGGGTTTGTTGTTGGGCTACAACACCACTTCGTATTCGGGAGAGGATCGTGATAATGCCGGACAGACCGTTCACTTCAGCCTTCAGCACACTTTCACACCGCGCTTGTCCTTCGATATGAGTGCGGGCGTGCAGATGCAAACTTTTGATGTCGTTGGCGGCCAGTCGTTGAATCCAGATGTGAACATGGGTGTAACCTATATGCTTACGTCTCGCACAAGTTTGAGCGGCCGTTTTTCCACCCACATGCAGCCCACGGAGGTGGCCACTTATCTTGAGCAACAGACATTTATGCTCAGTGGCAGCATCGTTCATCAGTTCACATCCAAGTTGATGGGAGCTGCAAGTGTCATGTATGTGCCGTCAGAGTATAACGGTAGTTTGCAGATGCCGGACTCGGGGACGACGACCGCCAACCAGTCGGAAACCTCTCTCGCGGGATCGTTGATGTTGGGATATCAATTCAACGTTCATCTTCGCGGCGAAGTTGGCTATTCATATACCCATTTCACATCTGACTTCGCATCTCGCAGTTACGACCGTCACCTGACTTACTTGCAGGCACGTCTCGGCTTCTAGGAGTCGTGGGTTTGATATCCTCCAAGTTCCGCCATGGCGGACTTGTGATCGAACAGGAGAGTTCTCTTCAACCTGACACCCGGGTGGGGTTCTGCTTTTTCTCGGCGGACTTTAAGATGGCTCTTGTCTTTCTGCGGTTGCGCAATGAGTCAGTTGACAACGATTTCAGAACTTGAAAATTGACGCGCAGCACTTAGATTTCCCCGCATGACCGGGCTGAAGAACAATCTGCTGGAACTCATCCGCCGCGCGTCCACCGAGATGCCCGAGGATGTCAGCCACGCGTTGATCGGTGCGCTCAGGGCCGAGGAGAAACGCACAACGGCGGAGTTCGCGCTCAAGACCATTCGTGCCAACATCGAGCTGGCGGCGAAGAAGAGTCAGCCGATCTGTCAGGACACCGGAGCGATCCTTTTCTACATCCACGGTCCCATCGGCTGCGGCCAACCCGCGTTCGAGGAGGCGGCGCGCGAGGCTGTGGCTGATGCGACCCGGAAAGGTCTCCTGCGCCAGAACTCCGTGGATTCCCTCACCGGCAGGAACAGCGGCACCAACCTCGGCCCTGGCACGCCGACGTTTCATTTTACCCAGGCGCGCAACGCGACGGCTCTCGATGTGCGATTGATTCTGAAAGGCGGCGGTTGTGAGAACGTGGGTGCGCAGTATGCGCTGCCCGACACGCTGCTTGGGGCCAATCGTGATCTCAAGGGTTGCCGGCGGGCGATCCTCGACGCGGTGCTTCAGGCGCAAGGCAAGGGTTGTGGCCCTGGCGTCCTCGGCGTTTGCATCGGCGGCGACCGTGCCACCGGTTACGCGTTCTCAAAGGAACAATTGCTCCGGCCACTCGATGACCGCAATCCGAACCCGGAGCTTGCCGCGCTGGAGCAGGAGATCGTGGCCACAGCCAACCAGCTTGGCATCGGCCCGATGGGCTTCGGTGGCCGGACGACGCTGCTCGGTTGCAAGATTTGTGCCGTCAACCGGCTGCCGGCGTCGTATTTCGTCAGCATCAGCTATATGTGCTGGGCCTTTCGCCGACGCGGCGTCGTGTTGAGCGCCGACGGCGAGAACATTGAGAGATGGATTTACTAGATAGTGAAAAACAAAACGTAAAACGTGATTTCACTTCACGTTTTGTGTTCTGCCCATAGCGACCATGGAAATCAAAACACCTGTCTCCGAAGACGTCGTCCGCTCATTGCGCGTCGGTGACCTCGTTGAGATCAACGGTATCGTTCACACGGGCCGCGACGCGTTTCATAAGTTTCTCCACGACGGTGGCGCGCTGCCGGTGAACATGCGCGGCGGCGTTCTTTACCATTGCGGGCCGGTCATGGTGAAGGAAGGCGGCCAATGGGTTTGTATGGCCGCCGGCCCAACCACCAGCACTCGCGAAGAACCTTACGAGGCTGAGGTCATTCAGAAGCTCGGCCTGCGCGCCATTATCGGCAAAGGTGGCATGGGCGACAAAACGCTCGCCGCGTGCGGGGAATTTGGCTGCGTGTATCTTCACGCCGTTGGCGGCGCGGCACAGGTGCTGGCCGAGTGCGTCAAGCAAGTGCGCGGCGTTTTCATGCTGGAGGAGTTCGGCAGCCCTGAAGCCGTGTGGGAACTGGAAGTGGCCAGGTTCCCGTGCGTCGTCACGATGGACAGCCACGGCGGCAGTCTGCACAAGGATGTGTTCGCCCGGTCGAAGGAATTGCTGGCGAAACTGCTGTAGCGCAGGCGTTCGTGCCTGTGTTGTTTTTCAACGCTACAGAACCACGCAGGCGGGATGTCTGTGCTACTTGACCGGCTTGATCTCGAACGTCGCGCCAAACTTCAGCAGCGTTTCCGCAAGGATCTCTGCCATCGCCCCGACCAACTCCATGCAGAACTTGTGGCGGTTCTCGCCGGCGAAGTCTCCCTGCGGACCGGTGAGGTGATTGCAGATGATGTCCACCGTGCCGTCGGGCCGTCGCCGGCCGCCGGGGCCGAGTGGCGCGCGCTTTTCCCACTGCGCGCGGAAGTGTGCCATCGCGGAGCGCAGCTTCGGCGAAACCGGTCCGGCCGGATTCGGGTCGCCGAAATACTGGCCGATGACCAGCTCCCCGCCTTTGATTGCGCCGCATTCGCCCTCGCCGGTGATGCCGCCGCGCCGCAATGCCTGATAGGGCGCGCTCGGCAGGTTGAATGTCTCAGCCATGCAGATGCCGCACGAATGATGCGACACGAGCTTGCCTTCGTAAAGCGTGAGCGCCTTCTGCCGCGCCGCCGCAATTAGTTCTTTTTCTTTTTGTGCCATGGCAGGAATCCCTTCACGATTGTGGCAGACTCTGCGCGGCCTTGACGACGGCTTCCACGTCAATGCCCAGCGCCTTCATGATCTTGCCGCCGGGCGCGCTGATGCCGAAACGGTTCAGGCCGACCACCTTCCCATCGAGTCCAACGTAGCGGAACCACAGGTCGGACACGCCAGCTTCGACTGCCACGCGTCGCCGGCAGCTTGACGGCAACACTTCCTCGCGATAGGCCGCGGGTTGCCTTTCGAACCGGTCAAAGCAGGGCAGTGACACCACGCGCACGCCGTCGCCGAGTTGTTT
>JBAZIR010000152.1:0-12326 GCA_041651735.1 Verrucomicrobiia bacterium | reverse complement strand
AAAATATTCCCGCGGCCGGTGCGCGGGGTAAACCCGCAAAAAAGACCCCGGTCCATGACCGACAAAGGGCGCATCGGCCATGGCACGTGCCGAGCCGAGCCAGATCATCGGCCGCACATCATTGTTCCAAAAGCGCTTCGCTGCGTTCTGGACCGGCGGCAACAACATCATTCCAGCAAGAACCGCAACGACCGCGACGCCGCGCAACCACCACTTCCTTCCGCTTAGCCGCGCCAACAACCAACCCAATGCCGCAACAAGCAATGCCATCGCTGCGCCGCGCGATTCCGAGACCAGCAACGCCCCACACAGCAACATCACGTAGGCCGCTGCCAAAAACCACTGCCGCCCAAATGCGATGGCACAGGCAACGCCGATCGGGAGAGACATCGCAAGAAAACATGCCGCGAAGTTCCGATTGCCAGCCAGACCGACCGGTTCCACACCCCAAACAACCTGCGCCAACATGACAGCCGCTTCGACTGCGGCTGCCAAAGTCCACGCCACAGCAAATTGCTTCAATCGCCGGCTGTCCAGAAACCGCGCGCCAACAAAACAAAGGAAGACACCACTGCCGGAACGAAAAAGAAAATCAAACTGCCCGGTCTCTCCGTCAGACAGCCACGCGGAAACGCTTTGTGAAGCTAGAAATAGCAACAGCGCCCCCGCCAGCCACTTGACGCCGCCGGAAAGTCTCAAGGTTTCAGTCCGCCAAAACGCGACACCGAAAAGGCATGCCGCCGCCGCCAGCGCAGTCCATGGAAAGTAAAAATCGAACCGATGCGTTGCATACTCACGCGGCAAAATCGCCAGTGGATAGCTCAGCAGCGGCAAAGCAACAGCGAGAACAACGAAGAGCGTCGGAATGAACGCCGGTGCCAAACCACGGGAGTCAGCGTCTTGGCTCACACGAGGTCGCGCCGGCGGCAGAACGCCCGGCGATTACTATTCGCCAGCGATGGCCGCGGCATTGGCGGGCTCAACCACTTTGCCCTTGTCCACCGCCTTCATGCAAGGAGTCCCCTTCCTCCATGAACCGTCTGCCGCAGCCTGAAGAAATACAACGTGGCCGTCGCGGTAAACGACGTTGGCCCCTTCAACGCCGTGGTTGCTGCCAAGGCCGGCGCTGGCCCATTTCTGGTTATTGATGCCCGTGCTGGCGAATTGGTCGCAAGCCAGAGGGGAATCCGCTGTGTTCGGAGCGCCCAAGCCGAAAGCATAGGCATAGCAGTTCTCACCAGACTTCAGCGTGTCAGTGCGGGTCATGCCCGTGGGATTCTGGTCAATCTTCTTGTCGGCCTTGTATTGCCGGGCTTGTGCGCCTTGGCAAATGAAGATCGTCTCCTGTGTGAGCCATCGGGGAAACAGCAGACCGAAATGTTTGTTCGCGTTGTCACCGGTGGTGCCGGTGTAAGGGTAGGTGTTCTCGTTGTCGTTGAAATAGGCTTCCAGCGCAATCTGGACCTGCTTGAGGTTCTGCCCGCAGGTCATGCGAGCGGTACGCTTCATGGCCGAGGTCATTGCCGGGAACACCATGGCCGCCAGAATGCCGATGATCGTGATGACAACGAGCAATTCAACCAGTGTAAATCCCCGCACCGAATGACGCCGCGTGATGTGTTGCATATAAAATTCTTTCTTACGCTTGCTAGCAGTTCCGAACCCGCCGGAACTATGAATTCACTTTAGTAAAGCGCTGCCACAATGACAACATTGAAATGCGTTCTTTGTTCAGGTTGCCAGCGGGCCTCGAAACTGGCAGAGTGAGCTTTGGAAGCATAACTTAACTACAACCGTGCCAAAACCATTTTACATCACAACGCCGATCTACTACGTCAACGACCGGCCTCACATTGGTCATGCCTACTGCACCATCGTCGCGGATGCCATCGCGCGGGCGCATCGGCTGATGGGTGAAGAGGTGTTCTTTCTCACCGGCCTCGATGAACACGGCCAGAAGGTGCAGCAGGCCGCCCAAGCCAAAGGCGTGACACCCCAGCAGTTTTGTGACGAGATGGCCCCGCACTGGCAGGAACTTTGGCCGAAGCTGCAGATCTCCAACAGCGACCTCATCCGCACGACGCAACCGCGGCACAAGCGCGTCGTGCAAACCATTCTCCAGAAGCTCTACGACGCCGGCGAGATTTATACCGCCGAATATGAGGGCTGGTATTCAACACGGGCCGAGCAGTTCCTGACCGAAAAGGAAATGGGGCCGGATGGGAAATTCCCGGCCGAATACGGCGAAGTGACGCGGCTGAAAGAAAAAAACTACTTCTTCAAGATGAGCAAGTATCAGAACTGGCTCATCGATTACATCCGCGACAATCCCGGTTTCGTTTATCCCGACTACCGCCGCAACGAAATCCTCGGCTTCCTGCAGAAGCCGCTCGGCGATCTCTGCATCTCGCGGCCGGCGTCGCGGCTGGCGTGGGGCATTCCCCTGCCATTCGACGCAGGCTACGTCACCTACGTCTGGTTCGACGCGCTGACGAACTACGTCACCGCGGCAGGCTACGGCACGCCGGAGTTCGAGCAAAACTGGCCCGCCGACATCCACCTCATCGGCAAGGAAATCCTGCTCTTCCACGCCGGTTACTGGCCCATCATGCTCAAGGCTGCCGGCATTCCGCTGCCGAAACAGATCGTCGCGCACGGTTGGTGGACACGCGATGGGCAGAAGATGAGCAAGAGCGTCGGCAACGTCGTGGATCCCGTTGCCATCGTCGAGGCGTGGGGCGCGGACGCACTGCGTTACTACCTGCTGCGCGAGCTGCCCATCGGCTCCGACGGTGACTGGGCCGACACGAACTTCGAGCGCCGCTACAACGGCGAACTGGCCAATGACCTCGGCAACCTCGTCAACCGCTCGCTCTCAATGATCAAGCGCTACTGCAAAGGCGTTTTGCCGGAGCCGGCCGCGAGCGACCCGCTCGACGACGAACTTCGCGCGCTGGCCGCTGCCACGGCGAAGCGGTTCCCTGATCGTATTGCGAAACTGGAACTGAACCCGTTGCTCGGTGACATCTGGGATTTCGTCCGTCGCTGCAACCAATATGTGGACCAGTGCGCGCCATGGGCGCTGGCCAAGGACCCGTCGAAAGCCCCCCGCCTCGGCACCGTGCTCTACAACCTCGCCGAGAGCTGCCGTGTCATCTCCATTCTACTGACGCCGTTCCTTCCAATGACCGCAGAAAAGATTCGGCATCAACTAGGTCTCGGCGAGACGCCCGCGGTTTTGGACGAGGCGCAAATGTGGGGAAAGCTCGTCTCCAGCCGCCCACTCGGTGAAGTGGCGCCGCTGTTTCCGAAGAAGCAATGACGGGCATCGGGTATCGCGTTTCGGGTTTCGGGTTTCAGAAATCGATACTCGATAACAACAAGGCAGAAATGCTATGGCGCTGAAAGGTTACCGCGATCTGCAAGTCTGGCAGAAGGCAATCGAACTGGTTGAGTCAGTCTATAAGTTGACAAAGACTTTCCCCGCCGAGGAGCGATTTGGATTGGCCAGCCAGTTACAGCGGGCTGCTGTCTCAATCCCCGCGAACATCGCCGAGGGCTACGGCCGAAGCCACTTGGGTGATTACCTGCACCATCTTTCAATCGGACGCGGTTCGCTGGCTGAACTTGAAACCCATCTGGTGATTGCAGTGCGGCTGAAAATCTTGTCACGCGAAGACACTCTGGACGCATGGAATCTATCTCAGCGCGTTGGCCAAATGCTCACGAAGCTCATTCAATCGCTTCAACCATCTCAACCAAGATCATCTGTGTGCAAAACCACTCCCCGAAACCCGAAACCCGAAACCCGACCATGAACGTTCGCATTCTCCTCGGCGCACTCATAGTCGCGGTTGCACTCTCTCTCACCGCCGGTTGCGGCCAGAAAACTGCGCCGGCTGAGAACCCGTTCATCTTCGCGCGCGCCGCCGACTCGCAGGCGCTTGACCCCCTCGCTGCGGACGATAGCGAGAACGCCAAGGTGCTTGGCAACATCTGCGAGGGACTGGTTCGCTTCAAGAGCGGCACGTCCCAGATCGAACCCTGCCTTGCAGAAACATGGAATCTCAGCAGCGACAGCCAAACGTGCATCATCGCGTTGCGTGAAGGCGTCAAGTTTCACGACGGCACGCCGCTGGACGCTGCCGCCGTGCTATGGAACTTCAACCGCCAGATGGGCACGAACGCACCGGGAAACATCACAAGCGCAAACCCCGCCCGCCGTTCCGATCTCTACAGCAACATCGAGGCCGTGCGCGTGCTGGATGCACAACGGCTGGAACTGCGTCTGAAGAAACCCAATCCTGCGCTGCTCGCGAATCTCGCGACGGCTTCCGCCTCCCTCATCAGCCCGCGCGCGCCCGCCGACTGCGGCAAGGAGTTGTCACGCCATCCGGTCGGCACCGGCCCGTTCAAACTGCGCGAATGGCCGCCCAACGGACAGATCGTGCTCGAAGCCAACCCTGACTACTGGGGCCAGAAACCGAAGTCTGAACGTGTCGTGTTCAAGGTCGTTACCAACAGCAGCGAGCGGCTCACCCAGCTCCGGACCGGCCAGATCCATGCGATGGACGGTCTCAACCCAGACGATCTCGCCTCCGTGCGCGCCAACAAACAGCTGACGCTGCTCGAAGCGACCGGCATCAACATGGTCTCGCTGGCCTTCAACTGCCGCAAAGCGCCGATGGACCGGCTGGAACTCCGCCAGGCGGTGGCAATGGCAGTGCAGAGACCACCGCTCATCGAGTCGGTCTATCGTGGAGCAGCAGTCGCGGCGACCTGTGTGCTGCCGCCGGCGTTGCGCCCTGCCGATGCCAAGATCGAAGAATGGCCGCTCGACATCGAGCGCGCCCGCAGCCTCATCGCCCAACTGCAAATCGTCGTCAAACCCATCACCGTTTCCACCAACGATGCCTTCGGCCTGCCGATCACCTTCACGACGAACGTCATCGAGCGCGTCGAGTTGCCGCTGCTGAAACTCCACGTCGTAAACACACCGTGCCCGTGTCTGCCCAACCCGACGCAGGCGGCGGAGTTGATCAAGTCCGACCTCGAAGCCATCGGCCTAAAGATACAGATCGTCGCCCAAGACCCGGCTGCGTATATCGCCACCGTCAGCAAAGGCGAACACGACCTCGCGCTGCACGTCTACACCGGCCGTAACGGTGATCCCGGCGATTTCTTCAGGGTCGTTTCCCCCGAAGCTACGCACGCCGGCGACCTCGCCAACATTTCGTTCTTGGAAGACTACCAACTGGCCGCCGCGCTCAGTGAGGCTCGCGAGCAACTCGACGCGGAGAAACGTGCGGCCGCCTATCTTCGCGCGCTGGCGCTGGCGCGTGAACACCTGCCCATCATTTCCCTCGCCCACGCCAACGACATGGTCGTCTTCCGCCGGGAGGTGCGAGACTTCGTCCTGCTACCCAACCTCGAACGACGGCTCAGTCCCGTCTGGCTGAAGTAGAAAGCTGGACAGGCATTCTGGCTGTCCCTCTCTGATGATGATCGGGCAGCCTTTGCGCCGGGAACCGAACCCGCCTTGATCGCCGTCGAAGCGGACGCGACGGGAGTGCGAATCAAGCTGCCGGAACTGAAGTTGTGGACTGTCCTGCGGTTGGAGTAGCCAGCCGCGCGCAAAACGATGCTCTTGTGCGACAGCCGCTCCTCAGCGTTTCTTCAGCGTCATCACTGAGCCGCTGCGTTGCATGTCCAACTGGTTGAGAAACGTCATGCCGAGGAGCGTTTGTTTCAACTTCTCTGAACCTCCTTCGGTCACTGATCCCTGCACATTGTGCAACTCGATGTCCCCCATTTGAACCGAAGCCAGCGTCACCTGCCACGCCGGGCATTCGCCGTTGGCGGTGCTGACGATGATGCGCTTGCCGGCTGAGTAGTTGATCTTCATGCGCTTGGCTTCGACGCTGTTGATCGCGACATCACTTGCGCCTGTGTCCACCATGGCTGTCGTCGCCACACCGTTGATCCGAATCGTGGTAACGAAGTGCCCATGTGGGTCTGCCTGCAGGCTCACCGTGCTAGCCACTCCCTGCCCCCTTCGCAGCGTGCAGCGCTTGCCGTCAACCACAAGCACGGCTTCGTCCCGCGTCGCCGAGATCAACTGGATGCCTTCCGGCGAAGTCTGGCCGACTTTCATCCGGCGAAGAACCAGGTCGTTCACCATCAGATCGGCGCGGTCGGGTCCAAGCCCCAGCACTTTCACCGTCGTCTCGGCAAGAGACGGCGTCGTGGCCGCAAGCCCCAACAGGGTGATGAACAGGATGCAGGCAAGTCGAGTCACTTTCATGGTCAGTGTGCCCTTCTTCATATGCTTGTCAGCACTCTACCAGCCAGCCGCATGAGCGCAACCGCAGAAATCCACCGCCAATGCGCGGACAAACTCGATGATCACATTTTACATGCTTCAACGCTCTTACTTCTCCGCGCCCAACAACAACTTCATCGCGTCCATCAGCACCCTTTCGACCTGCGGCGCGACGTGTGACACCTTGCTGGCTTCGTAGCCGCCCTGTGAATACGCGATCTCGGTGCCGATGTAGCCGCAGCCGTCGTCACCATACGCCGCCATGCACACCACCGCGTCGGGACGCATCCGCTGCGCGGCAAGTTGATACTCGACGAACAGTTCGCCGGGCATGTGCAGGACGCGCGCCGGGCCGACCCGCAGACAGCTCAGGTCAATTCGATGGCCAGCCTTGCAGCGGTGCGACCACGCGAGCTGCCGCGCCGCGCGCGCCCGGTCGCCAACTTTGGCCGACGTGTCGGCGAGCAACTTGATGGCGGGGGCCTCATCAGCCAGTTCCTCGCGCAACGGCAGCGCGACCGCCTTCACGTGCCACTCGATGTCCGCGGCACTCAATGGCGACTTGCGTGTGACCTTCCACGCCTCCTCCAAACCGCGCGCCAGCCGCCGGGCGAGCGCGGGCCGGTTTTCGGGAGAGCCGTCGTTGTATTTGCCCGCAGTGACGTTGCCGCCAGCGCCGTCGAAATGGATGTGAGGCACGCCGGGCAACGCGGCCTCGCGCATCGCGCGGGCTATGCCGACGGTGTCGGCGCTGACGCCTCCCCTGCCGTAGTAGCTTTGCGGATGCGTGGCGTAGTAGCTGAGCACCGCGTGCGGCTGGTCTCCGTCCCAAAAACTCAACACGCGCACGAACGGGTCAATGACGCCCTCGGGTGCGGCGCGAGCCGCCGGGATACGGCACGCGCTGTAGCGGACATACTTCACCTTGCCGTCCGGCCCGGCAACGCGGCGGTTCGAAGCGAACTGCTCCACCTTCGCCTGGCCAACGCCGACGTGGGTCACGGCTTTCGGTTCCCGCATAGCCTCGTGGGCGGCCTTCGCGGTGCGCGCAATCGCCTCGTGGGCGAAGGGAACATTCGAGAATCTGTTGGTCAGTCCCTGCGCGGCCAGCAGGTCCTCGGTCGTAAAATCGCAGCCCGGCGTGTCGTGCTGGTGCACGGTGTGGACCGCCACGCGTTCGACGGTGGTGCCCGCCGCCTCGGCGAGCGCCTTGCGCCACTCGTCGTAGCCGGCGTTGCTATTGACCACCCAATCCACTGCACAAAGCACGATGGGTTTCTGTTCCGGCATCAACAGCACCACGCCGCGCGCGGTGAGCGGGTCTACGATCGTCATCGCGTTTGAAACACCGCCGTGACACAACGGCGACCCAAGCGGTGGCGTGACATCGGCCCGAAATGTGGCAATTCGAACGTCTGAAGCAGTAGCGCTGTCCAGCGTCAGAACTGCAACGGCTGACACGACGATGGCAAACAGAATTTTGGATTGAATGTTCATGGTTACTCCTCCGGCACGTAGCGGGTGGCGACGGTAAGTCCGTCCAAGGATTTCGATTCCGCGGCGAAAAGCGTGCTGGCGGCAAGCCCGGTGACGTAGGTAACGACGCAGCCGATGCAAGCGTGCCAGAGAAACGAGACGTTGCTCGCGAAGCAGATCGGCAGCAACACCGCAATGCCGGCGAGCCAGCCCACGATGGCCCCTTTTGCGTTGGCGCGCTTGGAGAGCATGCCGAGGAAAAACAGGCCGAGCAGCGGTCCGCCGGTGATGGCCATCATCTTGACCGCGCCCTCAACCAACGTGCCCATTCTCTCGACCACGAACGCCAGCGCGGCCACCAGAACCCCAAAGCCAATGGTCATCCAGCGCGCCAACCGGAGCTGCTCCGCCTCGCTCACGTCAGGCCGCCAGAGGCGCTTGTAGAAATCCATCAGCGCCGCGGTGGTCATCGCGTTGATGCCCGACGAACTGACCGACATGCTCGCGGAGAAAATCGCCGAGATGAGCAAGCCACCCATGCCGGCCGGCAGGGCGTTGACAACGAAGTAAGGCAGGATCTGGTCGGCTCTGCGAATCGCCCCGGACGCGAGCGGGTCGAAGTGTTGCGATTGGTAATAAGCGTAGAGCACCACGCCCGACAGGTAGAAAAGAGCCGTCACGGGCAGTACCATCCACAATCTCATCCACAGGCCGCGTTGCGCAGTCTTCAAGCTCGTCGCAGTCATGTAGCGTTGCACCGCGACCTGGTCGGTCGCCATCTGCACCAACGCATGGAACGCCTGGCCAAGCAGCAACCCCCATAACGTCACGCGCACCATCGGGTCCAGACTCAGGTCAACAGTGATCTTGCCGCCGGCGCGGGCGATTTCGTAGGCGCCGGCAACACCACCCGGGATATGCCAGAACGCCACGATGAATATGAGCAGTTGCCCGCCAAAGAGGATGATGAACTGGATCGCGTCAATCCAGATCACCGCCTGCATGCCGCCCAACGCCGCGTAGAACGTTGCCAGCGCGCCCGTCACCACGATCGTGAACCCAAGCGGCAGGCCCGTGACCTGTTCCAACGCCAGCGCCGGCGCGTAAATCGCCAGCGCCAGCCACAGCAGCACACGCGTGATGAACAACGCCGATGCCAGCGTGCGCACGCCGACCGAGAAACGTTCCTCCAGATAGTGATACGCCGTGAAAAACTTTGCGCGGTAGAAGAACGGGATGAACACCGCTGTCGTGATGGGCGTGGCGATAAAGAAACTCAGGCCGACCAGCACGTAGCTCGCGTCGTGCGCATAGACCTCGCTCGGCGCGCCGAGGTAGCTGATGCCGCTGAACATCGCCGAGAGAATGGACAGCCCGACCATCAACGCCCCCATGCTGCGCCCCGCCAGCAGGAACTCCTTCACCGAGCTGTGCTTCTTTACGAACGCAAAACCGAGCAGCGTCGAGCCAAGGAGATAGACAGCAAAGACGATGTAGTCGAGCGACGAAAAGCGCGCCATCATGGAGTCAGGTTCCTGTGTGTGTATTGTTCATGCCAATCGGGCGAATCCAGCCTGTCCCACGGCGCTGCCGGCTTCGGTCTGCAAACGCCCCTCCCCATGCAAGGCCACCAGTTCCCCGCAAACCTCGCCGAGCGCGGCCAACAGCGCGTCCATCATCTCCGGCGTGTGCGGCCACATCATGTAATACTGGCCCGACACCAGGATGCCACGCTGGACCATCTTGCGGATGTAAAGTGTCTTGGCCGCCTGGCTGTCCGCGCCGAGATCGAAAGCCAGCGAGGGCGCGCAAGGCATGCCGCCGATCTTCATGCGAAGCGACGGGTGGTTCGCCGCGATCTGCCGCAGACCGGCCTGAAGCTTTTGGCCGAGCGTCCACACGTGTGATTGCGCGGACACACGTTGCATCTTGCGGACGCACGCGAGTGCCGCGGCCGGCCCGACACCATCCGTCCAGTAACTGCTCGAGATGAAACTGGCGTTGGCCGCGTCCATGACCGCAGCCCGGCCGACGATGGCAGCACAGGGAAATCCGTTGCTGATGGCCTTGGCATAGATGGCGACATCGGGCTGGATGCCAAGCCGCGCGCACGCACCGGGAAATCCGAATCGCCAGCCGCTGGTGACTTCGTCCACCATGAAAACCGCGCCCGCCGCGCGACAGGCGCCAGCGACTTTTTCGAGGAAGCCGTCGCGCGGCTCTTCGGAGCGCATCGGCTCCATCAAGACAGCGGCGAGTCTGCCGGCAAGTTTCTTCAAGGTCGCCTCAAACGACGCGAAGTCGTTGTAGCGGAACGGCGCCGCAGTGCCCGCCAGTTCGCGCGGCACGCCGAGCGGTTGCAGGCCCGGCAGCAAGTGGCCGTCGAGCGCGTTGGTCTCACCGAGGTTTGCCGCGAGATACCAATCGCTCCAGCCATGATAACCGCAAAATGCGATACCGCTGCGCCCGGTCGCCGCGCGTGCGATCCGCACCGCTTGCGCGAGCGCCTCGCCGCCGCCGCGCGCGTAACGAACGCGTTGCGCCCACGGATGAAGCGCGAGCAACAGTTCCGCCAGCTCGACTTCGTCCGGCGATACGAGCGTGCAGTAGCTGCCGAGACTGACGCGGCGCTTGACGGCGGCGTTTACGTCGGGATCGGAGTACCCGAGCAGGATCGCCCCGACGCCGCCGGTGAAATCCAGATAGCGGCGGCCATTCGAGTCCCAGATGTGAGCGCCTTCGCAGCGCGAATAGTATTGAGGCCAGGTCGCGGGATCAAAACTCACCGAGCGTTTGGAAAGAAGGCCCGTGCCGCAACCGATGCGCTGCTGTGCGCGCTCCCACAACTCAGGTCCTGACGGCGCAGGCGGCACGTCTTTGGCCTCCAGATGTGGCGCGAGCAGACGCCGTCCGTTGTCGCGGAAGATGTCGCGCAGGTCGCCGTCGCCCATGCCGGCGGCTTCGCACGCCTCGCGCAGACACAGCAGCGACTCGATGCCCACGAGCGTGAAGCTCTCGAATGGCGTGACCGCCTTCGCGGGCAGATCGTCGGCATACACCCACGTAAAACCATCGCCCATCGTGAAGCACTTGCCGCGCAGGTCGCTGATCGGGTAGTCGGAACCGTAAAGCACGCGACGCGGGCCAAGAATCTCCAGCGCGGCGCGCAGGGCTTCCGTCTCGGTCACGCCGGCGGTGTCCACGACGACGTTGTCGAGATCGCTCAAGCTGGCAAGCCCCGCCAAGGCGTTGCGGTAGTTGAATGAGCGCGCCACGTGGGCGAGCACAACGCGGCAACGCGGATATTTCCGGCACAGCCGCCGCAGGGAATCGCGGTTGCTCTCATCGGCGATGCCGAGACTGCGAACAATGTGCAGCGTAAGCACGCCGTCGAACTCGTTGCAGGTTTCCCACATCCACTCCGGCGCGAACTCCTCGATCGTCGCCTGCGCCGTGTCGGCGATGTGCGCGTAGAGCCGATACGGCTTGATGCCCACGAAACGATGCTGGGCGATGAGTTGTCGAGCCCGCGCCGGGTCGTCCTCCGGCGCCAGCAACGCGAGCGCGCGGCTCACACGGGTCGCACGCACTGCGGCAATCTCTCCAGCCACAAACGCATTCTCCCCAGTGCGGTCGTTGCCGGCGCAGGGATAGCCAAAGAACAGCCCGTTGACCACGCGACCCGGAAGCCAACGGGCCATCGTTTCGTTGAACTGCCGCAACCCGAACGCGGTGTTGGCGGGAATGAATTCGGGCCGTTTCCCCTCGGCGAAGTGCCGGCTGTGAAGGATGTGCGTGTGTGCGTCAAACACCTCGCGCGGAACAAAGTCATCCAACCTCGTCTTGATCAGCCTCGTGTCAGCCTCGGTCAGTTGATTGCAGAAGCGCATGCTCATAGCTCTGTCCGGTCGTCAAGAACACCGCATGCAACAGGTCGCTTGCGAGCGTAGGCAGAGACCCGCGGCGATACAAGCGCGCTCTTCAGGAGGCAGCGATGCAGAGGGCTGCGGGTTACTGCTCTGTCTTGAGTTCGACGTCGTCGAACCAGACGCGACCAGCGTGGCGGCGAAACATCAGATGCAACCGGAGGACGCGAATCGGCGCTTTGGGCGACAGACGCAACGTGGCTTGTTCCCAACCGTGTGTTCCGGTCGCAAACGGTGCGCAATGGCCGTTCATCACCGTGCCGTCAGCGCAGGTGGCGTCCACGAAGATCGCGTAGTCGCCGTTGCGCCTGCCTGACACGTTTTCGGCCCGGCTCCATGCTGTGATGCAAATGGGACGAGGCTCCTTCTGCTGGAGGTCGAACTGTTGCACAAGGCCGGCGGTGGGCTGGGCCGGTTCGGTTTCGCAACGGACGCAAAGTTCGCCGCCGTGAGGTTCGGCAGAATCAGCCACAAATCCTTTACCGTAGGGTTGCCAGCCGATCATGACCTGACGCAGTGGCGTCGTCACGGGCGGAATTGTCCACGATGACGCCGCGGCGTGCGCCTTGCGCAAAGGCTCCAGCCGCGCGCGCGAGTCCGCC
>JBAZIR010000151.1:0-12327 GCA_041651735.1 Verrucomicrobiia bacterium | reverse complement strand
CTATGTGGGTTTCGATGCTGGACTGGTGGTTGGAAAGAGGGTGGAGCAGTATTTGCGAACCCAAGGGGCGGATGTGAAGCCGGTTCTGCGATTCGACAACATTGAGGCGATCAAACGTGCCGTGGAGGCCGGTTCGGGGATTTCTGTACTGCCGATGCCGAGCCTGGAGAATGAATTGCGGATGGGCACGTTGGCGGCGGTGCCGTTTGCAGAACACCCGTTCGCGCGTCCCCTGGGCATCGTTCACCGACGCGGACGGAAACTTTACGCGAACACCGAGGCGTTTATCGAGGTGTTGAAGAATGGCAGTGGCAGCGCGGCAGTGCAGAAAGGTTGAAAGGCGGAATATGTTACAGGCTCCGAAAGCACAAGGGTTGTACGACCCACGTTATGAGCACGACGCGTGCGGCGTCGCTTTCGTCGTCAACATCAAGGGCAAGCAGTCCAACAAGATCGTCCGCGACGCCCTGACGGCGCTGGTCAATCTCCGTCATCGTGGCGCGTGTGGCTGCGAGAACAATACCGGCGACGGCGCCGGCATCTTGATGCAGATGCCGCACGAGTTTCTGAAAATCGCCGCGAGTGCCGCCAGGATCGCGTTGCCGGGCCGCGCGGAATACGGCGTCGGCCAGATATTCATGTCGCAGGACGCCGCGGAGCGCTGCGAGTGCGAAAAGGTTTTTGAGCAGATCGTTGCAGAGGAAGGACAGACCGTTCTCGGTTGGCGCACGGTGCCGACCAGCGACTTCACGCTGGGCGCGACCGCAAAGGCGGCGGAGCCATTCGTCCGGCAGGTGTTCATCGGGCGCAGTTCGAAGCTTTGTGACGACGCTGCGTTCGAGCGCAAGCTCTACGTCATTCGCAGGCGCGCCGAGCACGTCATCCGCTACGGTTATGACGGGCGGAAGATTGCCGGGGGAGAGCATTTCTATGTGTGCAGTCTTTCGTTCAAAACGCTCATCTACAAGGGCATGTTGATGTGCGAGCAGGTCGAGGAGTTCTATCCCGACCTCAAGGACCCGGCAGTCGAGAGTGCGCTTTGCCTGGTTCACTCGCGCTTCAGCACCAATACGTTCCCAAGCTGGCCGCGCGCGCATCCGTATCGCTATCTGGCCCACAACGGCGAGATCAACACGCTTCGCGGCAACATCAACTGGATGCACGCCCGCCAGATGCTTTTCGAGAGCGACCTGTGGGGCGACGATATCAATAAGCTGCGGCCGATCATTTGCAGTGATGGCAGCGACTCGGCGATGTTCGACAACTGTCTGGAGTTTCTGGTCCTTTCCGGCCGGGACCTGCCACACGCGGTGATGATGATGATCCCGGAACCGTGGGAAAACCACGAGAGCATGAGCGACCAGCGGCGCGCTTTCTACGAGTTCCACGCGTGCCTGATGGAAGCGTGGGACGGCCCGGCTTCGATCGCGTTTACGGATGGCCGGAAGATTGGCGCCGTGCTCGACCGCAACGGCCTGCGCCCGTCGCGCTATTACGTCACCAAGGACGATCTGGTCATCATGGCCAGCGAGGTCGGTGTGTTGCCCGTCGAGCCGGAGCGCGTGCTCGAAAAGGGACGGCTTCAGCCCGGCCGCATGTTCCTTATTGATACCGAGGAAGGCCGCATCGTTGCTGACGAGGAACTGAAGAACAAGATCACCTCCGGGCAGCCGTATCGGGTGTGGCTCGACCAGGAGATGATCCATCTCGACAAACTGCCCGACCCGCCGCACGTTTACGAACCGGATCACGACACGATGATCCAGCGCGAGATGGCGTTTGGCTGCACGTTCGAGGAACTGCGGAAGATCCTGGGACCGATGGCCACGGACGGTGTCGAGCCTATTGGCGCGATGGGGACCGACACGCCGCTGGCGGTGTTGTCGAACCGTCCGCAACTGCTCTACAATTACTTCAAGCAACTCTTTGCGCAGGTCACCAATCCACCGGTGGACTGCATCCGCGAAGAGATCATCATGTCGGCGCACACGCTGATCGGTTCCGAGCGGAACCTGCTCAAGCCCGGTCCGGAGAGCTGCCGCATGATCGAATTGGACCGTCCGATCCTCAGCAACGAGGAGTTGGAGAAGCTGCGCCACATCGAGCAGCCTGGATTCAAGTCGGTGACACTGCCCATCCTGTTCCCGTCGAAATCCGGCGGCAAGGGCCTCGAAAAGGCTCTGGAGGAATTGTTTGAGAAGGCCGATGCCGCCATTGCCAGGGGCGTGAACATCATCATTCTTTCCGACCGTGGCGTGAACAGCACGCAGGCGCCGATTCCCGCGTTGCTGGCTGTGGCAGGATTGCACCATCATCTGGTCCGCGAGGGCACGCGCACGCGGGTGGGCGTGGTGCTGGAGTCGGGCGAGCCGCGCGAGGTGCATCACTTCGCGTTGCTGATCGGCTACGGCGCGACGGCGATCAATCCGCACCTGGCGTTTGAGGCGATCGACGACAGAATCCGCGAGGGATTGCTCACCGGCCTTGACCACAAGAAGGCGGTGAAGAACTACGTGAAAGCGGCTGTAAAAGGCGTGGTGAAAACGATGTCGAAGATGGGCATATCCACCATCCAGAGCTACCGTGGCGCGCAGATTTTCGAGGCGATTGGCCTCAGTCGTCGCGTCATTGACAAGTACTTCACCAACACGGCCTCGCAGGTGGAAGGCGTCGATCTCGACGGCATTGCCGAGGAAACGCGCCTGCGCCATCACGCGGCGTTTCCGGAGCGTGGACAGCAGCCGCCGACGTTGCGGTCGGGCGGGCAGTATCAGTGGCGCGCTGACGGCGAGTATCACCTTTTCAATCCGGAGACGATCCACAAGCTCCAACTCTCGGCGCGGACGAACAACTACGCCGTGTTCAAGGAGTATTGCCGCGAGATTGACGAACAATTGCGGCACCTGTGCACGTTGCGCGGCATGTTCGAGCTGAAGTATCTCGACAAGCCGATTCCGCTCGACGAGGTCGAGTCGGTGGAGAGCATCGTCAAGCGTTTCAAGACCGGGGCGATGAGCTACGGCTCCATCAGCCAGGAGGCGCACGAGACGCTCGCCATCGCCATGAACCGAATCGGCGGCAAGAGCAACACCGGCGAGGGCGGCGAGGACCCGGCGCGCTTCCAACCCGGCCCGAACGGCGACTCAAAGTGCAGCGCCATCAAGCAGGTGGCCAGCGGGCGCTTTGGCGTCACGAGCGATTACCTCGTCAACGCGAAGGAGCTTCAGATCAAGATGGCACAGGGCGCCAAACCTGGCGAAGGCGGCCAGCTTCCGGGCAGGAAGGTTTATCCGTGGATCGCAAAGACGCGGTATTCCACGCCCGGCGTCGGTCTCATCTCACCGCCGCCGCACCATGACATCTACTCGATCGAGGACCTCGCGGAGCTGATCCACGACCTTAAGAACGCCAACAGCGACGCGCGCATCAGCGTCAAGCTCGTCTCCGAGATTGGCGTCGGCACCGTCGCCGCGGGTGTTGCGAAGGGTCACGCCGACGTGATTCTCATCAGCGGTTACGATGGCGGCACGGGCGCGTCGCCATTGACAAGCATCAAACACGCCGGCACGCCGTGGGAACTCGGCCTGGCCGAGGCGCACCAGACACTCGTCCTGAACAACCTTCGCAGCCGCGTCTTTGTCGAGACCGACGGCCAGCTTCGCACTGGTCGCGATGTCGCGGTGGCCGCGATGCTGGGCGCGGAAGAGTTCGGTTTTGCGACGGCGCCCCTGGTCGTCATGGGATGCATCATGATGCGCGTGTGCCACTCGGACACCTGTCCGGTGGGCGTCGCAACCCAGAACCCGGAGCTTCGGAAGAAATTCACCGGCAAGCCGGAGCACGTGATCAATTTCCTCTACATGGTCGCGCAGAACCTGCGCGAGGAAATGGCGAAGCTCGGCTTCCGCACCATCAACGAGATGGTGGGGCGCGCCGACAAGCTCGACAAGGCGAAGGCACTCGACCACTACAAAGCGCAGGGCCTCGACTTCTCGCGCATTTTCTACCAGCCGCCGGTCGGACCTGAAGTTGGCCGTTACCGGCAGATTGCGCAGGACCACGGCCTGAAGGATTCGCTAGATCAGCAGGTGTTGCTGAAGCTGTGCGCGCCCGCGATCGAGGAGGGCAGGAAGGTGCGCGCGACATTGCCGGTCAGGAACGTCAACCGCGTCGTTTGCACGCAGGTCGGCAGCGCGGTGACGAGGCGTTGGGGAGCCAACGGGCTGCCTGACGACACAATCCGTCTGAAGTTTGTCGGCTCGGCCGGACAGAGCTTCGGCGCGTTCCTGCCGCGCGGCATTACGCTGGAGTTGGAAGGCGACGCCAACGATTATTTCGGCAAGGGTCTCAGTGGCGGCAAGATTGTCGTCTGCCCGCCGCCAGGCTCCACGTTCGTGCCGGAGAAAAACATCATCATCGGCAACGTGGCGTTCTACGGCGCCACGAGCGGCGAGGCCTACGTGCGCGGCATGGCCGGCGAGCGGTTCTGCGTCCGCAACAGCGGCCTCAATGCTGTCGTCGAGTCGGTGGGCGACCACGGCTGCGAATACATGACCGGCGGCCGTGTGGTGGTGCTCGACAGCACCGGGCGGAACTTTGCCGCGGGCATGTCTGGCGGCGTTGCCTACGTGCTCGATCTGGCCGGCGATTTCCCGACCCGCTGCAATAAGGACATGGTAAACCTCGAGACATTGTCCGACCCGGAGGAGAAGGCGGAGGTTTACCGGATGATCAAGCGGCACTATGAGCGCACTGCCAGCCACCGGGCTGAGAGCATTCTCGAACTCTGGGAGGGCATTGTCGGCAAGTTCGTCAAGGTCATACCGAAGGATTACCAGCGCATGCTCGAATGTCTCAATCGGGCCAAGGACGCCGGACTCACTGGCGACGAAGCCGTCATGCGTGCTTTCGAGGAGAACAAATCGGACCTCGCCCGAGTCGGTGGCAACTAAGCCGTATCACGATTTACGTTTTACAGGGTTATATGGGCAAACCAACCGGATTCATGGAGTTCAAGCGCGAGCTGCCGCAAGACCAGCCTGAACTGGAACGCATCAAGCATTGGAACGAGTTCCACCAGCATCTGCCGGAGGAGAAACTCAAACTGCAAGGCGCGCGCTGCATGGACTGCGGCGTGCCGTTCTGCCACGTCGGCCGCCTGCTGGCCGGCATGGCGTCGGGCTGTCCGATCAACAACCTCATCCCGGAGTGGAACGACCTCGTTTATCGCGGCATCTGGAAGGAAGCGATGGAGCGGTTGTTGAAGACCAACAACTTCCCGGAGTTCACCGGCCGCGTCTGCCCCGCGCCGTGCGAAGGCTCCTGCTGTCTCGGCGTCAACGAGCCGCCCGTCACGATCAAACAGATCGAGTGCGAGATCATTGACCGCGCGTGGAAAAAAGGCTGGGTGCCTGTGCCCATGCCGTCGAAGCGCACTGGCAAGAACGTCGCCGTCGTCGGCTCCGGCCCCTCGGGATTGGCGGCGGCCGAGCAGCTCAACGTTGCCGGACACATCGTCACTGTTTTTGAGCGTGCGGATCGCATTGGCGGATTGCTGATGTATGGCATCCCGAACATGAAACTCGACAAGCAGGTCGTCCTGCGCCGTGTCGAGTTGATGGAGAGGGCGGGCGTGAAGTTCGCGCCGAACACCGCGATCGGAACTGATTATCCCGCCGAGAAACTCCTGAAGGAATTTGATGCCGTCGTGCTCTGCGTCGGCGCCACGAAGCCGCGCGATCTGGCCATCGAGGGCCGCAACCTCAAGGGCATCCACTTTGCGATGGACTTCCTCACCGCCAACACCAAGCGGGTGCTCGACAGCAGCTGCACCGGCGACTTCATCAGCGCCGAAGGCAAACACGTTGTTGTCATAGGCGGCGGCGACACCGGGACCGACTGCGTTGGCACCTCGTTGCGCCACGGCTGCACGGACATCAACCAGCTTGAGATTCTCGCCAAGCCGCCTCTGGAGCGCGCTGCGGACAACCCGTGGCCGCAGTGGCCGAAGGTTTACAAGATGGACTACGGCCAGGAGGAAGCCGCCGCGAAGTTTGGCGCCGACCCGCGCCACTACCTCGTCACCGCGAAGCGTTTCGTCGGAGATGAACAGGGACAGGTCAAAGGCATTGAGATCGTCAACGTCGAGTGGATGAAAAACGACAAGGGCCAGTTCATTCCGAAGAGCGTTGCCGGCACTGAGCGGGTCATTCCCGCGCAGCTCGTCCTGTTGGCGATGGGCTTCCTCGGGCCTGAAGAGACTCTCGCCAGGGCGCTGAAGCTCGAATGCGACCCGCGATCCAACTTCAAGGCCGAACACGGCCGGTTCGCGACGAACATCCCCGGCGTCTTTGCCGCCGGTGACTGTCGTCGTGGCCAAAGCCTCGTGGTGTGGGCCATCAATGAAGGTCGTGGGGCCGCGCGCGAGTGCGACCGCTGGCTGATGGGCGCGACGGATTTGCCGTAGAAGTGATTTTGACCGGGGGAAAACAACGCGCACGGTGTCGCGCAAGGAACGGGCGCTCGAAGTGTGGTTTTACCCCTTCGCCGCATGCAGGTGGCACCAATCCACAACGCGTGCGATCAAGTAATCAACCGCCTCGGTTGCATTGCGGTCTGACTCCCCGACGCTCTCAAGTTCGCGACCGCAGGCAAGAATCTCATCCAATGCCCACCGGATTCTGCCCAACTGCTCCGCGGAGAAACTCGTCTCGCTGGTCAGGGCATTACGGAGCGTGTCCATATAGTCAGCGTAATCCTCCTCCACCCAATGGCAGCCTCCGTTGCCGTTCATCTCTTGCTCAATCACGCCCATCGCAAAAAGCAATTGCTCCCGGGGAGAATCACCAATTGCAAACCGCTCCTCCATCTCGCGGACCAAACGCTGGAACTCTCGCTGATATTCCTCATTCGAAAGAGGTTCTGACTGATGTTCTGAGGATTCGGACATGGCTATGTGCACTATGATATCCGGTCTGCAGGTTCATCGCAACTTGCCAGCAAACGACAAAGCGGCGCGACTTTCAGTGCGTCACGGAGTGTTTGGCCGCTTCCGGTATTGATTGCGGCGACGCAAGCGCGGACGACGCACGGCTACCTCTTGCGACGGGTGGTGCGAACAATTCCCCAAGAGAGGAACAACAGCAATCCCGATCCCGGTTCCGGCACGGCCATGGAAAAGAGGCCGCCGACCCACCCGGGAGTCTCCTCCTTGGTCCCATTGGGACCAAATGGGTCGTTGTTCACGGCGTAGGTTCCCAAAGTCTGTGTCAACGTGTGGCCTGCTTCCATGCCGCTGGCCCATGCGTCGGCAAACCCTCTATCATACGACACTTCATTCCATGCCGCCGCCTAGGAGGTGAACCGATTGGTATCATCGGAAGTAATGCCCAGACTGCTGGCCATGTCGCCGGCGTAGCATTGCGTGAAGATGTAAGCATCCCAAGTGGGCGTCTGGCTGAGCACCGGGTCCAAATAAGTGGTGAACTGGCTGGAATAGATGGATTCATCGTTCCAAGCGCACAACGAACCGCTGCCCTTGACGGCAGGCTCGGTCTGGGAACCATGGTCAAACGACCAGAAGAAAAAGCTGTCACTCCCGCTCACCATGCTGCTGCCGATGGTTTGAATCACATTCTTGAAATCGTTTGTCGTGGCGGCGCTGATGTTCCCACCGGCGCTGACAATCGAGCTCCAGTCCGAACTCACGCCACTGGAGCGGTCAATGGCCGGGTTTGTGCCATCGGCAAACAACACATACACGTTGTTCACGTCGTATCCCCAGCAACTCACAAGGTCCTGCCATATCCGCAGGGTTTCCTCGTAATAGCGGTCGTGGTTGTTGGATGCATCCACGCCACCGCTGAACACCAGAGCGTAGTTCTCTGCTGAAACCGGGTTGATCGAAAGAAGGAAGAGGCCGACTATCACACCCATTCTCATCCATTTGTCAGGAAAAAACCTCATAACCATTTGCTTGCGGCTCTCACTCCACCTGCAACCTGCTTCTCGGAGGGCAATTCCCACCGCGCTTCTTCGTAATAAATACGGGCACGTTACATTCCTCCTTCCGCAGCCACAAGCGGAAATGAAGATTGCGCGATCTGCCAATCGTGTGAAAGCAGATATGAGACGCTCGTTCGGACGAACGGGATGTGGTTGCATGGCGGTGTCACATTCCACAGCCGACAAATTTTGTCGGGTGGGTGGGGGGCGGCGAAATAACGGCAAAAATACGAAGCAGATGTTGACGAGGCCGGGGATTCGTGTAAGTGATTACCCACTATGATCAAGTATCCGCATGTAAAGGAATGGGTGGATCGGATGGCCACGATGTGCCAGCCGGATCATGTCTATTGGTGCGATGGCTCGGAGGAGGAGCGCGACCGATTGACAGCGGAGGCGCTGAAGACCGGCGAACTCATCGAGCTGAACCAGCGCAAGATGCCCGGCTGTTACCTGCATCGCACCGCGAGGAACGATGTCGCCCGCACGGAGCACCTGACCTACATCTGCACCAGTTTCCAAGGCGACGCCGGCCCGACCAACAACTGGATGAGCCCGCGCGAAGCTTATCGCAAAGCCCGTGAACTCTTCAGCGGAGCGATGAAGGGCCGGACGATGTATGTGGTGCCATTCGCAATGGGACCGATCGGGTCGCCGTTCTCCAAGATCGGCATCGAGTTGACCGACAGCATTTACGTCGTGTTGAACATGCGAATCATGACGCGCATGGGCGAGGCGGCGTTGAACGCGCTCGGGCCGGAGGGGGATTTCACCAAGTGCCTGCACAGCAAGGCGGACCTCGACATCAATCGCCGGTTGATTCTGCATTTTCCGGAAGACAACGCCATCTGGTCGGTCGGCAGCGGTTACGGTGGCAACGTGCTGCTGGGCAAGAAGTGCCTTGCGTTGCGCGTCGCCAGTGTGCTGGCGCAGCGGGAGAAATGGCTCGCAGAGCACATGTTGATCCTCGGCGTCGAAGAGCCGGGCGGCCGCAACCTGTATGTGGCTGCCGCGTTTCCAAGCGCCTGCGGCAAGACCAATCTGGCGATGCTGCTGCCGCCGGAGGGTTTGAAGCGAAAAGGGTATCGCATCTGGACGGTCGGCGATGACATCTCGTGGATGCGCGTGGATACCGATGGCCAGCTCTGGGCGGTGAACCCGGAGATGGGCTTCTTCGGCGTGGTGCCTGGCACGAACATGCGCACCAATCCGAACGCGATGCTCACGGTCAAGCAGGGCACGATTTTCACCAACGTCGCCATGCGGCCCGTTAGCACCGAATGGTGGGAGGGGCACGACGATCCGGCGCCTGCCAAGGCATTGGACTGGCAGGGCAAGAAGTGGCGGCCCGGCATGACCGAGCCGGACGGCAAGGCGATCCTTTCCAGCCATCCGAACAGCCGCTTCACCGCGCCGTTCACCAATTGTCCAACGCACTCGTTCCGCTATGACCAGCATCACGGCGTGCCGATTTCCGCGATCATCTTCGGCGGCCGGCGCGCAACGCTTGCGCCGTTGGTGTATGAGGCGATGAATTGGGAACATGGCGTGTTCATGGGCGCGACCATGGCGAGCGAGCGCACGGCAGCGCAGGTCGGCGCGATTGGCGAAATCCGGCGCGACCCGATGGCGATGCTGCCGTTCTGCGGCTACAACATGGCGGATTACTTCGGCCACTGGTTCGACATGGGCGAGCACATTCGGCGGCAACCGAGAATTTTTCACGTCAACTGGTTCCGCACCGACGAGAAGGGCAGATTCTTGTGGCCCGGTTTCGGTGAGAACCTGCGCATCATCGAGTGGATCCTGGCTCGATCGCGGAATGCAGTTACGGGTGTGAAGACGCCCATTGGCTACGTGCCCGATCCGAAAGACATCGACATGACCGGTCTGAAACTGCCTGCGGAATCGATGGAGAGACTGCTGGCAGTGAACAAGAAGGAGTGGCTGGCAGAACTCGACTCGGTCAAAAAGTTCTTTGACCAGTTTGGCTCGCGGCTGCCCGATCAGTTGTGGGTGCAGCACGAACAGCTTCGTCAACGTTTGCTCGCTTCGAAGCCGTAACGCAGAGAGCGTGCGCGGCAGTCGCGCACGCGCCACGACCCGCCATGCAACGAAAATTCTGCCCTGCTTGCGGCCGCGCGCTGGCTCCGGCAACGGAGCCTCATCGCTCGCAGAAATGTGAGTTGTGCGGCGCCGAACATTTTCGAAACTCCAAGCCGTGCGCCGGCGCTCTGGTGGTGCGCGGCGGGCGGGTGCTGCTGGTGCGCCGTGCGATCGAGCCGTTCAAGGGCCATTGGGATACTCCTGGCGGTTTTCTGCACGAGAACGAGCATCCCGAAGTCGGCGCTCGCCGTGAGATTCTTGAGGAAACCGGCTTGCATGTGCGGCTCGTCGGACTGTTCGGCATCTACATGGACTGCTACGGCGGCGATGACGCGGACGAGTGGACGCTGAACATCTACTATATCGCCGAGCCGATGGATGACGCCGAGCCGCGTGCCGCCGACGACGCCAGCGAGATCGGGTGGTTTGCGCCCGACGCATTGCCTGCGACGATGGCCTTCAAACACGAACGTCAAGTCTTGGAAGACTGGCGGGCGCGGCTGCGGCAATCGTAGGCTGACTTATTGCAGCCGGAGTGGCCGCCGCCAATCCCGCGGCTGGCAACGAGCACGGTTGATGACAATGGGGATGTTGCTGTTCCTGTTGGACGATTCCTTTCGGGTCTGGCAGACTGCGCGACATGAAGACGTTGCGATTTGCGGGTGGATTGCTCGTGATGATGGTGGGGACGGGTTGCTGGTTTGGGACAGGGGATGTCTGCGCGGCTGAAGGACAGCGCGATACGGCCGCAGTGAAACAGGCGCCACCAATGCCGCTTCGACAGCCGCCGAAATGGATCGGTGTGACCACGGAGCCGATACCGGACATCGTCCGCTCACATTTGCCGAAGCTGCCAGCGGGGCAGGGGATCATGGTCCAGAGTATCGCGAAGGAAAGTCCGGCGGCGGTCGCCGGTTTGGAAAGGTCGGACGTCATTGTGCGCGCCGACGGTCAGCCGGTGGCTAGCCCGCAGGAATTTCAGGCGGTGCTGAACCGTCGCAACTTCGGCACGCAGATGCGGCTCGACCTCATCCAGAAAGGCATGACGAAGACCGCCTACTGCATCGTGTTGGAGAACATGGACGCGGACGGAGCCTCAGCGGCGGCTGCAGCCCATGAACGCAACCCGTTCCGCGGACTGAAGGGCGACAAGGTGACCATCCAGTTTTCCTGCACGGATGCGGATGGCAACAGCCAGATGATTTCCGCGACGAGGCTTGACCAGTTGGGCCAGCGGGCACAGCAGGACGAGGAGTTTCGGATGAAGCTCCAGCGGATGTTCGACGGCTTGCAGCAGAACCCGCAGGGCGTCACGATCATGATCCGTCCGAATCAGGAACAGCCTGCGACGACGACCCCATGACAGTGCGGCGCCCGGTCGTTCTTGTTGCGCGAATACATTCCCCTCTGGCAGACTGAACACAAGTTTTTCAACGCCGACAGTTCACAGCGAAGACAGGAGAAGACAATGACGAAGAAAATGATGGCCGTGGTGATGGCGATTTGTTTGGGATGGGTTGCGACGGCGGGCGCGGGCGATATCGTGCCGCCAAAGACACACCCTGACTCCGCGAACTGGGCGAGCCTCTTCAACGTCGAACTGTCCAATGCGACGTTTTCCAAAGGCATCTGGTTCTACGAGGACGGCCTGCTGACGGCGTCGAAGGACGAGTGCATCTGGACGCAGAAGCAATACGAGAACTTCATCCTCGATCTGGAGTTCAAGAATGGCGAGGCGGCCAACAGCGGCGTGATCGTCTATGCCTCCGACATGAAAAACTGGATTCCAAATTCGGTGGAGATTCAGATTCTCGACGACAGCGCGCCCAAGTGGGCGAAGGCGGCAGCCACTTGGAAATGCGGCGGCCTTTTCGGACGATCCGCGCCGAAGAAGCAGGCCGTTAAGAAAGCCGGTGAATGGAACCGGATGACCGTTGTCTGCAAAGGGCCGATGATCTGCGTCTTGCTCAACGGCGAACTCGTCACCGAAGCCGATATCAAGCAATGGACCTCCGCCAAAAAGAACCCGGACGGCAGCGACATCCCGCCGTGGTTGAGCCGGCCGATGGCTGAGTTGCCGACGAAGGGCCACATCGGGCTTCAGGGTAAGCACGGCGGCGCGCCGATTTACTTCCGCAACGTCAAGATCAAGCAGCTTGAGTGAGAGCCACCTGAGTGGGATTTAGAGCAGGACAGTCGTCCCGCATATACCGTTCT
>JBAZIR010000150.1:0-12357 GCA_041651735.1 Verrucomicrobiia bacterium | reverse complement strand
TGCGCGCCTGCCAGCCGATGCGCAATACCGCGCTTGAAGCTTGCGGCTTCGTTTGACAGAGTAGCCGCGTGTTAACCAGCCGGGAACAACAGGAGCAGCAGGAACAGAAGAGCCTCGCGCTTTACGCGCAGAAGAGCGCCGACAGCCGCGGGCGCATGCACAAGGAGTCGTCGCACGATTTGCGCACGGAGTTTGCCCGCGACCGCGACCGCGTCATCCACTCGCGGGCATTCCGCCGGCTGGAATACAAGACGCAGGTTTTCCTCAATGGCACCGGCGACCACTTTCGCACGCGGCTGACGCATTCGATTGAAGTGGCGGCCATCGCGCGCTCGATCGCCCGGGCGTTGCGGCTCAACGAAGACCTTGCCGAGACCATCGCGCTGGCGCACGACCTCGGCCACTCGCCGTTTGGCCACAGCGGCGAGCGGACGCTGAACGAGCTCATGGCGGCGCACGGCGGCTTCGAGCACAACCAGCAGAGCCTGCGCATCGTGGATGAACTGGAGAAGAAGTATCCCGAGTTTGACGGGTTGAACCTGACCTATGAGACGCGCGAGGGATTGGCGAAGCATGTCACCGGGTTCGACCGGCCGGGCAAAGCCATCGGGTTCGAGGTCAAGAGTCCGTCGCTGGAGGCGCAGATCGCGAACGCCGCCGACGAGATTGCCTATTACAGCCATGACATTGACGACGGCCTTGGCGCGAAGTTGTTGACAGAAGAGGGACTGGCGACGGTCGAGCTATGGCAGGAGATCAGCGAACACGTTGCGAAACAGCATCCACGCCACGATGCGACGAGGCGCAGCTATTTTGCGATTCGCTGCCTGATCAATGCGCAGGTGGAGGACGTCATTGCCCACTCCAACCATCTCGTTGAGAAAGCCGGCGTCCACAGTGCTGACGACGTGCGGCGTTGGGAGCAGCCGCTCATCGCTTACAGTCCTGCGTTGCACAAACGCACGCTTCTGCTGCGTGACTATCTTTATCACAACCTCTACTACAACGCGGCGGTGGAAAATGTGAACAAGCGCGCGTGTGTGCTCATGGCTGAGTTGTTCGAGGCGGCCCTGAAGCAGCCGCGCATTCTTGGCAGTCAGAGTCGCGCACGCATCGGAAAAATCGGCCTGCACCGCGCCGTGTGCGACTACATCAGCGGAATGACTGACCGCTACGTGATCGAGGAGCATGAACGCATTTTTGGCCGCAAGGACGAGGAACTGACGCTTTTCAAGGCGCGGCGGCTGTAGGTGGCAGCAGAAGGGAGAGGCGGCTCACTCCAATCGCAACGCCTTGATGTGTTCCATCACGTCGTCGGCGATGCGTTGATAGAGGTCCTTCATCATCGCGCCGCCTTTCGCGCGCGCCTCCGCGATCATGGCATCGTAATACACCGGTTTGCCGAACACGATGTCCACTTGGCCGCGGCGCGGCAGCTTCTGGTTGCGCGGCCAGACTTCGTAAGCGCCAAACATCCGCACGGGCACCACGGGCACGCCGGCCTTGGCGACGAGCAGGCCCACGCCAGGTTTCGCTTCTTGGAAGCCGCCGTCGTGCGAGCGCGTGCCTTCAGGGAACAGCGTCACTGCATAGCCTTGCCGGAGGCGGCTCATGATGGCCTTCAGCCCGGTGATGTCGGGTTTGCCGCTCAGGTCCACCGGCACGACGTTCCAACTGTGCAGTAACGCGCTTTGCAGTTTTCCAACGAAAAGCGTCTTGCGCGCCAGGAAGCATGCCTCGCGCGGACAGCCCGCGCCCACCGCGTGCGGGTCGAGGAAACTGACGTGGTTGCAGGCGAGCAGCACCCCGCCACTCGGCGGAACGTTTCCGGCTCCGTGGATGCGGAAGTTGAAGAGCGCTTCATACAGCAGTCGCGCCGTCGTTTTTGCCAGGCGATACCACGGGCGCATGCGCATCGGTGTGGAGTCTGCGGTGGTCATAGGCCGCGACGTTTCAACTCTGCCAGCGCCAGCGCGGTGGTTTGCTGTGGTGTGTTCTTGCTGGTGTCCACGAGGCAAGCGCCGGGCGGCACCACCAGCGGCGACACCTTTCGTGTCGAGTCGAGTTGGTCGCGCCGCGTGACTTGGTCCGCGTAGCCGTCGCCGGCGCGACGCGCGGCGCGCACAGCCGGGTCGGCGTCCACGTAAAACTTGAACGGCGTGTCCGGAAACACCACCGAGCCGATGTCGCGTCCTTCCATGATGAGCGAGCCGAACCGCAGCAGCGCGCGTTGCTCCGTCACCAGCAGCGCCCGCACCTCCGGCACACGCGCCACAAGCGACACATTCTGTGTGACGGCTTCGCTGCGCAACGCCTCGCCCGGATCGACGCCACCGACAAACATCACGATTCGCCCGTCGCAGAGCCGGAAGTCGGCGTTCATCTCCCGTATCGCGCGCAGGATGGACGGCGTGTCATTGCAGTCCACGCCGTGTTGCAAGCAATGCCATGTCACCGTGCGATACATGGAGCCGGTGTCCACGTGGACAAATCCAAAATGCCGCGCGAGCGCCTTGGCGATTGTGCTCTTGCCGGAACCACTCGTGCCGTCAATGGCAATGACGACGGGCGGCGTGGCGGAGTTTTTTTTGGCCGATGACTCAGACTGCGAAGATTTCATTTTCTAAACTTCATCTCGTCGCGGAAAAACTTGGCGCGCTTGAGGAAGGCGGCGAGGTTGACGTCTTCCTTGTTGCGCAGCATGGTCTGCACGGCTTCGAGCTGCCCAATGAATTCTTCCAGCGCGCGGCAGACCTCATCGCGGTTGGTGAGGCAGATCTCCTGCCACATGTCTGGCAGGCTGCTGGCGATTCGCGTGGTGTCGCGCAGGCCGCCGCCGGCGAATTCCAACGGCCGCGGCCCGTCGGAGCAGATCACATTCACCAAGGCTGCCGCGACCAGATGGGGCAGGTGACTGACGCGGGCGACGACCTCGTCGTGTTCCAGCGGCGGCAGCGTGCGGATGGACGCTCCCAGCGATTTCCAAAACTCTGCAACCTGCTGCAATGCCTCGGCGTTCGTTTGTTCCGTCGGCGTCAGGATGCAAACGCTCCCCTCGAACAGTTCCTTTCGTGCCGCGGCGATGCCCGACTGTTCGCTGCCGGCCATCGGGTGACTGCCCACAAACCGGGCCTTGCCGGCCAGCAGATGATCGAGCTGCGTGACCACCGGATACTTCACGCTCCCTACGTCCGTCACCACCGCCTCTGGCTTCAACGACGGCGCCATTCTGGCCGCGATATCTCCCATCACACCGACGGGTGTCGCGAGCACCACGAAGTCCGCGTCCCGCACTGCTTCGTTGATATCGAGCGTCGCTGCGTCGGCTGCGCCTGCCGCCAACGCCTCGTCACAAGCCTCCGGCCGCCGCGCCCAAAGCACCGTCCGCGCGGCGATCTGCCGCGCGCGCGCCGCCAGCCCGATCGAGCCGCCGAGCAAGCCGGGGCCGAGCACCGTGAGTTTTTTGAAAAGCATGAACTATCTATCTAACAGCAACGCGAAGTCTTGGCAAGGCGGGGAGGGGAGGTGCGTGAAGATCAGAGAATGATGGCACCGTCAGGTGCCCGTACAGGTAGGCCCCAACGTGAGTCGGGGGAATTCCTGCTGTGCGCGGGCCGCGCCCCGTCCGCCGTCTTACGACGGCGGCTACGAAGACAGGGATTCCGGAGTGGAGTGGGGATCGACAGGGACCACTACTTCACCGCGCAATCGATCCGGTTGGGTGTGCGCGATGTGATCGTCAGCTTTGGGGCAGGGCACTTGTCGAGGACGCGGTCGAAGTCGCTCCAGATGGAACCTTCCACGGTGACATCCATTTCAAGCGAGTTGTTGGCGAAAAGCCGTTCGTGAATGCCGGAGACGCCGCGTTGCTGCTTGAGCCAGTCCATGACGGCGTTGCGGCCTTCGTAGTTGATGTTGTTGATGATGACCTTGACGTCGGCGGTGTTGAAGACTTCGCTGCGCCATTTCTCGACGAGCTTGGCCGAAAGGCTGTCAGCGAGCTTGACCGCTGTCTCGCCGAACGCCTTCTGTGCGGTGGGCAGCAGCCCCGGTCCGCGGGCGACGCCGCTGGCGTGGTCCACGCAGATGATGCGGGCGCTGTCGGTGTTGATGGCGCGCGCGTTGACGTTGGCGCTCATCGCGAAGACCTTAATGCCGTAGGCATCGCTGGCTTCCTGCAGGCTGCTGATGGCTTCGTAGGTGATGACCACCTCGGCGTCGAACTTCCGTCCCAGCGCGGCGCAACGGCCGGCGTCCTGGAGTTCCTTCTCGTTGGCAACCTGCATGGCTTCCTTGCTCACCAGCGGGAAGTTCAGCTCGGAGAACCGCATCTCCAGCGCCGTCTGCACGTCCTGAATCTTCACGGCGCTGTCCACCTGCGCGTTCTCCACGCGCGAGACGCCGAGCACCATGATGCGCGGGTTCTTCTTCTGCTGCTTGACGATGTTGAGTGCCTGGATGTCCTTCCTCAACTGGCCGAGCGCGACGATGGCCTTCACTTTGATGCGATAGATACCGCCCTCGCCGTTGTTGTCGCCGACGATTTCGTAGGTGCGAACGTAACCCTTGGTCGCGGCGTAAATCCTGTCGTCGAGCAACTGGAAGTTTTGCGTCATCGTCTCGGAGTCCACCACCGCGCCAACGCCTTTTTCGACGGCGGAGCGCAACGCCCTCTGAATGGCCTCGTCACGCGCCTTGAGATCGGCGCCGGCGGCGCGACCTTCCGCGACGACTTCTTGTTCGGCTATGGGCGCCTGCGCGTAGGCGCTCACCATCAATAGCACTGCCAGCAATGGAAGGGCTTTGCGAATCATGTTGAATCTCCCTGCCAGCCACGGCGCAGTTCGGGCGCGGGCTGGCGCTGCACGGCGGACTACCTCACCACTTCACGTTGTTCGACGACCGGGCCTTCGCGAATGACGCGCTTTTCCACATAAGGCTCATCACAGCCAATCGTCACAAACGCGGTCACCGCCAACATCAACCACAGAAAGATATTTCCTTTGATCATGATTCATTCTCCTTAGATTCAAACTACGCGGGCACAATCTATCATACGGAGTCAGCAGGGCAATGGATTTCGGCAAACATGTCCCCTTCGACGACAGAATCTGCGCCGTATTCAATCGCTGCCGTGGGTTTGTGTCCCGTAGGACAGGCGTCTCGCCTTGTCCTATTTCACTTGCCGCAGATGCGCCAGCAGCGCGCGGTATTGCTCGGCCAGACCTTGCTCGATGGGCTGGTGGCGGGCGTAGGGCGCCTTGAAATAGAAGCTCAGCCACTCCTGCGGTCCGCGCCCGCCGCGGCGCGCAGCGAGGTCCATGAACCGCACCAGGTCCACCACTAGCGGCGCGGCAAGAATCGAATCCCGGCAGAGGAAGTTCACCTTCAGCGCCATCGGTTTGCCCAGGAAACCGATGAGGTCAATATTGTCCCACGCCTCCTTGTTGTCGCCGCGCGGCGGGTAATAGTTGATCTGCACAAGGTGCGAGGGGACACGATAACCGAGCATCTGGTCGAGCAGGTCGCTCTTGCACTTCTCCTTCGCGCGGTGCGCGGCGGGATTCTTCAACGTGCGGCCGTCCTCGTTGCCGAGCAAGTTCGTGGAAAACCAACCAGCCACGCGCAACGACCGCGCGCGAAACGCCGGCGCGAGCACGCTCTTCATCATCGTTTGGCCCGTCTTGCCGTCCTTGCCCGCCAGCGGCACGCCCCGTTGCTCCGCCAGCTTGCGCAATGCGGGCAGCTCGTCGGCGATGTTCGGCGTGAAGTTGACGAATGGACAGCCCGACTCAATGGCGGCGCGGGCGTAGATGGCCGACGCCCCGCGCTTGCCGGCCGGCTCCGTCGAGGTCAGGTTGACCACGACCACGCGCGCGAGGCCGTGCTTGCGCTGAAATGCGGCAAGATCGCGGCGGGCAGCGGCGACGCTCCAGCGCGCGGGCCAGGCGCGCAGCTTGCGCAGCGCGGGGGCAACGGGCTTGAGTTGTTCGACGCCGACCACGTCGTTGCGGATGGCGGCTTCGTGTTCGTTCTCCAGACGCGGGTCCCAGCCTGCGAAGACCAGACGGTCCAACGGCGCCAATGCCGCCATCTTCTGCACGGCGGGGTCTTCACTCAACAGCCCGATCGGCTCCGCCAGCCCGCGCCGGATCAACTCAACTCCGGCCACGACCGTGGACGCAACCGCGCCATTCAATCCTGCTATGACTACTCCGATTTTTTCGCTCACGACCCCAGCCTGCCTCATCCCCGCCAGTCCTGCAAGCGCGCGGTTGGTCAGGAGAATGGCGATCACGTTGTGTTTCCGCGGGAGCCCTCTGCAATGTGGGAGGCGACTCGCTGACAGCAGAAGCGTGTTTCCTCGCGACGAGAAACGGGGCTTCTGCTATCCTGCGGTGGACGGTCGTTGGATGGAATTCTGGTTTTGGAAAACAACGAAGGATGACATGGATACTCGTTTGAATCGTCGGGATTGGATGAAGGCAACGGGTCTGGTTGCGGGCGCGTGGGCGACGGGCGCGGTGAAGGCGTCGGCGGCGGAGACGCCGGGCGCGGGAGCGGCGGCTAGGGTGGGGCAAGGCTCGGTAGTGTTCCAACGAACGATCCCGGTGCGGCATGAGGTGGATGTGTTTGTCGCGGGTGGCGGGCCGGCAGGGACAGCGGCGGCGGTGGCGGCGCGCAGCCAGGGAGCGAAGGTGTATCTGGCGGAAGGACATTCGTGTCTGGGTGGGATGGGAACGGCGGGCCGGGTGCCAGTGTTCATGCAGGTGAGCGACGGGGTGAATTTTCTCGCGGGCGGTTTCGGCAAGCGGGTCGTCGAGCGACTGGCGAAAGAGAAGGGCCTGCGCGGGCCGGCGCACGACATCGAGGCGTTGAAGCGTGTGTATGACGCGATGGTGGGAGAGTCAGGCGCGGCTTTCACGTTTCACACGAGCTTGATCGGGGTCGAGGCGGAAGGCGGGCGGATTTCGCATGTGATTTGCGCGGCCCCGAGCGGGATATTTGCGGTGCGGGCGAAGGTGTATATAGACGCAACGGGCAACGGGGACCTGGCGGCGTGGGCGGGCGCGACGTTTGAGAAGGGCGGCGCGGCCGGACAACTCATGCCGGGGACGCTGTGCAGCTTGTGGAGCGATATTGATTGGAAGACATGGTTGGAGAGCCGGCCGAAGGGGCCGCAGCCCGACGGGCACATGTTGGAGAAAGCGTTTGCCGACAGGGTGTTCACGGTGCGCGACGAGCATCTGACGGGGATGCATCGGCTCGGCGAGACACTCGGCGCGGGCAACATCGGCCATACATTCGACGTGGACGCGACGGATGAGGTGTCGCTGACGAAGGCGCTGGTGGCGGGGCGCAAGGGTCTCAAGGAGTATGAACGCTATTACCGGGAGTATTTGAAGGGGTTTGAGAAGACGCGGCTGGTGGCTACCGGCTCGTTGCTCGGTGTGCGCGAGACGCGGCGGATCATGGGCGACTATGTGTTGTGTCTGGCGGACTACAAGAAGCGGGCGACGTTCCCCGACGAGATCGGCCGCTACGCCTACTCGATCGACATCCACCCGCTGCGTCCCGGCAAGGACACCTACGTGCAACATCGCAAGGAGTTCGACAACACGTTCCGCTACGGCAAAGGCGAGAGCTATGGCATTCCCTATCGCATCCTGACGCCGCGCGGCATGGAGAACCTGCTTGTGGCCGGGCGTTGCGTGAGCGCAGACGTGATGGTGCATGGTTCCATCCGTGTGATGCCGGGCTGCTTTATCACCGGCCAGGCGGCGGGAATAGCTGCGGCGATGGCCGGCAACCAGAACCTGTCGGTGCATCGCCTCGACGTGAAATATCTCCAGCGGCGGCTTAAGGATTTTGGCGCATTCCTGCCAAACGCATGACGATCGCTTGTGTTGTGCTGGCGGCCTGCGTGGCAGGTTCGTGGTATATTCGTGGGACACAGTGAGAACGACGCCGACAGGCAAGGGTGTATCGGGGCTGGAATCGCGGCTGCGCGCGATGACCAGGAAAGGCGCACTCTACGAAGAACTGCCCGAAAAGACGGTGCGTTGCGTCGCGTGCGCGCATCGCTGTCTCGTGGCCGACGGACAGGCGGGCAGTTGTCGGGTGCGCTTCAATGAAGGCGGTGAGTTGCGGGTGCCGATGGGCTACGCGGCAGGACTGGCGGCGGACCCGATCGAGAAGAAACCCTTCTATCACGCATTGCCGGGGTCGCTGGCGTGCAGCTTTGGAATGCTCGGCTGCGACTTTCACTGCGGCTTTTGCCAGAACTGGGTCAGTTCGCAGACGCTGCGCGATACAGACGCAGGAGGGGACGTGTTTGAGATCAGCGCCGGGCAAATCGTGGACGTGGCGCGGCAGCGCGGGGCGCTGTCGGTGTCGAGCACTTACAACGAACCGCTCATCACGAGTGAATGGGCGGTCGAAGTGTTTCGCGTGGCGCGGCAGGCGGGGTTGGCGACGAGCTTCGTATCGAACGGCCACGGCACGCGCGAGGTGGTGGATTACCTGCGGCCGTGGGTGGATTTCTACAAGGTGGACCTCAAGACGATGAACCCGGCGAATTATCGGAAGCTCGGCGGCCGGCTGGAACCGGTGCTTTCGACGATCCGATTGCTCTACGAACGCGGTTTCTGGGTGGAGTTGGTGACGCTGGTCGTGCCGCAGTTCAACGACAGCGAGGAGGAAATGCGCGACATCGCCCGGTTCATCAGAAGCCTTTCACCCGACATCCCGTGGCATGTGACGGCGTTTCACGGCGACTACCGGATGGGCGACCGCCGCGATGCAGGCGTGCGACAGGTGGTGCGCGCGGCGGAGATCGGGCGCGAGGAGGGATTGCGATTTGTCTATGCCGGCAACCGGCCGGGCGGTGTTGGCGATTGGGAGAACACGCGCTGCCCGGGATGCAATGCGTTGCTCATCGAGCGCGACGGTTTTGTGGTCCTGCAAAACTACTTGCGGGATGGCCGTTGTCCCAAGTGCGCGATGGCCATTCCCGGCATCTGGACGATGGAGGATGTCGAGGCGGCGCGGGCTTGTGGCCGGCGCGACGTGGCGAAACTGGACATCGCAACGCTGGTGGCCGAAGCCGAGAAGAAGTTTGTGCAGGCGCCGGGTGACTCTACAGAGCGTGCGGATTGACGCCAACGCCGACGATGGAGCAGGCGACGATGGGATTGAGACCGAGCGATTGCGCTTTCTCGTATAGCTCTGGGGAATCCGCGCCGGGATTGAGCCAGAGTTCCTTGCAGCCTTTCTTTGCGATTTCGTCCACGAGCTTCATGCCGACCGCCGGTGGCACGTAGAGGCTGACCTTGTCGAGTGCGGCAGGGATATCGAGCACCGAGCGAAACACTTCCAGACCCTCGATGGTTTGCTCGGTTGGATGGACGGGGAAAACGTCGTGGCCTTGTTGGAGGAAGGCGCGCACAGCTTTGTTGCCGAACTTCTCCCTGTTCGTGGACGCTCCAATGACCGCGACGGTTGGATTGCTCATGGCTGATGTCGTTCTGTGCGCAATCTGCTGCATTCCGCAGTGGAAAACAAGTGGCGGCAGACTGAAATCGTCACGCTTAACTTCCATTTCAGTCCTGTCGCAGCCTTTTCTTGCACAATGGGACGGGGCGGGGTAAAGAGACTGGCACCGCATGAAGATACTGCGACGAAAAAGTCCGACCTCACTCCAAAACGAGGTCGCCCACGATCACCGGCTTCGTCGTGCCTTGGGGCCGATCAATCTCACCACGCTGGGCATTGGCGCCATCGTGGGCGCGGGCATCTTCGTGCTTACCGGTCAAGCCGCCGCGAAATATGCCGGCCCGGCCATCGTGCTTTCCTTCATCCTTGCCGGCACCGCCTGCGCGTTTGCCGGCCTGTGTTACGCCGAGTTTGCAGCCATGATTCCGGTCTCCGGCTCGGCTTACACGTATGGCTACGCCACGCTGGGCGAGTTGGTCGCCTGGATCATCGGATGGGACTTGATCTTGGAGTATCTATTTGCGGCCTCGACGGTCGCGGTGGGCTGGTCAGGTTATGTTGTGTCGTTGCTCTACGACTTGAACATCTATATTCCACCCTCGCTTTCTGCAGCCGCCGGCACACATCTCATCGAGATCCCCAAGGCAGTAGCGGCGGCGTGCAAGATGAAATCCGGTTGGGAGCCGGTCAACGATGCGATGCTGGAGCAAATCAAAGCGGTCGGAACCGATCCCGCCACGCTTGGTCACGCCACCGCAGTCTTCAACCTGCCGGCGGTCATCATCATCGTTGCCGTCACCGGGCTGCTTGTCATCGGCATCAAGGAATCCGCCTGGTTCAACAACTTGGTCGTGGCGATCAAGATGCTCGTCATTCTCGCGTTCATTGGCGTCGCCGTGTCCTACGTGAATCCGGCAAACTGGCACCCGTTCATTCCGGCAACGGAAGGGCCGGGCCAGTTCGGCTGGGGCGGGATTCTGCGGGCGGCTGGCGTAATCTTCTTTGCCTACATCGGTTTTGACGCCGTGTCCACCGCGGCGCAGGAGGCCAAGAACCCGCAACGCGACATGCCCATCGGCATCCTGCTTTCGCTGGCCATTTGCACCGTGCTCTACATCATCGTCTCGTTGGTGCTGACGGGCGTGGTTTCCTACACGCGGCTCAACGTTCCTGCGCCCATCGCGGTGGCGGTGGATTCACTCGGACCGGCGGTGTCGGGATGGATGGGGCCTGTGATCAAGATTGGCGCCATCGCGGGCCTCTCCTCGGTGATTCTGGTGATGATGCTTGGTCAGCCGCGGATTTTCTACGCCATGTCCAAGGACGGCTTGCTGCCACCGATATTCAGCTCGGTGCATCCGCGGTTCCGCACACCGTGGCTGGCGCAACTCCTCACCGGCGGCGTGGCCATGGTGTTCGCGGGCTTCTTCCCCATGGATATCCTGGGCGAACTCGTTTCCATCGGCACTTTGCTGGCCTTTGCAATCGTCTGCGCTGGCGTGTATGTGCTGCGGTTCACCGACCCGAAGATCAAGCGTCCGTTCCGCACGCCGGCCTACTGGTTGGTGTGCCCGCTGGGCGTGTTCTTCTGCTTCTGGCTCATGGCCGGCCTGCCGATGGACACCTGGCTGCGGCTCCTGATCTGGATGTCCATCGGGTTGGTCATCTACTTCGCCTATGGATTCCGCAACTCGAAGCTGGCTGACAAGAGCTTGCGTGGGGGAGTAAAGTAACCGTCTGCGAAACAAGGCAGACCATCCAACAGGAAAACGAACATGGCAAAGACTTATCGTTTCGGCATCGTCGGCTGCGGCATGATCTCGGAGTTTCACGCCGCCGCCATCAAGGATATTCCCAACGCCAAGCTCGTGGCCGTTACCGACGTGCGCGAGGCCTCGGCCAAACGCTTCGGCGAGGCCAACCAATGCGCGTGGTTCACCGACCTGAACAAGTTCTGCGCGCACGACATGGATATCGTCACCATCTGCACGCCCAGCGGCCTGCACATGGACTCTGCCGTCGCCGCCGCGCAGGCTGGCAAACACGTCATTGTCGAGAAACCGCTGGAGATCACCCTCGAACGCTGTGACGCCATTATCAACGCCGCCGCCAGCACGGGCGTCAAGATTGCCACCGTTTTCCCGTCGCGCTGGAGCGAGTGCAACCAGCTTCTGAAGCAGGCCATTGGCAGCGGCTGGTTCGGCCGGCTCACGCTTGGCGACGCTTACGTGAAATGGTGGCGCACACAGGAATACTATGACGCCGGCGGCTGGCGCGGCACATGGAAGATGGACGGTGGCGGCGCGTTGATGAACCAGTCCATCCACAACGTGGACCTTCTCCAATGGTTCATGGGCGACGTGGCGAGCGTCTCGGCTGTCAGCGGCCTGCTGGCGCACGAGCGCATCGAGGTGGAGGACACCGCCGTGGCCGCGCTCCAGTTCAAGAACGGCGCGCTCGGCACCGTCGAGGGCACCACCGCTGCCTTCCCTGGTATGCTGAAGAAGACAGAAATCCACGGCGACAAAGGCACCGTCATCGTCGAGCAGGACGACATCCTCTTCTGGAAATTCGCCGGCCCGACGCCGGTTGATCCGCGTGTGGCGGAACTCATGTCGCAGCGCAAATCCGGCACTGGCGGCGCGGCCGACCCCAAGGCCATCAGCTACATCGGCCACAAGAAACAGTTCCAGGATTTCATCCACGCCATTGAGACCGGCGGCAGGCCGCTGGTGGACGGCAGGGAAGGGCGCAAGTCCGTCGAGATCATCCTCGCCATCTACCAATCCGCCAAGACCGGCCAGCGCGTGAACCTGCCACTGTGAGGAGTTGTGGTGTCGGCCACCCCGGCCGACGGAGCCG
>JBAZIR010000149.1:0-12374 GCA_041651735.1 Verrucomicrobiia bacterium | reverse complement strand
TGGGCCGGGCCGCTGCCGTCGCGAAAACAAGCCTGCCGCGCCGCAAGCCGTTCGCGCCGGAGATCGGCGTATTCGTGGACCCGGAGAGTTTCTACTGGATGCGCTCGACGATGGCCAACTCCGCGCTCGTGCTTAACCAGATGGCCACAATGCCGCAGTCGGGCGCGCCGTGGGACTTCTGCCTGCTCTCCGACATTGGCGACGCGCGGCTTCCCGACTACAAACTCTACGTCTTTCTCAACGCCTTCCGCGTGGATGCGGCGCGGCGTGAAGCCATCCTCCGCAAGCTCAAGCGCAACAACGCCACCGCGCTCTTCGTCTATGCGCCCGGCTACTTCGATGCCGAAGGTGTATCGCTCGACAACATGCGTTCTCTCACCGGTATCCGCATCGCCAAGGACGACGCCGAAGGCGCGCCGCAAGTCGCGCTCGATGGAGATATCGTTGTCGGCGCGAAGAATCTGAAAGTCTCGCCGCTGTTCTACGCCGACGATCCCGGTGCGCAAGTCATCGGCCGGCTTGTTGGCAGCCAACGCGCGGGACTGGTTGTGAAGAAGATGGACGGCTGGAAAAGCGTTTATTCTGCGGCGATGGCGCTCCCGCCGTCCCTCATGCGCCGCATCGCCCGCGAAGCCGGCGTTCATATTTGGTTGGAGAGCGATGACGCGATCTACACCGATGGCCAGTTTCTTGGTGTTCACGCCGCCACCGATGGCGCCAAACGTGTTCTCCTGCCGTCGCGCTGCGCGGCTGTCAATGCCATGACAGACAAGGATGTGCCGGTGGATGACCGGACGGTGACGCTGACGATGAAGCGCGCCGAGACGATCCTGCTCAGACTGAACCCGCAACACTGAGCTTGCCTCTCGCGCTGGCTGAGGTTGTGAGAACAGACAACGCCGTTTGTTGTAGCGTCATCGTTCCTGCACCACGCAGCCGATCTCCTGCGGACCGAGCGGCAGCGAGAGGATTGCCTTGCTGCCGCGCAGCTCCGGCTCCAGCGGACGATCGTTCCACGCGTCGCGGTAGCGACTGCCGCGAATGTGATCCACTACGAGCATCGGCCCGCGCACCGTCGTATAACGGCGGTTGTAGAGCGTCCAAAGCGTGCGGCCGCGGCCGGGAAATTTGTTTGCACACACGCCGTCGCGCCCGGTCGGCACGAGCATCTCCGGATGATTGGATGTGAAGCAGTCCTTGTATTGGCGCTTCAGATCGTAGGCGCGGACCATGAACGCGTGGCCCTTCGATTCGTCGAGGTCCCAGTAGGAATCGTAGATCGCCTCGCCGTGGAAGAAGGTAAATTTCAGGTCGTGCCACGAGACGTGCCGCATTCCCAGCGGCAGGTCGAGCTGCGCGATGCGCGGGAAGAGATAGCGGTAGATGTTCAGTGGCACTGGTGAGAGACCGTGTTCGGAGGGGCGCTCGTCGAAGAACGGCCCCAGAAGCTGCTGGCCGCTGGGCATGAAGTAATAGTTGATGTTGCAGTCGGAATACTGCGAGGCGGCGTCCACGTTGGGGAACTCACCGTAGAGCGGAATCCTGCCCGGCGTCGCTTCGCGGACGGCTTTCAGGAAGTGGTAGTCGGCTGCGTTGGCGTTGAGCGGCACGTCGTGGCCGTGGTCCTTTGCGAAACACATCGCCGAGCTGGCCGTCTCATCCACGTACAGAATGCTCGCGCCGGTGTCGCGCGCCAGTCGCGGGTAGAGCTTCGTCATGTAGTCGGTCCACTCCCGCGTGCCGTGGCACATGCGGTAGCTGTTAGGGTAGGGGATCATCGGCCGTCCGTCGGGCAGTTGCATGGCGCAACGCGGGCCGAGTTGCTGGCCGACAGGCGTGTTGCGGTTGCAGAGGGTGGCGTTGACGTAGAGCGAGACGGGGATCTTCAGGTTCTGCTGAATGTCGTCCAACGCGGCCCGCCACGCAGCCAGTCCGCCCAGTGCGTCGTAGTCACGCCCACCGTATTCGCCCCAACGCTGGACTTGGTCCTCTACGCCATAAGCCCATGACCAGAAGTGGAGAATGTCCGGCTTGCGTCCGGCGGTGCGTTCGAACTCGGCCAGAATGTCGTGCATCTTGAGATGTTTCGTTTGGGCGTCATACCACGCCGGCAGTCTATAGGTGTCGTCGGCCAGACCGTCGGCGATTTCCGCCAACAACCAGAACGATTCGCGATACCACTGCTTGTCCTGCGACTTATAGGGGCGATACCAACTGGCGAGCCACTTCTGATAGCGCGCCGCCGCCGCGTGCCAGTCGCCCGTGTGAACGCCGATCATCGCCGGGCAACACGCGTAGGGTTTGCCGGGAACGAGGTGAGTGAATTGAGCCGGATGCTCGATGAAAAATGACGCGGCGCCACGCTCGTCTTTCGCCAGCCCGTAACGTTGCGCTTTGTGGCTGCGGTCCTCCGTGACGACATAAACACCGCCACCGAGCCGCGGGTTGAACACGTCGAAGAACTGCATCGGGAAGTTCCGGCCGGCCGCCGCGTAGAGCGTGATGGGACGGTTATCGAGCGCGTTGCAGTATTGCGGGAACATGTACCAAAGGTCGCGCGGTTCGCCCAATCGCAGCCCGGCGACGACGGGAAACCGGATGTTCGTATCCAGGGTCTGCGCGCCGCGATTCGTCACCGTCAGTTCCATACGAACTTCCGGCGTCGAGCCGACGGAAAGGAGAATCTTCCAATCCAGCGGAACCTTCGGGTTTTGGCTGGTATAGCTCAGCTCGAAACCGCTGCGCCGCGCACGAACCTCAACCAGACGCATCTCATCCGGCGCAAGCCGCGCGTCGCCCACCGCGATCTCCAAGCCCGGTTCGCCGGCCAGGTGGACTGCTTCTTCACCGAGCCATCGGTTACGCAGACCGCGAATGACAAAACCTTTCGATACGTCCATCGTCAGTTCAATGAACGAGTTGCCCAACTGCAACGCGTTCTCTTGGCGAGCGGCGTATGGCGCGCGCGTTGGTGCAGCACATGGCGGTTGGGCAACGACTGGTAGTTGTTCGGCGAGTTGCTGGCACCGACGCTTCGAGCCTGTATGGATGGTCAACGCGGCCAGGTAAATGTTCGCGTGCAGGCTGCGGTTACGCAGCACCACGCTTTGGAGCGTTTGGCCACTGGCAGGGACGACGTAGGCCGCCAGCGTCCGCTGGATCACATGTCGCCGGTCGCTGAGCGAGTAGGGGAATGCCAAGTCCACCGTGCCGTCGGCGTAGCGAAGTTCCACGGCAAAGCTTTCCACGTCCGAGAGCGACTTGGGTTGTTCCCGGACGAAATAAGCCTTCTGCTGGCTTGGCATTTCGGCGGCCAGCAGTAGGAACACTTCCGTTGCCGGCAGGTTCACCGCGATCTGCGTTTCGCCGTCGCGGCTGATCGGCGCGACTTGTTCGCGTCGCACGCGCAATCCGAAGTGGTTAATCCGGTCTCCGTTCGCCGCGGGACGCGGTGGCGGGCTGATCAGGTTATTGCCTTGAGGCCGCACTCGAAAAGGAACCCGTCCGACGCAGACGTTGGGCGTCGTGAAGAATCTGCCGGCATCCTGAGCAACCGGGTCGTCAGAACGGCTCAGCAATCGCGTAACCAGCGCGTCGTAATTTGTGTCGTAGCGGCCTGACAGGTCTATTGCCGTGAATTCGCCCGCGGGAGCTGTTGTAGGATTCTCCGCAGCGAGCGCTGGACCGAAGTCCCGCGGCTCGTTCGTGAACAGCATTCGTCGCAGGGCAAATTCGGCACGCGAGTCACGCGAGTCGAGCGTGATCATGAGTTCCCTGGCGTTGTCGGGAAACGGGCGCTTGATGATGAGTTGATGCCAGCAGTTGTCGTCTATCGTCTCGTTGGCCAGCATCAGCGGCACCGATTGCGCGCGGCCGCCGGACATGACCCATGCCGACACGATTTCCTGGTTGCTCCGCATCCGGTGCAAGCCGCGCGCCCGATACTCGACGACGAGGAAGCGGAACGCCGAGGGCTTCGCCTGCCCCAACGGCGTGCTCCACCGCATCGAGCGCGACTCGTTGACGCGGCTTCGGATCGAGAACTCCAACCCGTCGCTTTTCTTGACCGTGTGGTCAACGGCGCGCCGGGAGGGCGAGACGCGCTCCGGTCGCGCTGTCCACGATTCGTTGGCGAGGCGAACTGGGAACGATTCCTGAGTGGCGACTGCGGCTTGGGCTGCTATCGCCGTCAGGAGAGCAGTCGTGATGGGAATGAAACGCAGCATTGGGTGCATGATGAGTGGCTCCGATCGTCACGTTATCCAAGACCCAACCGGGCGGGAATGCAAGATTTTGACTTGTTCAAGCGCGGCAATCGCGTAGCCTGCGATCGGTTCACCGTCCAAGATCGCGAGTTTCATAAACCGATGAAAACCTGTCTTAGCATAGTCACCTCACTTGTATTCTTGGCGTCGGCGTTTGCCGCCGAAACAGAAGTGCCGCTGAAGAATCCCGCGTTCACCGACGGCGTCAGTGCCAACGGCGTGCCGCTTGGCTGGTCGCTCTACGGCGGACGCGGCAAGGACCAGCGGGTTTCTGTTGTGGACGATGGCCGCGGCGGGAAGGCGGTGCTTATTGAGGACGGCGACCCGGAGGCCGAGGTTGGGATAACGCAGAGTGTTCCGATCAAGCCCGCCTTGGGTTACGAGGTGCGGGTTCGGGTGCGCGCTGTCAAGAACGCGCCGGACGAGCATGCGGTGGTTCAACTTCGCTTCCTGCCGTCACACAAACTTGAGCAGACGCATCTGCTCGCAAAGAGTGTGGACGACTTCAATGAGATCACCGTTCGCGGCATGGCGCCGCCGGACACGAAGACTGCGCAAATCTACATCTACTCTCATCGCAACCCGACGCCGAAGGTGCTTATCGGCAGCGTGCGCCTCATCGCGGGCGTGAAGCCGCCGGCGCCGTCGTTGCCGCTGCCGCCGCCCGTGCCGCCGCAATACACAAAACTGAAAGACTTGCATCTTACAACGCACATTGTCCGCGATGGCAAATCGGTCATCAGCATCGTCGCGCCAAAGTCAGACATCTATCAGAAGCAGGCGGCGCGGTTGCAGGCGGCCATCGAAAAGTTGAGTGGCTGCAAAGTGCCGATCATCGGCGATGACGCGCCGGAAGCTGCCGTGCCAGTCAAGGGCAGTCTGATCGTGCTTGGCAATCGCTCGACCAACGCCACGATCAGCGAACTTTATAACCGCTACTTCCTGTTAACCGATCTGCGTTATCCCGGCGCAGGCGGCTACGAAGTGCGCTCGATCCACAATCCATTCGGGGGCGGCCACAACATCATCGTCCTTGGCAGCAGCGATGCGAAAGGCGTGGACGCGGCCACAGATGCGTTCATCGCCACGCTCCAACGCTCCGGCGCTTCACGCTCCACCTCCGTTTCTGTCGGCTGGCTGATGGAAATCAAACTCGGCGACGGCATCGTTGTGCCGCGCGGCGTGCGCGAACTGGAAACGTGGGAAGCGTCGGCTGGATACCGCTCCACCGGCTACTTCGGCTGGAACAGCATCAGCAAACGCATGGCGGCCTACTACATGAGTGGCGACGTGTTCCACGCGCGCGAGGCGCTGCGGCTCGCGTTCCCCGACAAACAGGCGTTCAAGGAGATCACGGAGATCGACGGCGAGATGATCGAGAACAAGGAAGACCCGCTCGCAGGCACGTATCACTACACCTCACACATGATGATCCTGTTCTGGGACCTCATCGAGGAGAGCACGGTATTCAGTGACGAGGATCGGCTGAAGGTGACGAACGCCTTCGCGCGGCAGCTCAAGCATCGCAAGGATGAAGGCATCTATCCGCTGACGCGACCTCCGGCGGCCGTTGGTTCGCGTCACGGCCAATGGTCGGCCATTTCGCTCTACTGTCTCGGCCGCTACTTCAAGCGCGATTATCCGGAGCCGGTCTGGGTGCAGTGTGTCCGCAGTTCGCAGTTCCATTTCACGCCGCTCCACGAACACGCGTGGATCGCCGGGGAGAACGACAACCTCTTCTGGTATTGCACGGGTATCGCGCCGGTCTTCACTTACATGGTGCTCAGCGGCGACCGCGAGCCGATGCGCAACGGCGTCGCGGCGAAGTTGCTGCGCGGTCAGGAATTGCTGATCTCCGGCCGTGTGCCGGATTGGGCGCTGAACTCCGCTGCGCTGGACTACCTCCACAAAGCCGCCTACCTCACACAGGACGGCCGCTGGCTGACGTATCGTGAACGCACGGGCGTGAACACGAGCATCTTCCGGCTCGGCCAGTCGTTCTGGCCTGACGAGAAACTGAAACCGGCGCAGCCCACAGACCTTGTCGGCAAATGGACGGTCAATCACCTGCCGAAGCCGCATTGGCTCGCGCGCAACAATGGTTTCCCACTGGAGGAATCGTTCCAGGACGCCAGTTTTCGCAGCGCGACGGACGCGTCGGGTGATTTCATCCTGATTGACGGTTTCAATGGAGCGTCGCGGAATCCCTATCATACGTTCGCGCTGCTCGAACTGCGGCTGAGTGGCCAGACAATCCTGCAAGGTTACCTGAACCAGGTGCTCACGAAAGCCGATGGCATGGTCGAAGCCCAGGTCGCGATGGACGCCGCGTTGCGCCACCGCGACGTTGTCGGCCAGACGGCGGTTTGTGTTGGCGAAACGCCCAAGGCGGCGTTCTGCAATTGGCGGCGGACGCTCGCTCAACGCACCGGCAGCTATGCGCTCGTCGTGGACGATCTCACCTTCCGCGACGACAGCGACAACATGGAGGTGCAGTTCAAGTGGGAGAACCAAGGCGGAGGTTTCCGGTGTGACGCGAAACAGAACGCGTTGCGCCGGCCGCATGCGGTGGTATTGCCTGCGGACGTGTTCGAACGGACGACCGGCAGCGGCGTCATCACGCAGGAATGGAACGGTTCGGTGAAGAAAGGGCAGCACGGAATTTTCTTTGCGTTGCTGGGAACAAACACCAACGACCTGCGCTGCCTGCGGCTCGCGGACAATGCCGCGGCACTGGCACTGCCACAAAAGGCAGCCGCCATCGTCGGCGAGTGGGAAGGCAACAAGGGTGAACTTGTGTTGCTCGCCGAAGACCATCTGTTTGGCAAGGGCTTCACGCAAACCGGCAAGGAGCAGGGACTGCTGCTGGCGAATGCGCCGGTAGATGTGGAGTGGGATTTCGCCTCGGGCCGGATGGAAGTTGTGACGCGTGGCGCCGCATTGCTCACGGTCGCGGTTGCGGACGCCGCCGCTGTCCGCAGCAGCAACCAGATCGTGAAGGGCGACGGCAGCGCGAGTGGTTATATGACGCTCTTGCTGCGCGAGGGCCGCACGGTCATTGAGCACATCAAACCATCCGACGCTGCGCGGCGTGATATGGCTGCGCAGCTTTCGGCGTGGTTCGAGAAGGCGGGCACAAGACGCGCGCAATTTAAGAAGGCTGCGCCGCCAGCGCTGTTGAAGGTGGCAGAACTCAAGAGCGTGTTCATCACCAACGTTGGCGGCACTGTGACAGACTCGATTGTGATTCCTGCTGAAGGCCACGAACTGATTGCCGCTGCGGAAGGGAGCGCGATCCACATCATCGGCGCCGACGGCCGCGAACTTCGCCAGATGCGAACCGATGGCAAGATACGCCAGCTCCATTGGTGGCTGGAGCACAAGCTGTTGCTGGCCGGATGCGAGGACGAAAAGGTCTGCGCGTTCGATCTCGCGGGCAGCCGGAAGTGGACGTTCGTTTCGGAGATGGACCCGGCGGTGTTCCGCGCGGCAAAACAGTATTGGTTCAAGACCGCACCGGGGCATGAGGGCATTCACGGCGTTGGCAGCGGAGTGTTTCTCGACGGCAAGAGCCAGGCGTTCATCGGCAGCGCTTGCACGCTGGAGATCGTTGACGAGGACGGCAAACTTGTGAAACGCATGCCGCAGTTCTGGGGCACGGTCCATAAGTTCGCGCTCGTGCCCGGCCGTGAAGGCAGCGTAAACCTTCTCGCGTCACGCAAAATCACCGACGGGCCGTCGCTCGGCATTATCAACAACCGCACGCTCGATCCGACGCCGCGCGGTTTCAATGGCGTGCCCGCGGGATACACGCACGTCGGCGGCTGGATGGACCAGACGCGCCATCACATCTTCGTGGACGACCTCGATGGCGACGGGAAAAGGGAAGTCATCAGCGAGATCACCGGCGCATGGAACCGCGTGACGGTTTGGGACCTGCAAGGCAAGCCGTTGTACAACGTCCAGTTCGGTCCCGGCGCTCGCAGCGGTGGCCGGGACATACGCGACCTTGACCTCGGCGATCTCGATGGCGACGGAAAGAAAGAGATGGTCGTCGCGTTGTCGAACGGTTTGGTGGTTGTCCTCAACCATCGTTGCGAGAAACTATGGTCCAAACGATTGAGCAGCCCGCCGGTCGTGCTGAAAGTGGCGGGTCAGTCAATCGTAGTCGCATCCGAAGACGGTGGAGTGTTGATGCTCAACGCCGGGGGCAAGACGGTTGGTCAAGGCAAACTCAATGGCCGGCCAACGCAGATTCAGAAACTGACGGCGTCACCGGTCGTGGTGGTCACCAGTGAGAAGGGCGAAGTGAAAACGTTTTCGGTCGAATCCACCCAGTCCGACAAGCGATAGGAGATCAACTCCATGCATTCCATCCGAAGGGTTCTGGTGATAATGGCCGTCTGCGTCCTGTTGGCGCCGTTCGCGCCCCACGCTGCGGAAAGAGCGAAATCGGCGGATGCCAGCCCGCGCTTCGTGAGGGTTGGTCACTACCAGTGCGTCTGCCGACAGGGGGACTTTGACGCCAACCTCGCGACGGTGAAGAAGGGTCTTGCACAGGCTGTGGACGCGAAGCTGGACATCGTCTCGTTTCCGGAGTGCTTCCTCACGGGCTACTACGCGAAGGGAAGCGACGCGCGCGAACACGCCTTCGCGGTGGATTCACCGGAGATGAAGCGCGTCCTCGGTCTCACCGCCGGTTGCGATACGGTTCTGCTGGTGGGTTTCAACGAACTGCGCGACGCCAAGCTCTATAACACGGTGGCCGTCATCGAGCGCGGGAAGCTGCTGGGCCGCTACAGCAAGTCTTTGCCCTACGAAGGCTACTTCGAGCCGGGGCGGGAGTTCACCGTGTTCGAGAAGAAGGGGTTGAAGTTCGGCATCGTCATCTGTTCCGACGGCGGTTACATCGAGCCGACTCGCATTCTGGCGTTGAAAGGCGCGCGGTTCATCTTCGCGCCGCACTTTAACTTTGTATCCGACCCGGTGCAACATTATGTAACGGTGCGCAACGACCATGTCGCGCGGGCGGTGGAGAACGGCGTGTTCTTCCTGCGCGCCAACAACGTCGTGCCGGGCACGCGGCTGGAGGGATTGCGTGACGAAGGCTTCGGTTACGGCGACAGCTATCTGTTGGATCCGAACGGACAGATGGTGGCCGGCGCGGGCTTGTTCCACGAGCATCTGATGATCTACCAGTTGGACCTCGACCAGAAATATCGCGCCGCGTGGAACCAGCGGAGCATCAAGTCCGGCACTGAGTTGCTGGGGCAACTCCGGGAAGCGCTGGAACTGCACAAACAGCCGAAGCAGCGCTGATGCTCCGCCGGCGCGCTATTCCACAACCAACACGCCGTAAGTTTTCAGCGGCGGGACCTCCAGAGCCGGGCGCGGATACTGTCGAACCACGAGCTTGCGCTCCGGCCCTTCCGTCGTCAGCAATCTTGCCGCGCGGCATGTCTTCCACCGGCCGCCCAATTCCACGTTCAGCAATTTCGTCGGTTCGCTGGCGTAGTTGACCAGATGCAGGACGAGACGGTTGTCGTTGAGTTCGTATGCGCTCAACGTCACGGTGTCTGCGTCGCGCAGTCGGGCCGAGGGGCGGACGCCGGCGGCCCGGGCGATCTTCTCTGCCACCTGTTTCCAGCCTTCTGGCAGCGATACGCGGCCTTCGTTCGCTTTGACGGCGGCGCGAACCGCCGCGGCTTCGATGCGGACGACACGTTCGCCGCTCAATCCTTCGAATGCGGCAGGCGACCGCTGGCGGCCGTTCTCGTCGAAGGTGCCGTTGTCGCCGATGAGCACCAGCACGCCGTCACGATTCACGAATGCGCGAATGGCTTCCACTTCCTTGTTGCTCAGATGCGACTGGCCGGCGACGACCAGTATGGAGAACTCCGGCAGCCGCGCGAGATTTTCGCCGAACAACACCTCCCACGCGAAACCGCCGCGAATCAAAATTTCCTCGGCTCCCTGCGCCAGCGCCACAGTCTCCCGATTGTCGAATACGGTCGAGGCAAACGTATGCAGCAACGCGATGTCGCGAACGGGCCTGGCGTTCGTGACGAGTGGTTCGATGCCGTGGACGAAACGCAGATGTTTCGCCAGCGCCTCGCGCAGGTCGGGTTGCTCCACGCGCATCCGATCGCCTCCGCCGAGCGGGCGCAACGCCCAGTTGGTGCCCGGCAACGCGCCGTTGGCCGCCGACTCGGCGATTTGGAGCGCGATGGCTGCCTCGGTGTCGGGCAGGCCGAGACCGGTCAGCTTGTTGCGTTTCCAGACAGTCGAGACGACGCGATAGCCGACGGCAGCGGCATGTTTGCAGGCCCGCACCTGCGAGATAAGCACATTGTCTTCAACGCCGGGGAAGTTGCCATTTTCGGCGAACATCAGGTCGAGCTGGCGTCCGAGCAACGGCGCCCAGACGCTTCGCGCGTAGGCGCTGTTGGGATCGCGCGGGTAGGCCGGATTGCCGAGGAGGATCACGCCGGGCTTGATGCGCCGTGCGTGTGCCGCCAGGTCGCCTTGATATTCCGCGAGGCTCTCGCAACGCCAACGCACCCATTCCTGCGTCAGCGGGTCGGTAATGCGGCTGGGGGCCTTTTCCGTCGCGGGTTGTTTGATGCCATCGAACGACGCGATGCCAAATCGCTCCTGCGGTTTGGGATGGCGCTTCGTCAACCACGCGCGGAACGCCGCTTCGCAGCGCGGGCAGTAGCACGGCTCGCAGTAGTTGTTGTCGAAGTGGAAGCCGTCGAGTTTGACTTCCTCCAGCCCGACGCGGATCGCGCGCTTCATGTAGTTGCGAAACTCGCCGCAATGGATGCACGGCGCCCAGCGAAACTTCGCGCCGCCCCACGTGCGCAACTGGCCTTTTCCGTCGCGCTGAATCCATTTCTCGGCGTCCGGCACCTCGGCAAGGAATTGCTCGTGGTAAATCGAGCGCGACTGGCAGTAGCCAAGCACCTTGATGCCGTGCTGGTGGGCGAACTTCACGAGGGTGGCCGTGCGCTGCTGCTCGGCATGCTCGTGGGCGAGGCCGAAGCCTTTGAAGAAATGCGTGCAGGCGAGGTTGACGCCGAGACCTGCCATCAGACGCACAACTTCCTCGGAATGCAGGCGGGCATACCACTGCGGCATCGAGGGGTCTTTCGTGTTCACTGCGCCGACCACGCCGCTGGTACGCAGGTAATGATCGAGCGGTTCCCATCCCCACCACCCCCAGTATAGAGGACCTTGCGCGGGCGACCCGGCGCGGTCGTCATTGGCGGCCCACGCAAGAGGCGACTGCCAGACCATCCACGCGCCTCCCGCCACGCAACTGAGAAAGTCACGCCGCCCCATCCGCCAGTTCTTGTCAGCATTCGATTTCATGTGATGCTCCAGTCATTCAGCGGCAATCTTATCGTCCTGGGGCCATGAGCCAGCCCCTCATGCAAAATGCTGCTTATCTTTACCGCAAAACAACCGCCAATATCCAGCCCGCGAATCATATCCGTCAGCAAATCACAGTTGCGACCGGCGCGGTCAGCGCTGCGATTGCCGCTCCACGAGCAGGCCTTGGTAGCCGGCTGGGATGACGACGCGGCCATTCCAGAAAGCGCAGGCACCGGGATGTCCGGTGAGGGAGTATTGGTGTTTCAGACGCGGGTGCTTGATGTCCGCGATGTCGAGAACCCAGACTTGGCGTTGATGACGTGAGGAAAGCGCCAGCACGTTTCCGCCCACGCTTGGCCTGCCGGCAAGGCGGAGTCTGTCCACGCCGTAGGCGGGAAGGTCGCTCGTGTTGCGGCGCTCGTTGGGATCCAGCACAGCACACTTGCCGCGCTTGATGATCAGGAGTTTTTCACCCAGCGGACACACGCCGTCGGTCCAGTCATACAACGTGGTGTCGGGCGTATTGCCTGCCAGCACGGGTTTGGCGCCGCTGATGTCATACCAAGCCGGCCCGCTTCTTTGCCAGTAGGCGGTCAGGTAACGGCCATCAAAGAGTTTGTCCACGAGTTGGTCTCCGTAAAACAAACCGACTTGGCCGTCTTTGAAGACAAGTTTCGGCTTGGCGGGGTCTGAGATATCAGCGATGTACGCTATGGCGCCGCCGCAATGGAA
>JBAZIR010000148.1:0-12412 GCA_041651735.1 Verrucomicrobiia bacterium | reverse complement strand
AGTCCTCGAAGTAACGCGGCTCCTCGACGTTCTCGTGCTCGAACTTCCTCGGGCGCAGAATCTGGCAGCCGTAGTAAGGCGCGACCTTGAGCCCGGCCAGCGGATTCGTCGCCTTCGCCTTGACCTCCTTGAGGTCTTCGGAGAACACCTCGATCAGGTGATGAACCTTGATCTTGCCGTCGTAACGAAGGTTGTCCTCTTCGAGCGCGAAGTTGATGTGGTCGGCGAGCTCGTGATCCTTCTTCAGGTGGGAGTTGCAGGCGTGCATGTTCTTGTAACAGCCGCTGCACGGCGCCACGAGGTCAAGGCCTTCCTTTTCGGCCATCGCCAGGTTCCGCGCGCAAAGCGTGTGGGCGAGCAGCTCGTCCACGTGGAAATAGGCGGTGGCGCCACAACAATTCCAGTCCTCCAGCTCCTTGAGTTCCATTCCCAACACGCGGGCCACCTCGACGGTGGAGAGGTGATAGCTCTGCGCCATCTTCTCAAGGGAACAACCTGGGAAATATGCGAACTTCTTTTGGGTCATTAGTTAGTCTCCGATCGGGATGATGCGTCTGATCACCCGCTTGAAATTCTCCAGCCGCTTGATGCGCGCCGGCAAAACAGGAAGGCGGCCTTTGAGCATGAGCATCGTGGCGTTTTGTGCCTCGACCAGCATCTCCTTCAGGCCCAGCGTAAAGAAATAACTGGTCGCGAGCACCGGCTCGTAACTGCGGCCGGTGCGCATGATGGTCTTGATGAAAGTCTCCGAGAAGGCCGGCCCGATGAGATCCTCGGGATACTGGTTCTTCCAGATGGTGTAGCGTTTCAAGCCATACATCAACTCGGCGATATCAATGCCGCGCGGGCAGCGCACGGTGCACTGGTAGCACGAGGCGCAATACCAGAAAGCGCGAGTGGCCAAGACTTTATCTTTGAGGCCGGCGTCAATCATGCGGATGAGGCGCTGGGGCCGCACGTCCATGAAGTCGCCGACGGGACAGGTGCCGGAGCAGGTGCCGCATTGCATGCAGGCGCTGACGGGCGTGCCGCCCGCCGCGTGAAGCAAATTGGCAATCTCCTGGCTGAATGTGACTGGGTTTGCCATAAGGTTCCTATTTCTTCTTCTTGGCCTCGGCGGTTTTGATCAACGTGCTGACTTTGTCGAGCAGCAGCTTCGGCTCAACAGGCTTCTCCACCAATTCGTCCACGTTGACGAAGTTCGGATGCACGGCGCCGCCGGGGAACAGAAACGCCATCTGTTCGCGGATGCTGGTGATGATCAGAACGGGCAGCTCGCGAAACTTCGCGTCCTTGCCGAGTTTGCGGGCAATCATGATTCCCTCGGCGCCGCGGCCCATCATGACGTCCAGCAGCAGCAGGTCGTATTTCTTGCCCTCAAGGGCGGCCCAGCCGTCCTTCGGGTTGTAGGCCACGTCCACCTTGTAGCTGGCTTTGACCAGGATCGATTTGATCCCCTCCACAAAATCGGGATCGTCATCAATGATCAGTAACTGTTTCTGTTCGCTCATGGTATTGTCTCCTTTTCAAGTTTTCGCCGGCAGGCGAATGGTAAATTTGCTTCCTTTGCCCGGCTCGCTCTCCACTGACACCGAACCGCCGTGGGCCTCGACAATACGCCGGCTGATCGCCAGGCCCAATCCGCATCCACTTTCCATCTGCGCCGCTCCCTTGCCGCGGTAGAAGTCGCCAAAAATGAACGGCAGATCCTCCTTGGCGATGCCCACGCCGGCATCCACCACCGAGATGACCACTCCGTCCGACGCGGCTTCCGCCGTCAGCCGAACGGTCGTCTCTGGCTGCGAGTACTTGACCGCGTTGTTGAGAATATTGCCAACCACCTCGATCAGGCTCACTGCGTCGCCCGATACGATCGGCAGGGACTCGCCAACGGTGCTGCTGAGTTCGATGTTCTTGCGCGTTGCGTGAGGCAGGACGTTCTCGATGGCCCGCGCGATGATCGTCGATATGACCACGGGCTGGAACTGTTCCTTGATCTTGTTCACGTCCACCGAGAAGACCCGCAGCCAGGTGTGGATCAGCTTCAGCAAGTCGTCGAGCCGGCCTTTCATCCGCTCGAGGCGCGCCTTTTGTTCCTCCGACATTTTTTCGTCGAGGTCGGCGGCCAGGGCGAAAAGGAATTGCTGCAGGGCGCTCAATGGCGACTTGAGTTCGTGCGAGACGATGGCGGCGAAATTCTCGCGGAGCATTTCCTTCTCGCGCCGCAACGCGACCGCCTCCTGCACGAGCCGGTGTTTCTCGAGGCCGCGATTGGTGATCAGACGCAGCTCGTCGGGGGTGAATGGCTTGGGCAGGAAATCGTAGGCGCCGCGCTTCATCGCGTCCACGGCGGAGCTGACGGTGGCGTAGCCGGTGATGACGATGGCGACCCGGTTCGGGTCCATGGCGCGGAGCCGCTCCAGCACATCGAAGCCGGAGATGCCCGGCATCTTCAGGTCCACGAAGATCAGGTCCGGATCAAACTCGCGCACCATGCCGAGGCCGACGGTGCCGTTGCCGGCCGTGGCAATCTTGAAGCCCGCCGGTTCCAGCACGAGCTTGCAGGAATCCAGCACGACTTCCTCGTCATCAATAATCAGTATCTTCGTCTCTTGCATCCGTTAAGCTTTTTTCTGTTCCTTCGCCGGCAGGCGGACCGTAAAGGTTGCGCCTTTGCCCATCTCGCTTTCCACGGCGATGGTTCCTTCGTGTTCTTTAACAATACCAAAACTAATGGCCAGACCCAAGCCGGTTCCGTGGCCAACTTCCTTGGTCGTAAAGAACGGATTGAAAATACGTTCCAGGTTTTCCTCGCTGATGCCGTGGCCTGAATCCGCAAAAGCGATCTCGACCCACTCGCCGTCCGTCTCCAGCCGCGTCATTAGATTCAGATGGCCTTTGCCGTCCATCGCTTCGGCCGCGTTGATGATGAGGTTCATGAACACCTGCTGGATGAGCGATGGATCCACAATCACATAGGGCAGGTCCTTCTGGAAATCCTTCCTGACCTCGATGTTGTGGAACAAGGACTGGTTCTCCACCAGTGCCACGCACTCCTGAAGCACCTGGTTGAGGTTGCAGGGACGCTTGTCGGGTTTCTTCGGCCGCGAGAAATCCAGCAGTCCGCGCACGATGCTGCGGCAACGGTCAGCCTGGATGGTGATCTTGCGCAGGAACTCGCGCGTGTTTTCCGGCACGTCGGCGCGCTCCAGCAGCAAGTGCGAATAGGTCACGATGCCCGTCAATGGGTTGTTCATCTCGTGAGCCACGCCGGCGGCCAACTGGCCGATGACGGCGAGCCGCTCCGACTGCATGATCTTCTTGCGGGCAAACTCCTTGAGCTTCTCATCGCGTTTTTTTAGCGAGGACGCCATGGAATTGAAGGTGTCGGCCAGTTCGTGCAACTCGTCCCGTGAAGCGAGTTCCACGCAGGCATCGAGATTGCCGCGCGCCACTTCGCGGGAGGCCAGAACCAGTTTGTGGACCGAGACCGAGATGTTCCGGGCAATGAAGTAGAAGAGGCACATCGAAGCCGCGCCGCCCGCCAGCGTGATCGCCACAAATGCCACCGTGGCCTTCATCCGGGTGTCCGTGTATTTCTCCTCCCGGATTCCCACGCTGAGCATGCCGATGATGCGGTTGTTCAGGTCACGAATCGGATCACAAACAATCAGGTACCAGGTATTGACCCCGTAAGCCCTGCCGCTCCAACGCCCGCCGCGACCCGCCACCTCGGCGTAAACGTCTTCGGGCGCGCGGCTGCCGACGGCACGCGAGCCATCGAGGTTTTGGGTGTTGGTCGAAATGCGCAGGTCATCCTGAAAAATCGTGGCCGCGCCGATGTCTTCGCCACGATATTTCACGTCCTGAAAAACCGTCTGCTTGATCTTGTCGACCATTTCAAAATTGCGGTTCAGCAGAATGCCCCCGTAGGCCACACCGATGAACCGGTTCTCCGAATCGAAAATCGGCGCCGCCGCCTTCAACATCAGACCTGACGTCTCTTCGCGTTCAGTCCGGGCGCGGGCCTTGGGCGTGGGAACGATCTCGAACCGGGCGCGTTCCGCCAGAGCCGTCGACTCCTTGCTCAACTGGTCGCCCGTCATGATGCAGGAGGCCGCCACCGGCTCGTGGTTTTTCAGGACGTGGGCAATTAGAGAGTCTCCGCTCTGGTCGTCACCGAAGGAGGCGGGATTGCTCGTCCGCAGCAGCACCCTGCCGAAGGCATCCACAATGCCAAGCACATCCAGCTTCTCGCGTTCGCGAACCGATGCCAGCATTCCCAGCAGCTTCGTCCGGTCACGCTGAACCATGCCATCGCGCACGGAGAAACGATTGGCAACGAACCGCACTTTGTCGCTGATCCGGTCCAGATGGTTGAGATAGATCTCGCGCGCCACGTTGAGGTCCGTGCGCACCTTCTCCTGGGCCTCCTCGACGACAAGACCGCCGATGATATGGATACCGACAACGCCGAACGTGATGCCGACGATCAGGCACACCAGCAGGAAACCCACGATCAGCTTGGTCGCAATGGTGACGCGCATGCGCCGCAGGGCCGCCAGGGAAAAACCCCTGGCGGTTCCTTCAGCCTTCGGTCCGTTGGACTGGCTGACCGTGCTCACGGCGCGTACAATCCTTCCACCGCCCCGGCCGAATAGACCGGAGCCGGTTCCTTAACGTCACCCGTGACAGTCCGGGCCAAACCGATTGTCGTTATCGCGGCCATCCGATTGCACAACTTTTCAGACCGGGGCCAACACGCCATCGATCTCGCTGAAGATTTCCTCGTCCTCAAACAGGTTCTGTTTGATCGAACCGGACGGGCAGCTTGCCACACAGGTGCCGCAGCCTTTGCAGAGCGCCTCGTTGATGACGGCCTTCTTCTTGGCCTCGTCGTACGTGATCGCCGTGTAAGGACAGAGCGGGACGCACGACTTGCAGCCGCAGCATTCTTCTTCGACGATGAACGCCGTGTTCGGCTCCTGCTCGACGTAGCCCTTGTCAATTAGCGCCATCGCCTCGGCCGCCGCCGCGCCGGCTTGCGCGACTGTGTCGGGAATGTCCTTCGGCGACTGGCAGGCGCCGGCAATGAACACGCCGTCGGTGAAGGTGCTCACCGGCGCGAGCTTCGGGTGGCGCTCCAGGAAGAAGCCCTCCGTGCCGCAGCTCATGTTAAACATCCGGCGCACGTCCTGCGCGTCAGGCTGCGGTTCCAAGCCCACCGACAACACGACCATGTCCACCGGCAGTTTGCGCACGCGACCCAGCAGCGTGTCCTCCGCCTGGACGATCAGCTTGCCGGTGTTGCCCAACTCCGGGTAAACGTCGGCGATCTTGCCGCGGACGAAGTGAACGCCCTCGGTCGCCACGCTCTGGTAGAACTCCTCGAACGCTTTGCCCGGCGTACGCATATCAATGTAGAAGTTGTAGATCTCCGCGCCGGAGTGCTCCTTCAACAGATGCGCCAGCTTCAGCGAATACATGCAGCACACGCGCGAGCACCACTTGTTGGTGTTCTCGTCGCGGCTGCCGATGCAGTGCGCGATGGCGATGGTCTTCGGCTCCTTGCCGTCACGCATGACGACATGGCCGCCGGTCGGGCCGCTGGCATTGACCAGCCGCTCGATTTCCAGTGAGGTGTACACGTTCGGATACTTGCCGTAGCCGAAGTAAGGCGTGCGCTTGGCGTCGAAGGTCTTGAACCCAGTGGACACAATGACCGTGCCAACCTTGATCGTCTCGATCTTGTCGATCTGCTTGAAATCAATCGCCTTCTTGTCGCCGCATGCCTCGACGCAGGTCTTCTTGCACTTGTCGCCCACCACCGGCGAGCCGTCGGGATTCTTCGAGCCGCGCTTGAAGTTCAAGCACACCTCGGGGTCAATGACCACCACCTGCGGCGTCGCCTGGGCGAACGGAATGTAAACCGGCCGGCGCTTGCCCAGCTTCTCATTGAACTCGTCGGGGAACTTCGGTTCCTTGAAGACGCAGCTGCTGATGCACTCCTGGCAGCCGGTGCACAGGTCCTCGTTGATGTAACGCGCCTTGCGCTTCACCTGGATGGTGTAGTTGCCCACGTAGCCGTCCACCTTCGCCACCTCGGAATATGTCCAGAGCGTGATGTTCGGGTGGCTGCCGACCTGCGACATCTTCGGCGTCAGGATGCAAGCCGCGCAGTCGAGCGTCGGGAAGGTCTTGTCGAACTTCGCCATGTGGCCGCCAATGCTCGGCTCGCGCTCCACCAAATAAACCTTCTTGCCGGCGTTGGCCATCGTCAACGCGGCGTGGATGCCGGCAATGCCGCCGCCCACCACGAGCACGTCGGGGTGAACCGGCACTTTCTTAACCTCAAGCGCCCGGTGCGACGGCACGCGGCGCACGGCCGCATGAACCAGCGCCATGGCCTTCTCCGTGGCCGCCGCGCGATCGGTGTGAACCCACGAGTTGTGCTCGCGGATGTTGACCATATGGAAAAAGAACGGGTTCAGTCCGCCCGCCTCGGTGGCGTTGCGGAACGTGTGCTCGTGTAACAACGGCGAGCACGATGCAACGATGATGCGGTTGAGGTTGAACTCCTTGATGTCCTTCTGGATCAACTCCTGCCCCGGATCGGAGCACATGTATTTGTATTCGCGCGAGACCACCACTTTGGGCAGCGCACCTGCGTATTTGGCCACCGCTTCCACGTCCACCGTGGCAGCGATGTTGTGGCCGCAATGGCACACATAGAAACCAATTCGCGGTTCTTCAGTTTGTTTGATGTTTACCATAGATAATGTCCTCTTATGCTTGTCGAGTGGCTTCCTCGACCAAATCGATGACGTCTTTGATTACCAATTTGCCTTCCAGTCCGGCAGTCTTGAGCGCGTCCTGGAACATTACTAAATCCTTCGGGCACGCCACCACCAGTGTGGTCACACCCAACGCCGCGGCCTCGCGCACACGGCTCTCGGCCGGACGTTCCTTTACGCCCGCCACGTCCTCCATCCAGATGCGACCGCCGCCTGCGCCGCAGCAGTAACTGCGGTTGAAGCTGCGCGGCATCTCCACCAACTCGACGCCCGTGGCCTTCAGGACGCGGCGCGCCGGTTCGTAAATGTCGTTGTAGCGGCCGAGATAGCAGGGGTCGTGATACGTGACACGGCCGGCGAGCTTGTTCTTGAAGGTCAACCGTCCCTGTGCCGCCAGCCGGTCGAGCACCTCGCTGTAGTGCAGCACCTCGACGCCTTCGAGGCCGTATTCGTTCTTCAACGCGTTGAACGCGTGCGGATCGGTCGTGACGATCGTCTTGTACTTGGCCTTGCCCATCGCCTGCAGGTTCTTGTCCCGCAACATCTCGAACAGGCCTTCCTCACCGATGCGCCGCACGTCGTTGCCGGCGTTGCGCTCGCCTTCGTAGAGAATGCCGAAATCCACGCCCGCGGTCTTGAATACGTTCGCCGTCTTGCGCGTGCTCTCCTCCAACCGCGGGTCGAACGACGCATAGTCGCCGACGAACCAGAGATACTCGACTTCTTCCTTGCGAGCGTCCTTGATCTTCCAGCCGAGCGGCTGTGTCCACTTGGCGCGCATCCGGTCCGACTTGCCGAACGAGTTGCCGTAACGGTTGAAGTTGTTGAGCGCGTCCTGCACCGTCTTGGCCATCTGGCCTTCGCTGACCAAGTGCCGCCGCAGTTGCACGATAATCGGGACCTGTTCGTTGAGCACCGCGCAGCGCTCGACGCACGACATGCAGGTCGTGCAGGACCAGATCTCCGCCTCGGTGATGACATCGCCTATCAGTTTCTCGCCGTCGCCGTTGGGCTTTGCCAGGCCGGCGTGAATGCTGTGCTTCTTGAGCTTCTGGACAAGCTGCTGCGGTTGCAGCGGGAAGCCAGCCGTCGTCGCCGGGCAGGATCGGTCGCAACGGCCGCACTCGGCGCACGAAAAACCGCTGAGCAGTTGTTTCCACGTAAACTCGTTCCACTTGGCCGAGCCGGTCGCAAGCTCCTCGCCGCCGCCGGCGATGCCCAGGTCGCCGGCCGGGCGCAGGTTGCCGAAGAAGACGTTGAACGGCGACGCAAGCAAGTGCAGGTGCTTCGAGTAAGGCAGATAAACAAGGAACACCAGCACCGTGATCATGTGGATCCACCACATGGCCTTGGCCCAGCGATGCGCGTCGCCGCCAGTCATCGCCGGCCATACCGACGCCAGCAAACTGGCGAACGGCGTCCACGCGCTCCCGCTCTTGCCTTCGCCGAGCAGCCGGAAGCTTCCGCCGAACAGCACTGTCAGCATCAGGATGCCAATCAGCGTCAGGATCAGGTTCGCGTCCCAGCTCAGGTGCAGATGCGCCGGCGGGAAGAACACGCGCCGCACCACCGCCGCGCCGAGTGAAATCAGCACCGCCACCGCAAAGACGTCGAGGAAGAACGCCGAGGGGCCAAAGTCATCCGGATACGGAATCGGCAGCACCGGCAGCAGGCCGCGCACGAGGCTCCAATTGAAACAAATGACATAGACCACGAAACCCCAGAAGATGAGGAAGTGGGCCAGGCCGATGCTCGGCTCGTTGAAGAGGCGCGGCTGGAGCAGCACGTGCCGGACGAAACGCATGACGCGCGCGCCAAGCTGGTCGAACCGGTTCTCCGACCGCGCCTGACGCAGCAAGCCGACCAGTTGCCAGGCGCGAAAACCAAACACCCCGAACGCGCCAAGCGTCAGCACCCAGAGCACAGCCCAGCCGGGCAGGCCCATCAGCGATATTCTGACTGGATCGAGGTCCACGGTGTTTTACCCCTTTCGCGCTTTGATTTTCTCCGTCAATGCCGGCGCCACTTCGAGCGCGTCGCCAACGACGCCGTAGTGGGCCACGTTGAAAATAGGCGCGGCAGCGTCGGTGTTCACGGCGATGATGCACTGTGAACCCTTCATGCCCTCGACATGCTCGGGCGCGCCACTGATGCCCAGCATCACATAAAGCTTCGGCTTCACCAACATGCCCGACTTGCCCACCTGTCGCGACAACCCGAGCCAGCCCTGGTCAATCACCGGCCGCGAGCCGCACACAGCGCCGCCCATCGTCGCGGCAAGGTCTTCGGCCAGTTCGAGATTGTCCTTGGTCTGGATGCCACGGCCAACCGCCACGAGGAAATCCTTCTGGGTGATGTCCACGTCAGCCGTTTCCGGCTCGAGGTACTTCTTGAAGTGGACCTTCGGCGCGGCCAGCGTCACGGCCACGTCGGTGACCGTCGCGGCCTTGTCGGAGCGGCCCTGCTCGACCGAGCGAACGCCGGGCAGGATGCCGATGATCGCCGGCTGGGCGGCCACGGTGACGTTGACTTCCATCTTGCCGCCGTAGAGCACGCAGGTCGCTGCCAACTTGCCGTCGGCCGACTTGAGATCCTTGCAGTAGTTGAGGAACGGCACCGAGAGCTGCGCCGCCAGCACCACGCCGACGTCCACCGACAGGTTTGTCAGCGGCACCAGCACGGCGGCAGGCTGCCGCTCCTTGATGAGCTGCGCCAGCGCCGCGGCCGCGTTCTCCGGCACGGGATCGGCCAACGCCGCGTTGTCGGCGTACAGCACGGTGTCGGCCGCGCCCAGCTTCTGCGCCAGTTCGCGCGCGTTGCTGCCGAGCAGGACGGCTTCCAACGGCGCGCCGGCCTGGCCCGCGACTTCGCGGCCCAGCGCCAGCAGTTCAAAGGTGATTTCGGAGACCTGTCCCCGCCACGCTTCTGCTATGACCCAGATGTTGCCAGCCATGTTCGTGTCCTCCTTAGAGCAAACCGCGTTTCGCCAACAGCTCGCAAATTTTCTCAGCCACTTCCTCCGGCGACCCTTCGAGCATCTCTGCGTGGCCGGTCACTTGTGGCTTCGCCATTTGTTGCACCTCGACCATCGCCGCCGCCTCGACCGCCGGCGCATCTACTGTCTCGATGGTCTGCGATTTCATCGCCGCGCGCACCTTCGCGACCGGCACGTAACGCGGCGGTTTTTCGGCAGCCTGGATGCCCAGCACTGCGGGCGTCGGCACTTCGTATTCGCCGCGCACGCCGCCGGCAAATTCCTTGACGACCGTGGCGGTCTTGTCCGCCAGCGTCACCTGCGTCACCACACCTGAGTAAGGCCAGCCCAGTTGCTGCGCGATCGGCGCGGCCATCAACCCGTCGAGATCGTCGATGGCCGACACGCCCGTCAGGATGAGGTCCACCGGCAGCAGGCCCTCAGTCTTCGCGATCACGTCGCCGAAGAGCCGCACTGCCGTCTGTGTGCTTTGCACCGATTCGACCCCGCAAATCTTCACTGCACGGTCGGCGCCTTTTGCCAGTGCTGTAAACAGCACATCGTCGATGTCAGGCGCGTCAAGGGTCAGCAGCGTCACCTTGCCGCCATGCTTGTCCTTGAGGAGCAGCGCCTGTTCCAGCGCGTGATCATCACGCTCATTGATGATCGTGCGCAGGAAACTTGTATCCAATGACTTGCCGTCCGAGCCGACTTCCAGCTCTTCGACCACGTCCGGCACCACCTTCATCAATACGAGGATATTCACGATTAACCCTCCAAGGCTTCGGCCAATAGTTCGACTACATCGCGGACCACCATCCGCTTCTCGGCACCTTGCACCTTCAAGGCATCCTCGAAGCGTGAGATCTCATACGGGCAACTCACGGCCAGTACGTTCGCGCCCGTGTCGAGTGCTTCCTTCACCCGACGTTCGGAGAGACGCTCACAACCTTTCGCCGCGTAGTAGGTGTCGAGCCACATCCCGCCACCGCCGCCGCCGCAGCAGATCGAATTGACGCCACTATGCGTCATCTCGACCAGCTTGACGCCGGGGATGGCCTGGAGCAGCGCACGCGGTTCCTCGTAAAAACCGTTGTGCCTGCCGAGCGCGCAGGCATCGTGATAGGTGACAGTGTAATCGAGCTTCTTGGTGAGCTTGGGTTTGAGCTGCGCCAGATGCTGCGCAAAGAACGGCGTCGTGTGATGGGCCTCGAAGTCGAACCCGGCCGCCGGATACTTGTGCTTGAAGGCGTCGTAAGCATGCGCGCCGCCGGTGACGATGCGGTTGAACTTGTATTTGCGCAGCAGCTTCATGTTCGAGTCGGTGAGCATCTCGAACAAGCCCGTCTCGCCGAGCAGCCGCGCGCACTCGCCAGCGCACTTCTCCTCGTTGCCGAGGATCGCGAAGTCAATGCCGAGCGCCTTGAACAACTTCGCCGTCGCGATGTTGTTGTCGTTGCCGCGCGGATGATAGGACGGATAGCACTCCACGAACCACAACACGTCCACCGCCCGCTTGATCTCCGAGATGACGGGGACCGGCACGGGTGAGGACTTGACCCAGAGGGCGCGCTTGCGGGGCGATTCGCCCATGGGGTTGCCATAGCGCATCGTGTTTTCGAGCGCCTTCTGCAACTCGGCGGGCACTTCCTTCAGGTGCGTGAAGACCTGTTCCTTCACCAGCGGCAACAGCACCTCGGTGAGCTTGATGCCGCGCGGGCACTTGGCCATGCAGGCGTAACAAGTCACGCAATTGAGCAAGCCGGGGTTGGTGAAGACTTCCTCGATCAGGCCCGCTTCCAGCATCGTGATGATCGCCCGCGGCGGAAACACCAAGTCATCGCCATAGGGACAGGTCGCCGCACAGGTGCCGCATTGCATACAGCTAAACACCTTCTGCCCCTCGGGAAACTTCGCGAGGTTCTCCAACGTCATTACGCCGTTGTCGTTGTCAGCCGATGCGGTAGCAGTGCTCATGACCTTGTCCTTGGAATCTCAGCCTTGACGGATCTCCTTCACCAACTCGCGGTTCGAATTGTAAATGCGCGCGATGAGCGGCATCTGGCCCGGCAACGCGTGTGTCGCGCAACCCAGGCACGGATCGTAGGCGCGGAACGCCATCTCCACCATGTTCAACAGACCGTCGGTAACGTTGCCGCCCTTGATCAAACCCTTCGCCGCCTTGTCCACGCTCATCGCGATGCGGGCAGCGTTGTTGCCGGTGGCGACAACCATGTTCGCCATCGTAATCACGCCACGCTCGTCGGTCTTGTAGTGATGGAACAACGTGCCGCGAGGCGCTTCGACGATGCCCATGCCTTCGACCGGTTTGTTGGTCGGGACGCGGCGCACGTCGGGGCTGGTGATCTCGGGATCGTTGATCAACTGCTCGATGCGCTCAGCGGCCTGAATCATCTCGATGACGCGCGCCCAGTGGTTGGCCAGCGTGTGATGGACCGGCTTGCCGCCGAGGGTCTTGTAGAACTCCTCGTAAGCAGCCTGCGCCTTGGGCGTGGCCATGCCGTCGGATGCGTTGAGGCGGGCGAGCGGGCCGACCGAGTAGATGCTCGAATCAGGGCCTTCAGCGAAGCCTTTCCAGCCGCGGCTCTTCAGGAAGGTGAACTTCATGTAGCTCCACGGCTCG
>JBAZIR010000147.1:0-12494 GCA_041651735.1 Verrucomicrobiia bacterium | reverse complement strand
ACCATGATGACGGAGAACACCGTCAGCAGCACGGGCTGGGAGACCAGATGTGTCAGCCGTGCGCCGCCGTATGCACCCATCATGCCCGTGATGGCGAAGAGCAACGCCACGCGCACGTCGAAATGCCCGCGGCGATATTGCATCACGCTGCCTGCGAGGCTGGTGCCGCCGACCACGACCAGCGCCATCGCCACCGCCTGTGACGCGGGAACACCGGCCACATAGACCAGCACCGGCAGCGTGATCATCGTGCCGCCGCTGCCAAGCAGCCCCAGCGCCACGCCGATCAAGCTCGCCATGAGCAACGCCGCCATTGTCTCGATGTTCATCTCAGCCCGCTTGTTTGGACGGCAATATCATCGCAATCCTGCGCAATCATGGCAACAGCCATCGGTGCGAATACATCAGGCCCGGCGCCGCGCGCGGCGGCAGCGCGGGGATTGCTGGAATCGCGGGGGTTGGATGGAGTAAAAGGAAGCCGTGAAACAGGTTATTGCGATCGTTGCCGCTCTGGCGATCGGTTTGGGGATCGTCACGTGGTTCTACCGCCAGAGCGCTCCGTCGCGGGTGGAGCGGACGCTGATCGTCTATTGCCCGGCCGGAATCAAGAAGCCCGTCGAGATGGCGGCAGAGGCTTACCGAAGGGAATTTGGCGTCACCATCAATCTCCAGTATGGCGGCACCAGCACGCTTCTCAACGCTGTTCGGATCGCCAAAAGCGGCGATTTGTTGATCATGGCCGACGACGGCAGCGTTGCGGACGCGCAGCGGCTGGGTCTGATCCGCGAAGTGGTTCCGTTGGCGAAACAGCGGCCGGTGATTGCCGTCGCCAAAGGCAACCCGAAGTCCATTCGCACGCTCGATGACTTGCTGCGCGAGGACGTCCGGTTTGCGCTCGCCAATCCTGAAAGCGCGAGCATTGGCCACACGCTGCAGAGAACGCTGGCCGGGCGATGGGAGCAGTTTCGTGCGCGTGCGATGGTGTTGAAGCCGACGGTGATGGACATCGCCAGTGACGTGACACTCGGTGCGGTGGATGCGGCGATCGTGTGGGACGCGACGGCGGCGCAATTTGCGGCGTTGGAGGCGGTGAGCGTGCCGGAGTTCGAGAAGGCGGAGGAAAACGTCAGCGCCACTGTGGTGGCGACATGCGCACAGCCTGCGGCGGCGCTGCGGTTTGCGCGCTATCTGGCCGCGCCGGAGAAAGGCGCGCCGATGTTCGTCGGCAACGGTTTTCGTCCAGCGGGCGGCGACCCGTGGAGTGTGAAGCCGACACTGGTCCTCTACAGCGGCGGCGTAAACCGGCCGGCAATCCAGCAGATGTTGAAGGAATTTGCCGACCGCGAGGGTGTGGACCTTACGACGGTGTTTAACGGTTGCGGCATCCTCTGCGCGACGATGCGTGCGATGGCAAAGACGCCGGGCGCGAATATTCCCGATGCCTACTATGCGTGTGACGTCTGCTTCATGCCACCTGTAGCGGATCTTTATCTGGAGGCGAGCGTGCTGACGGAGACGGACATCATACTCGCCATCCCGAAGGGCAACCCGAAGGATCTTCATGCGTTGTCCGACCTCTCGCGGCCCGGCTTGAAGATCGGCATCTGCAATGCTCAACAGTCCACGCTTGGTTACATGACCCAGGCCATGTTGAAGGACACCGGCCTTTTCGACTCGGTGATGAAAAATGTCTGTTCACAAGTGCCGACGGCTGACATGTTGGTTAACCAGCTTCGCACTGGCTCGCTCGACGCGGCGATCGTCTATGGCGTGAACGTAAAACCGGTGGCGGAGCACATTGATACCATGCCGATCAAGCACGCAGGAGCAAAAGCCGCGCAACCGTTTGCGGTGGCGGCGAAGTCGCCGAACGCGCGGCTCGCGGGCCGGTTGCTGGCGTTCCTGCGCGCCAATCGCGAGCGATTTGAGAAGGCCGGCTTTCGCTGGCGCGGCGACGAGGCCGCTGTTGCGACCAAGGATATTGCCGTGCCGGCGCATTTGAAGAACATCCATGACTGACCAACATCGCGCCGGGCCGAATTGGCCCTTCTGGGTTGTCATTGCCGCGGTGACCACGGCTTACCTGGGATTGCTGTTCGGCATGTTGGCGGCCACGGCCACTTACAGTTCGCCGCATCATCTTATTCGCGCGCTTGGCTCGCGCGAAATCCAATACGCCACCGGCCTCAGCCTCGTTAGTTGCACCATTGCGGCGTTGCTGTCGCTCATCGTGGCCGTGCCGGTTGGTTACCTGATGTCGCGCGGCCGGTTTCCGGGCAAGAACACGCTCGACACGCTGCTCGACGTGCCGATTGTCCTGCCGCCGATGGTGATCGGGTTGTGCCTGCTGATCGCTTTCCAGACGCCACTGGGCCGCGCCATTGACCGCATCGTGCCGTTCACCTACACGGTGTTTGGCGTGTTGCTCGCGCAGTTCACCGTTGGCGCGGCGTTTGCGGTGCGGCAGATGCGGACGACGTTCGATCATCTGGCGGCACGGCCGGAGGATGTGGCGATGACGCTCGGTTGCTCGCGCGGTCGGGCCGTCTGGCTCGTCACGCTGCCTGCCGCCAAACGCGGGATGTTCAGCGCTGCGAGCATTGCGTGGGCGCGGAGCCTTGGTGAATTCGGCCCGATCCTGGTTTTTGCCGGCGCGACGCGTATGAAGACGGAGGTGCTGCCGACAACGGTCTGGCTTGAACTGAGCGTTGGCAATCTGGAGGCCGCGATTGCCGTGAGCCTGCTGATGGTTCTGCTGGCGGTGACGGTGCTGCTGGCCATGCGCGCGGTGGGGGAGAGACCATGATTTCCCTGGAACACATCGCCATTCGATCGGGCGCGTTTGCGCTGAGCGACGTTTCGTTCACAGTGCCGGGATCGGTTTACGGCGTCCTGATGGGGCCGACCGGCTGTGGCAAGACGACGTTGATCGAGGTCATTTGCGGTTTGCGCAAGCCGGACGCCGGACGCGTGCTGGTGGACGGTCGCGACGTCACGCATGAGCCGCCCGGCAACCGCGGTGTCGGCTACGTGCCGCAGGACGGCGCGATGTTCCCGACGATGACCGTCCGGCAGCAACTCGGTTTCGCGCTGCGGATCCGGCGTCGGCCCGCCGAGGAAACGACGGCCCGCGTCGAAGAGCTGGCGGCGCAGCTGGGCGTTGCGCATCTGCTCGACCGCAAGCCGCACGGCCTGTCGGGCGGCGAGCGGCAACGCGTGGCGTTGGGGCGCGCGCTGGCGGCGCGGCCGGCGGTGCTGCTGCTTGACGAGCCGCTTTCCGCGCTCGACGAGAACATGCGCGGCGACATGCGCGACCTGCTCAAGCGTGTGCAATGCGAGCACGGCGTTTCCATGCTTCACGTTACACACGACCGCGCCGAGGCGCGGCAGGTGGCCGGCCTGCTGCTCGTGATGACGAACGGTTGCGTGAGGCAGACGGACTTGAATACACTGGGAGCGCCATGCACCTGCCAACACTGACAGAAGAGGAGCGCGCCATCTACCAGTGGCAGATGTGGGTGCCGGGTTTGGGCGAGGAAGGCCAGAGCAAGCTCAAGGCCGCGTCGGCGCTTATTTCCCGCGTCGGTGGCCTCGGCGGCGTCGTGGCTTACGAACTGGCCGCCGCGGGTGTCGGACGGCTCGTGCTCGCCCACGGCGGCAACCTCAAGCCCGACGACCTCAACCGTCAGCTTCTCCAGACGCACGATCATATCGGCAAACCGCGCATCGAGTCCATCGCACGGCGGTTGCGCGAACTCAACCCGCGCCTCGACATCGTAGCGGTCGGTGAAAACGTCACAGAAGAAAACGCCGGCCGGCTCGTGGCGCAGGCGGACATTGTAGTGGATGCCGCGCCACTCTTCGAAGAGCGGTTCGCGTTAAATCGCGCCGCTGTCGTCCAAGGCAAGCCGATGGTCGAGTGCGCCATGTATTCGATGGAGGCGCACGTCACGACGATCCTGCCGGGCCGCACCGCATGCCTCCAATGTCTCGTTCCCGAAAAACCCGCCGACTGGAAACGTCAATTTCCCGTCATCGGCGCGGTCTCCGGCGCCGCCGGCTGCGTTGGCGCGGTCGAAGTCATCAAACTCCTCACCGGCATTGGAGAACCGCTCGCAGGAACAATGCTGGCGATGGACCTGCGGACGATGAACTTCCGCCGTGTGAGAACAGCGCGTCGGCCCGATTGTCCGGTGTGCGGCGTTGTGCGCTGATCACTTCTCGTATTCCACGATCAGTTCGGGGCCTTTGCCGCTTTCGCGGGTGAAGTAATTGATGCCGTCACAGTTGACCGGGTCAATCGCGAGGCTGAGCTCCTTCATGCCAGCCAGGGAGAGATCCTTCAGCGGCACTTCCACGATCTGGTTTGAGGCAACACGGCCGATGTTGGCCAGCACCTTGCCGGGTTTGGGGTGGTTGGCGTAGGCGACTTCCTCTTCGCTCCACGGGTCGGTGACGAGGCAGATGTTGCCGCCGTTTGTGGATGGGTTGCCGGAGTTGTGGATGCGCAGCTTGACGGAGACCGGTTTGCCCGGGATGCCGAGCCGGAACTTGAGGTAGGCGATCTGATGGTGATCGTCGCCCATCGCCTTGTTGCCGCCATCCACCAGAAGGATGAGTGTCTTGCCGCTGTTGGCGGCGGGAACCGAATGAATCACGTAGCTGTCCTCGACGGCTTTCAGCACGACGCGGTCGCCGCGTCCCAGGTAATCAATCGCCATGTTTTGTTCGACGTCGGCGGTGCCATCGCGGCGGACGAGTTGGACGCGCGCGGCATAGTTCGACGGCTGCATTTGCTTGGTCACGGTGAGCTTGACCGCGACCTCCATTCTTTGGCCGACGGACAGGTTCACAGGCGTTTCGGCGGGTGTTGCGCTGAAGCCTTCCGGCGCAACGATTCGCAATGTGCCGGCAAAATCGGCGTCGGTTTGGTTGGAAAGATGCAGCGTTGCGGTTTGCTCTGGTTTCTCGTTGTTCAATTGGATCGGCGGCACGGTGACGCCGACACTCAGCATCCGCTCGCGCACGACTTCCACCGTTTGAAGGATGGGCGCCTGTTCAGGTGTGGGCTGTCGCAGTTTTGGCAAAAACTCAATGGTCAGGTTGTCGTTGACGGCGACGCCCTTGAACTCTTTGACGATGGCCTTGCGCGGCCCGCCGGCTTCCTTGACAACGTCGAAGTCCTTCAGCAGGAGCTTGCCTTGGAGCGCGATGTCGAACACGCGCTCGCCCGCTTTCCGGTCGCTCATCTCTGCGAAGCCAAGCCGAACAGTGTAGAGGCCGGTGCCGTCGCCAGTGTTGAGCAACGGCACTTCGCAGCGTCCCACGCCGCAAACGCCGAACGTGTAAAGCCACGGGTTGCGTGTGCCTTCGACGCGGACGGTGTCGGCGCTCTGGGCGAAGTAACCGCCGGTGCGCGGCAGCAGGTCCACGGTGGCTTTGAGCGGCAGCACGAGGCTGCCGGTCGGCCGCGGATAGCCGAGCCAGAGCGTGCCGGCATCATCGCGACGGTCGCCGGGGCCGCCGAGATTGAGGGCGAGGTGTTTCACCGGCTTGATGTCACCGCTGAGGCTGTATTTTGCCCAGACACGATTTTCCTCGCGAGGCGCGAAGACGACCGTGGATACATTCGGGAACGGACACATGCAGCCGGAACTGGCCTCGGGCATCATGATGAGGCCGTTGGCGGCAATGAAGTTGATCCAGCAGCCGGGCCGCTGACCGCCGAAGGTGGTCGTGCCGAAATCGCCGATGAGATCGTAGAAACCGAGGTAAAAGGAACGGAAGAACATGACGTTGTTGCAGGCAGCTGGAGTGCCGCAGTGATGGCCAGGCCGCGCGAATTGCCACGGTTCGGTGCGGCCCGTGATCGGGTTCACGCGAGTGCGTTGCTCGCCAGTCTTGAGGTCGAATGCCCACGGCTCGGCATGGAACGTATCGCCGATGATGAGCGGGCGGACGCGGTAGGCGATGTTCTTGGCCCAGAGCTGCGAGCCGTCGCTGGCGGCCAGCGCGACGACGCGACGCTGATCGAATTGATTGGCGAAGAACTCCTTCCAGAAGTGGCCGTCGGTATAAACGCCAAAAAATACCAGCACACCGTCGCGGACCATCGAGCCGAGAGAACCCCAGTACGTACCGCCGACGCAACCAGTGAGGTCCATTTGTTTGCGCCAGACCGCCCGGCCTGTCACCAGATCGAGCGCGGTCACGGTACGCAGCGGCGACGGCTTCGGTGCTTTGACCGTACGGATGGCCGACTTGCCACGTGGCTTTGCCGCCGGCGCAGTCGCCGGGCTGCCGTCGGTGAAGAAGATGCGGCCCTCGGCAATGGAGATGGTGGTGTTCTGGATGCTGCCGCTATACGTCCAACGAATGCGGCCGGTCGCGGTGTCGCACGCGAACATGATGTTGGAAACGGCACTGGTCTTGCTGCCGGTGCCGATCAGGAGTCCATCGGTCACAGCGACATGGCACCAGTTGCGGGCCGCGCCGTCGGAAGATACTGGCATTGAGTAGGTGGTCATGACCGCACCCGTGGCAGCATTGAGCCGGAGACACTTGTTGGTGGTGGCAACGTAGAAGCTGCTTTCATCTGCCGCGAGATTGCTGGATTCGTTGGAGACGCCTGTGCGCACGACGTTGGGGATGTTTCGCTCCCAGAGTTTGAGGCCGTTATAGGCGTCGTAGGCGCTGACCGCGTGTTCGCCTTCCACAAGCATGACGCCGTTGACGGAGAGCGGGGAGGCAGCGCGGCGATGACGGCTGACCGCCTGGAGCGGACCGGGATCGCCGAACCAGAGCAGGCCAAGCGGGCACTTCACGAGCTTGTCGTCGCCGCAGGTGGTGTTGGCGGCGTTGGCATATTCGTGCGTCCAGGATCCCGCGCCGGGCAACGGGCCGCGTTTGAGCATGGCCCACACGCCGCCTGTTTCGGTCATCTGCGCGCCGGGCGCGCCGGCGCCCGCGAACCACGCACGCAGTCCGGCGGGCGTGACAATGGGGAGATCACCCTTGATCTCGACAGGCTGGCCGAGCATTACAACGCCACCGCATGGTTTAAGGACACGGAGAATTTCCTTCGCGGAACAATCGTTGAGGCGGCCGAGCAGCGCGGTGTCGGAGACGATCAGATTGGCGAAGTAGGACGCATACGGCAGGTGGTCGAGCGTGCCTTGGTCCACGGTGACGCGTGCGCCGTAGAGACCGGCGGCGTCGAGGGCTTTCCTGGCTGCGGCGACTTTTCGCGCGTCAGGTTCGATGCCGATGATCTTCAGCTCGGTGCGCTTGGCGAGTTCCAGCGCGAGACGTCCTGTTTCGCAACCGAGCACGAGACAGAAGCCGCGCTTGACGCCCGATTCCTGGATGATGTGCTTTGCGGCGGCGGCGTAAGCGGCTGATAGTTTGTCCTGCCGATAAGGCGACGGGTTCGTCCGAACGCTGACGACAGATGATGGGAGCCGGGCGCCGGCCTTGACGGGAACAAAGCAGTAAATCGCGCCGGTGTCGGTGCTCACGAGCAGGCGGCCTCCGGCGACGGTCAGGCCTTTGGCCTTGCCGTTGACCTTGGTCTCCCAAAGTTTCGCGCCCGTGGCCGCGTCCGCTGCAATGACGCGGTTCTGGCCGCCGGCAAACAGCACATCGCCGGCAAGAATCAGCGAGTCAGAACACTCACATGGCAGCCGCCACTTGACGCTCGACTCCATTTCCACTTTTGCTTCCTCCAGTTGTTTGTCCATGCGTTGGAGCTGCTTTGCAATCGCGGCAAGTGTCTTCTCGGTGGCTTCGAGCTTGGCTTCATCGGCTTGGAGCGATTTCTCGGCGTTGTTCCGCCCGGTTTGGAGCGCGGCGCGTTTTGGGTCATCGGCGGACATGGCGGCCAGTTTCTTGTCGAATTCTTCGAGCGTTGCGCGGCCGTGCTGGATCACGTCGGCCAGCCGTTTCTTCTCTTTCTTCGGCGTGGACGCTTGATTGTTGATGTTCATCTGCTGGTTGCGAGTGTTGAACCGCAGGAGGCCCAGCTTCGGGGAAATATCCCGGCGCAGAGCGAGCATGGCGTTGGAACTGGTGATGAAGGCGATGTCCTTGGTCATGATGACCTTGCGGCCTTCGAACCATGCGCTTTTGATTTTCGTTGCGGCGTCGTAGCCGATGATTTCCTCGGTGCCGGTGTAGAGCTGGTTGTCCACGAGGAACGCGAACGTGCCGCCGATGGTCTTGCCGAAGGCGATCTCGTAGAGCCGGCGGCCGTCTTTGCGGTCGAATGCGGAGGGCGAAACGCGGCCTTGCGGCACGAAGAGGTTGGTGCTTGTGGACAGCAAGTAGCCCTGCGGCGAAGAGCGCGTGTCGGTCGCCTCGCCGCCGGTGTCGTTGCGCCAGAGTAACTGTCCGTCGCTGGCGCGTGCCGCTTCGAGATACACGCCCTCCGATGGGAAAATCCCCGCGCCGTAGTAGGCCACGCCGTTGTCCACCAGCACGCCGGTGCGCACGGGCCACATCGAAATCATCTTGCCGTGGCCGATCAATTGCTGGTCGCCGGGACCGACGCGCCGCTGCCAGATGACTTTGCCGTCAGCCGTAGCGAGGCAGTTAACGCAGCCGTCGTCGGAACCGACATAGACGCGGTCGTCACATACGGTCGGCGCGAGGCGCACCGGGCCGCCGGTGAAAAACGTCCAGCGCACACGGCCACTCGTGGCGTCGAGCGCATAGACCTTGTTGTCGGCGGTCGAGCCGAAGTAGAGCGTATTGCCCGCGGCGACGACGTGGTTGGCGTCGTCGAATCGGACACGCGGCAATTCCAGAACGCCCTCGACGGGCACGTCGCGCGGCGGTTCCCACGCCGGCGCAGGCGCGTGGCGTGGACGGAAAACCCACGATTCTGTCAGCGGCGCGGCGAGCTTCTCCGATGTGACGCCGCTACGGGCGATGTCGTGCCGGTAGGTGGGCCAATCGTCCGCGCAAACCATTGCGGTCATCGCGGCGGCAAAGATGGCGGCGACCGGCATTCCCGACTGAGAGAACAGTGGTTTCATAAGCGATCCTCAAAACACGAAAAAACCTACTCAGACTTGCCGAAGCAAAGTGCCTTGCCATTTTGCAGCGTGAGAAACACACGCTGACCGGCAAGCGCGATGCTGTCATAAACCGGCGGCGTTTCCAGCGGATACTCCGCCACGATCCGGCCGTCGCCGGGCGAGAGCAGCGCGAGGAAACCGCTGACGACGCCGGCGTTGCACACGCGGCCGGCCAGCAGCAGTGCGTTGTCGCACAACGCCATCGCCTCGGCTTGGTGGTTGGCCGGCATCGCCTGCCGCCACGCGTAATCCTGCCGCGTCAACTTCTCGGTTCCTGCAGTCTTCGCGCGCTCCAGCGCATAGCACGAGCGCGATCTGCTCTCGTAACCGAAGAGGGTGTTCTCGTTCCAACAAAAGATTTCTGCGCTGGCGCGGCCGAACTTCCGGCCGCCGGAGCGCCGTGTGCCCATGCGGGTCCACGAACCATCCATCAACGCTTCCAGTGGCGCGTCGCGCTCGCCCTTGGCCGCGACATCGCCCTGGCCGGTCTTCGGGTCAAATTGCAGATGGTGGAGCTTGATCTTGCCGTCGCGCATGGCAAGCACATCGTTCTCGCGGACGGGACCGGGACCCACCTCCCTGGCCCATAGCTGCCGGCCACTGGAGGGATCGAGCGCACAGACGGCCAGACCACCGTCGGTTTCCGACGAACGGCCGGCGGACGCGTAGAGCACGCCGTCGTGGACCAGTACCGACCCAGGCACCGGCCAGACCGACTCCACCGCGCCGAACGCCACCATGCGGCGTTCCCATGGCGCGAGGCGCGCGCGCCATGCCAGTTGGCCGTCGCGGGCGCGAAGCGCGTAAACCCATCCGTCGTGCGAACCGATCAGGCAGAGTCCACCGTGGATTGTTGGCGGCGAATCGAGCCGCCCGCCAACCGTTGTCCGCCAGAGCGCCTTGCCGGTTGTGGCGTTGAGAGCGACGACTTGGGCAGCATCGGTCACGGCGGCGAAAACCATTCCGTCAGCGACGACGGGCGCGCTGAGACAGGAAGCAAGCCGCGCCTGCCAAGCCCCTGCGAGCGGGCCGCTGGAGGGGCGGGCAGCTTCGCGCTGCCAGAGCAGTTTGAGTTTCTCCGGCACTATGCCCTTGGTTGTGCCGCTGCGCTCGGCGTCGTGGCGGTAGACAGGCCAGTCGTTCGGATTTTGGATTTTGGATTTTGGATTTTGGAGTTTTCCGAAGGCGGAACCTTGTTCAATGGGGCGCGGCCTTTCAAATTCGTCCGCCGCCGGCGATTCGCCGTTCGGACCGAACGCGATGAAGCCCTGCACCTGGCCCGGCGCGCATCGGCAGAAGTTTTGGCCGGTGAAAAACATGCCGAGCGCCGGCGTCGCGCCTTCGATGCAGGCGCCGCGAGCCGCGGCGTAGCTGATTCGCTTGACGCTGCCTTTGAACGACGCGCCTTCCGGCGATGGCGTCAGTTCCATGTAGGCGCAACCACGGCTGGCGGTGACGTAGTTGCCAACGACGGCGGCGGGTGTGCACATGGGTGAGTCGACAGACGTTGGCAACATGCCTTTTACCTCGCCGGTCTTGGGGTCGTGTTTCTTGCTGTCGTGCCAGAGCAGACCGTCCACCAACGGTGTCCAGAACCGGCTGGTCGGTTTGATCTCCCACAGCACTTTGCCGTCGGTGGCTGAGAGGATGGAGATCGCTTTTGCCTTGGGCCGGGCGACGGAAAGCACGCCGAGGCCCGCGCAGTTGAGGTTCATCAGCGCCGCGGGCTCGAACTGCGTGTGCTCGACGCGCCATCGCTCACGCCCTGTCTGCAAGTCCACCGCGACGATCTGCTGGCCGGTCGGCGGGTTGCCCGATTGCAGCAGCAGATAAACAATGCCGTCGGCGGCTACCATCTCCTGCGCCGGCACCGGCATGGACCATTTCGCCGCGCCGCTGGTCGCGTCGAAGGCGTCAACGGCGCCCGCCGCGCCGCTCTTGTTTACCCACGGCGCCCAGATGACGCCGCGCTCGAATTGCTTGAGTTCCTCTTTCGCTTCCCAGCCGGAGGAAATCAGCACGTTTTGCGACAGCAGCAGGCGGACTGTCTGGTATTTCACCGGACAACTGACCGCGACTGCGCCGGTGGCGCCGTCGAGCCCGACGAGGCGATCCTTCCTGTAAACGTAAACGCGGCGGTCGTCGGCGACGATGGGCGCGCTGTTGACGGCGTTGAGGGCCTGCCCGTTGTCGAGTGTCTCGCAAGCCAACTTCCAGAGCGGCAGGCCGTTGAACGCGTCGCGCGCGGTGACGTATTGCTCCAGTTTGTGCTTTACGAACGAGACTGGCGCGAGGTTCTCAAGCTCAGTGGTGCTGAGCGTAAAACAGCGGCCGTTGGCGATGACCCAGCCGCGGCAGGCGGCCCACATGTTGAAGTTCATCGGCAGCCCGTCCTGCCAGCGGAGGCCGGAAGGAAACTTCACAACACGGTCGGCCGAGACGCGATTGCCGTCGGCGCCGTGCATCGGCTGCGGCCAGTCGTCCATCTCCGGCGGACGCGGTTTGACCGAGCGCGACCAGCGGCCGGCCTTGATGGCGCAGATCACGCCCCCCGGCGCGACGATGCGCTCGACTTCCGCAGTCGTCAGACCTTGAGCGGTTAGCGCGGGCCAGTCTTCGATCACCACGAGGTTGGCAAGGTCGCGGAGATAGGGCAGGGGATTGATCTGCACCTTCTCGGCCATCGCGCGACCGGCGAGACCTTTCGCCTCAATGGTCTTGCGCGTGCGGTCCAGCGAAACGTCGTCAAGCGCCAGCCCATGCACGAGCAGACTACTGCCGCTGGCGAGGTCGGCTGTGAGGTCTGGATTGCTCCTGGAGCCGCAACCGAGATGGACGCAGAAGCCGGCCTTGACGCCTGCGAGTTCGAGGATTTGGTCCGCCGCCGGCTTGGATGGCGCAGCGTCGGTGTTGAGGGTCCACGCGAAGATCAAGCCAGCGACAGACAACAGTGCCTGGGATTTGTGGTTCATGGGCATCATGTGTTTCGCTGAAGTCGATTCCAGTGATTCAGTGACGGTATTTAGCGTAGACAGCACGCGGACTGAAAGGCGAGGCTGAAATGGCGGCAGAGATTCCACTCTTGGCTTTGATGGGATTCGGGACTAATGTGCGACGCATTGCGGCGCAGCGACAGAAAACGTGTTTGGAGGATGAGTGATGAGCCACGGAAAGCACAAACAATATGTGGTCGGAGTGGATTTGGGCGGCACGAAAATCCTCTCGGCGGTTTTTGACAGGAACCTCCGCGTGCTGGGCCGGGAGAAGAAGAACACGCGGCCGGAACTGGGCGTGGATGGCGTAATCGAGCGCGTCGCAGAGTGCGTGAATGAGGCGTTGGCGTCTGCGGCAGTGCCCCATACGGCGATCGCAGCGGTTGGTGTCGGTGTGCCGGGGATGGTAAATCAAGCGCGTGGG
>JBAZIR010000146.1:0-12521 GCA_041651735.1 Verrucomicrobiia bacterium | reverse complement strand
AGGTCATGCGTGAAGGCCAGCGTCAGCAGCGACAGCGAGATCATTAACGGCACCATCCACCGCGCCCACCGGTCCAGTGTCCTCTGGATTGGCGCTTCGCGTTGTTGCGCCGCCTCTACCAGCGCGGCGATTCGCGCCAGAGTGGATTCCGACGCAACGCGCATGGCGCGGACGATGAGAGCGCCGGAGATGTTGAGCGTGCCACTGAAAACCTCGTTTCCTGCGATCTTGTCCACAGGCGCCGACTCGCCAGTGATGGCAGCTTGGTTGACGGAACTTTGACCGCTCTCAACGGTGCCGTCCACGGGGATTTTCTCGCCAGGCCGCACGACGCAGAGATCGCCGACCTGCACCTGTTCGACGGCCACATCCTCCTCGCGTGAGTCGCGGCGCACGCGGGCAATCAGCGGCATGTGTTCCATCAAGCTGCCGATGGCGTGGCGGGCGCGCTCGATGGTGAAGTTCTCCAGCAGTTCGCCCACCCGCATGATGAGCGCCACTTCCGCTGCGGCAAGGAACTGGCCGACGGACGCGGAGGCGATCACGCCTATGGCCACGAGCACGTCGGCGTTGATCTGGCGGCGGGCCAGCGTCTTCAGCGCGGTCCAAACAATCGGATATGCTGCGAGCGCGGTGGCAGCAATCATGATCGGATCCGAATGCAGCGCCCAGCCGGCGATGATCAGCGCGACGACGACAGCCACCGGCAGCCATGGCGCGCGCCACCACGGCAGGGCGGGCGCGGTGCCAGCCGGTCTCTCGAGGCCGTAGCCGGCCTTCTTGACCGCGGCGGTCAGGGCGTTCACGGTTGCTTGATGCGGGTCGAACTTGCAGATGGCTTTGCCGGTGGCGGCATTGACGCTGACCTCAGCAACGCCAGCGACCGAGCGCAGAGCCTTCTCGACGTTTGCCGCGCACCCGGCGCACGTCATGCCGCTGACTTTGAACATTTCGATTTTCACAGGTTGAAGCAGGCGTTTCAGCCGGCCCGTTATTTCGGCCAACCCTAGCCCGTCCACGTTGCCTGTCAACCACTGCCGACAGGCGCCCAGCGAAGGCGCACTTGCCAGCGGTCGTTGAACATGCTGCAATGCGACGAGCATGGTGGCGCAGAAGTTGACGGCGGTCTGAATGCCGAAAGGATTAACGATGAGGATGATGATTGTGGCGGCGTTGGTGTCGGGTCTGTGGTTGACGAATGTCTATGGCGAGGAAAAAGCTTCGGTGAAGCCCACGGTGTGCGTCACCCACGCGGACCAGCTTCCGGCGCAGGAGTTCACGTGGGGCTCGCTCAAGTGGGTATGCAACGAAAAACTCGCGCCCGGTGCGCAGCAGACCGTCGGTCTTGCCACTATCTTGCCGGGCTATGGCAATCCGCTCCATTTTCATCCCAATTGCGAAGAAGTGCTCTACGTTATCTCCGGCTGCGGCACGCACTTCTCCGAGGGACAGACGATTGCGCTGAAGCCCGGCACGACGCTTTGTATTCCGGTCGGCGTCAAGCACAAGCTGACTAATACCGGCACCGAGCCGTTTAAGACGCTGGTGTCATTCTCCTCCGGCGACCGAAAGACGGTGTTCTTGGAGACAAGCCCGTCGAAGTAAACGATTGCGACAACGCGAACATTCTCAATAATCTGCCTGAAACAACCCAACAGACTTATGGCGAAGAACACAAAAAACAAGACGCGGAAGATTCTGGTCATCCTGTCCAACCGGCTGAACCGGTCGAAAAAACCGTTGTATCTGGAACTGCTCTGCAAACCGGACGGGACCATCTTGAAGGAGACGCGGCTGAAACGCCTTCCCGCCAAGCCGTGCTACGAGGAAGTCTGGCAGAACGACGACGGCAAATCGTCGCTGGACTCGTGCACGAGCATGTCGCGGTGCTATCGCCACGCTTTGGAGATTGCCGCCGGCGATCGCCGGTCTTGAGCGAACGACCGGCCACGAGCAACAGTGTGTTTTGCGCTCTCTGCTGAATCTGCTCGATTCGTCGAGTCTTGAACGGCATCATCCGGCCATGCTTGGTTGGTGGCAGCGTTTCCGAAATCACACGAAAACTGCTGTGCCGGCTCATCTCGTCAAAGGTGAGCGTGGCGAACAGGCAGCGGCGCGTTATCTACGGCAGCGCGACTATAAAATCCTCACGCGTCGCTTCCACGGCAAGCATGGCGAGATTGATCTCGTGGCACGCGACGGTGAGGTGCTGGCGTTTGTTGAGGTGAAGACGCGCGGCAGCGACCGGTACGGCGCAGCGGCGGACGCCGTGAACCGCGAGAAGCAGCGACATCTTGCCAGTTGCGCTCGCGAATACCTGCGACTGCTCGGCAATCCGCGCATCCCGGTCCGGTTTGATGTCGTGGAGGTTTACATGGACGAGGCGGGAACAGCAGGCGAAGTGCGGCTGATTCAAGGGGCGTTCGCGACACGCCAGCCATTGAGTGATTGATGCCGGCCGCTTCAGAAATCGAACTGGTCCACCTCCGCGGCCGTGACAATCATGGGCTCGCCGAGCAGGATTTCGCGGTTCTTGATCGCTCGCTGGCTCGTCTTTGTGCGGGCCACGCCGTTGACCACTTCGGTGCTGGCGATGACAAACGCGGCGCTGTCATTGCTTAACAGGCCCTTGACGGCCTGCACGGCTGCCTGCACCGTGAAGTAACCGAGCTCCGTCGGATTCCACATCACGAACGACGGCACAATGCCGGCTTTCACGAATGCCCGCGCGCTGCTGGGCAGGCCCACGCCCGTGACGAATCGTTTCCGGTTGCCGGCCTTTACCACCTGGGCCGCGCTGACCAGCAGCTCGGGCGTCAGCGCGAAGATGCCTGTAATGTCCGGGTTCTTCTGCAACATCTCCTGCGTGGCGGCGAATGCGGCGCTGGCGTCCTCGCACCGCCTGATCTCCACAATCTGCATCGTCGGGCAGGCCTTTGCGATTTGCTCCCGTATGGCCTGCAGCCATTGTTGCTGCTGCGTCCCGATGCGGGTGCTGGCGATGATCGCTGTTCGCGCCTTTGCGCCGGCTGATGAAATCATGCTCTTCACTAATTCGCGCCCCACCGCCTTGTCATTTGCCGGGTTGATGAACCACTCCCGCCCGCTGCGCTTCTCGTCCGCATCGGTGTCAAACGTGATGACATGCACGCCGCTCTCCCGCGCTCGCTTGAGCGCTGGCGCCAATGCCATCGCCTCATGGGGCGCGATCACAATGGCATCCATCCGGCGCGTGACGAGGCCGTCCACCGCCTCGATCTGTTCCTCCACGGAGCCGTCCACGGGCGCTTCGCAGAAGAACTGCACGCCGAGTTCCTTTGCCGCCTTGCGCCCGCCTTGGGCGCATGCTTCAAAGTAAGCGTCGCCTTTTGCCTTCACGATCATGGCGACGCGTGTCGCCGGCGGTGGCATGGGCCTCTCGCAACCAACGAGCAGCGCGCAGAGACCCAGCAACAGAGCGGCGTAGAGCTTCGAAAACATGCGTCGCAGGATAGCGGCTGGTTGTGAAAAAGAAAGTTTGGAAATTGATGCCGCAACTTCCTATGCTGTGGGTTACTAGCGAGGTGTCACATGTTGATTCGAGGCAAACACGTAGTTACCGGCCAGGTTGTGGACATCCGCGTCAACGACGCCAACGGCGCCATCGCTGACGTTGCGCCACTGGATCCGGCCCGCGCGCCGGATTTTGGCAGCGGCGACCTCTTTGTTGCGCCGGGTCTCTTTGACATCCACATCAACGGTTTCGCCGGCGTGGATTTCCAGAACCCGGCCCTCGTCGCCGCCGATCTTGCCCACGCCACCCGCGAGCAGTTGCGCCACGGCACCACCCAATATTTCGTGACCATTGTCAGCGAAGCACACGACCGCATGGCCGCGTGTTTCCGCGCCGTCTCTCGCGCGCGGGAAGAACAGCCGGAGCTGGCGCATGCGATTCCGGGTTTTCATCTCGAAGGGCCCTATATTTCCGCCGAGGACGGGCCGCGCGGCGGGCACTATCGCGACGTGTTGCGAGCGCCTTCGTGGGAGGAATTCGAACAGTTTCAGGAAGCCGCTGGTGGACGCATCAAGCTCGTCACGGTCGCGCCGGAGCTGCCGGGCATGACGCGGTTCATCGAGCAAGCTGTCGCATCAGGCGTCGTGATCGGGCTGGGCCATAGCGGTGCTAACGCGCAGCAGATTGCCGACGCCGTCGCCGCCGGTGCAACCGTGGCCACCCATCTCGGCAATGGCAGTCACGCCGTTCTGCCGCGCCACGCCAACTACATCCAGGTCCAGTTGGCCGAGGATCGCTTGATGGCGGCATTCATTGCCGATGGTCATCATCTGCCGCCTTACGTCGTGAAGAACTTCATTCGAGCCAAAGGCGTTGCGCGCTCCATCCTCGTCACCGATGCCGTGCCACCCGCGGGCATGCCGCCGGGAATTTATCGTTACGGCCGCGTGGAAGTGGAAGCCAAGCCCGACGGCCTGATCTGCCTGCCGGGCACGCCTTACTTGTTCGGCGCGGCGACGACACTGGAGAAGTGCGTTGCCAATGCCGTTGCGTGGGCCGGCATCTCGCTCACGGATGCCATCAGGATGGCCACCGAAAATCCCGCGCGGCTGCTCGGCCTCGCGCCGCGCGTGCTGGAAAAAGGCAGTTCGGCCGATCTCATTTTGTTTGCGCTGGAAGACGGTCGTATCCGCGTCACTGACGCCGTGGTCAGGGGCCAACATTTTTCCTCGACGCCATAAGCCTATTGGTAAAGCCTATTAAAACCATGGACAAGCAACTCCAAACCATCGCCGCGCTGCTCGGCAGCGAAGTCCCCAATCGCCGCCTCGCCGCCGCCATCGTGCTGGGCGAACTCGCGCCCCCCGATGCCGATGTCGTGCGCGCGCTCGGTTCCGCGCTCGGCCACGCCGATGACACGCTGACCCGGGAGCTTGTCAACGCCCTCGGCCGCACGCGCCACAAGACGGCGTTCCCGTATTTGTTGCCGTTGCTGCTCAACGCTCCGCCCGTGCTTCGCGACGCCGCTGGCAAGGCGCTGGCGCAGCTCAAAATGGACATCGAGGCCGAACTGGAAAAAGTCTGGGCGAAGGCCGCCACGGTCCAAAAACTCGCGCTGATGGATGTCTTTGCGCGGCTTCACAGCGACGGCGCTACACGATTTCTGCTGAGCGGCCTGTTCGATCCGGATTTCGAAATGGTCAAGGCCATCTGCGGCGCCATCCGCCGCCATATCAACGACGCCAACGAGGAGGAACGGAAGGATCTGTTCAAACAAATCGCGAGCTTCCTGAAAACGCCGCGCGTGAAGAAAGACATGCGCGCCACCACCTCCTGCCTGATCCTGCTCGGCAGCCTCGGCAACCCGGCGGCGCGTTCGTTGCTGCTGGATTACATCGGCCCGAAACAGGTGGCGTTCGTCCGACGCAATGCGTTGCAGTCGCTGGCAAACCTGAATCGCGACGGCGCGGGAGTGGACGCGATGGTCAAGAAGGTCTTGCCGCTGCTCAAGGAGGAAGACCGCGAGAACGTTGTCAGCCCGGCCATCGCGCTGCTCGCTCCGCTGGAGTTTCCATCCAGCGTCGTCGGCGACCTGGAGAAGCTCGCCAAGAGCGAGAATACCGAGGTCCGCCGTTTCGCCGTGCGCAAGCTTGGCCACCAGACGGGCAAGAAGATTGTGGGCGCGATGCTCGACTGGCTCAGCGACGCCGATCAGGAAGTGCGCGACATTGCCGCGAAGGCGCTCTGCCGCATCGAGGACGCGACGCAGCCGTTGCTGGAAAAGCTCGGCAAGGTCACGACGGCCGACGACGCATGGAACGTCGTCAAGCTGTTGAAGCCGCACGCTGAACGGTTTGCGAAGGATGCGAAGAAGAAGCTCGCCGTGCGTTGCCTCGACCTGCTGGAGAAGAACGATCCGCGCGTTCCTGCCTACACGTGGCTGCTTCGCAACGTGGACGCCGCCGGCTTCAATGTCGAGATCGCCGAGGCCGGCGAAGATTTGCGCCAGCGCAAGAAATTTGCCGCCGCGGTGCAATCATTGCGCTTGCTGGCGAATACCGAGTTGTTCAACGCGACGGTGCGTTATCAACTCAGCTTCAGTGGATTGAAGACCTCCCCGAAGGACCTCGCGCCCGGCCGCCGCGGCGAGGATCCGTGTCTGCGCGGTTTTACGGCGCTCATACGCGACCCCTCGTTCAAACTTCTCGACAGCCTCGCCAAGGACAAGAAGCTGCTGGAACCGGAAGATGTTTTCTATCTCGGCTTCCACTTGGCCGAGAGCGCGCTTGGCCACGAGCGGCAATTCAGCCAGCAGATCTTCGAGTTTCTCATCAAGACTTGGCCGAAGAGCGAGCAGGCCAAAGCCGCGAAGAACAAGCTCAAGACGGAAGGCAAGAACGAGGGCGCGAAAGCCTAGTTGGCCGCCATCTCCGTCGCCGTAGACAGGAAGGATCGCATCATGCCAGCCATGAAAAAGAAGTCCCGCAAGCAGCCGAAGAAAGCGGCTGTGCCGGCGGACAGAACCCCCATTCTCAAGGAAATCTTCGCCCGCACGCGTACGCCGGAGTTTGAGCGTTACCTGAAGAATCTCATCGTCGAGATTTGCAGGTTCAACACGACGCCGAACCCGAATGTATCGGTCATGCGCGAGGCGGAGGCCGGTTGCTTCCGAATCCTTGAGCGCGAACTGGGCGGCATCAGCTTTGCCGGCGCACGCATCGAACGGCGGCCGATCAATCCTGCGATCAAGTCGCATCCAAATTACTCGCTGCTCCATTTTACCAAGACGTCGCAGCGGCCGGACGGCCTGACGCCGGAGGAAACCTACGCCGGGCGCGGCAATCTCCTCTACATCATTCCCGGCACCGGTGGCAGTGGCGGGCAATCGGTGGCGGTGAACAGCCATGTGGATGTTGTGGCGCCGTATTTTCCACCGCGCGCCGAAGGCAAGCTCGTCCATGGCCGCGGTTCAGCCGACGACAAGGGGCCGACCATTTGCGCGGTCGCCGCGCTGAAGGTGCTCTCGGAGGTCATGGCCAAGGCCGGGCTGAAGTGGAACAAGAACGTCGTCGTGATGGCCGTCGTCGAGGAGGAAACGGGCGGCAACGGCTCGTTGTCGCTCGCGTTGGACCGCGAGCTCAAGAAGCTTTACGACAGCATGATCGTGCTGGAGATTACCAGCCTCAAACTCCATCCGGCCAACCGCGGCGCGGTCTGGTATCGCGCCGACCTGAAGAAGGTTGCAGGCGCGTCGCTGTTCGAGATGGCCGCGTTCGTGAACGAGGAAATGGAGAAGGAGGGCGCTGCAATCCGCGCCGAGAGCCGCCACGATCTTTTCCCGCAGCGGCCGGTGCAGACGTGCCACGGCATCATAGGCTCCTTCGGTGAGCACCCGAGCCGCATTTGCGGCGAAGTGAAGTTCGCGATTCAATTCGATGGCGCACCAAGCAAGAAGGCGGAACTGCTCGTGCGCGACTGTCTCGAAACGGGACTGGCCGCGTACACCGGCCTCTACGGCGACAAAAGCAAAGTCATCGAAGCTGCGACCGGCAAGCCGATGGTGCCGGTCCATTACGATTTCGCCTGCGAGGGCAACGGCTTTGTCGTGACCGTGCACGGCGCGACCGGCCACATGGGCGCGATTCGTGAGCGCGACGGCGCCATCACCAAGATGGCGCACTTGGTCCGCAGTCTTGCGCAATCGAGGCCGAAGATCGAAGCCACAGCCGGCGGCGCGATGCGGCTGGAATTGGGCGGCAAGCCTTGCGGGGACGTGCTGGTTCTTGAAGGCGGCCAGGGCTTCGTGCCGACCCACCACATCAACGAAGTCATGGACCGGATGCGCAGGGCGGCGCAACGTGGAGCCGGGACTTATCTGCGGCGGCTCGGCCGGCCGGAGCGTGGCGAGGACGTGGTGAGGGTCACCTACGAGAAGCTCCATAACGTCGCGTTCGACGGCGACCCCGACTCACCCTCGATGCGCAACGCCATCAGCGCGGCCAAGGAAACCGGCATCTGGAAGGACGAGCCCATCCTCGGTTGGACGGTGTCGTGCGACGCGCGGCTGTTTGCGACGGAGTATCCGGGCATGCCCGTGCTGACCTTCGGCCCCGGCACGCTGGCTCACGCGCATTCGGACCAGGAGCAACTCTCGCTGGAGGAAGCGCGCGCCGCGGTGGAATTTATCGCAATGTTTCTCTTGAAACAAACCGGCACCATCTGACAGAACAACAATCATGAAAACCAAACTCCGTCTCGGCATCATCGGCGCGGGCTCCGTCGTCCGCGAGATTTACCAATACCTTTACTTCCGCAGCAGTTTCACACCGCAATTGGAGATCTGCGCCGTCGCTGACCCGAACGAGCAATATCGGAACTGGTTTGGCGACCTTGCGGGCCTGCCGGCCAACCGACGATTCTGCGACTACAAGGAGTTGATCGCGAAGACCGAGCTTGACGCAGTGCAGATCAACACGCCGGATCACCTGCATTGCGCGCCGACCGTGGCGGCGTTGAACGCGGGCCTCGACGTTGTCGTGCCGAAGCCGACTGCCGCGACGCTCAAGGACGCGCACGCGATGATCGAGGCGGCGAAAAAGACGGGCCGTTTCCTCGGAGTGGATTTTCACAAGCGCGAAGACCCGCGCATCAAGGAGGCTGAAGCGCGTTTCCAGGGCGGCCGCTACGGACAATTCCAGGCAGCGGTGTTCTACATGCTCGACAAGCTCAGCGTGGCAGACCCGAACCATACGCCGCGCTTTTTTGCATCGCCCGACTTCGCCGAGAGAAACACGCCGGCGTCGTTCCTGACGGTCCACATGGCAGACGCGCTGATGAAGATCGTCAACCTTGTGCCGATGCAGGTGCGCGCAGTCGGCTACTCACAGAAGCTGCCGTCACTGAAACCCATCGCCGTGAAAGGTTACGACCTCGTGGACACGGAGATTCTGTTCAGCACCGGCGCCATCGCGCACATTCTTACCGGCTGGGCGCTGCCCAACTCCGCGTGGTCCACGACCGTGCAATCCAGCCGCATCATCTGCTCCGATGGCATGATTGATCTTGGCCTCGACCAGCCCGGCTTGCGCGAGATTCACGCCGACGGCATCATCGAGGTCAACCCGCTCTTCAAGAACTTCGAGAAGGACAACACCGTGAGCGGCTACGGCATTGGCAGCCCCGGCCGTCTCTACCAACAGATACTTGCATCGCGCAACAACAAGCTGTCTGCCGCCGAGCGCGAGGCGATGAACAGCCCGATCACGCTTGGCTTCTACACGGCACTGGTGCTGGAGGCTGCTGAGAAAAGCCTGGCCGAGGGTGAGAAACTTGCCACCGGCGCGACGATCGGCGCGACCATTGACCTGCGGAAACTTGTGGTGCAGCAACTCGGCGCAGACGTCGCCAAGCAATACAAACTGAGTTGAGCGTTCAGGCGAACGTCTGAACCTACTTCCCGGCTTTCCCAGTTGCGGGCTGGGCGGCTAGATGTCCGACGATGTCCATGACCAGTTGCGCAGCATTCTGTGCTGCCACGGCGGTGAATGAGTCCACATCCTGGAGGGCGTTGTGATCCGCGCGGTCGCTGATGGAACGGATGACCAGCCATGACACGCGCAGGTCGCGGCAGACTTGCGCCACCGCCGCTCCTTCCATCTCCACCGCGTCGGCTCCGAGTGTCTTGCGCAACTCGGCCTTCTTTGCCGGCGACGCCACGAAGATATCGCCTGTTGCGACAATGCCCTTGATGATCCGTGGATGGCGCTCGCCCTCGCTCGTTTTGATGTCAGCGAGCTTGATGCGGTTGCCGGCCGCTTCTGCCAGCGCCATCAGCCGCACGTCCGGCTCCACGAACAGGGGATTGCGTTGCCACGTGACCGGGCTTTTCGTGCCGCGCACCTCCATGCCCTCGGCTCTGAGTGTGCCGAAATCATGCTGGGCTGTCTTCGCCGCGATGACGATGTCACCCGGATGCAGGTCCGGGTTGATGCCGCCGGCAATGCCACAGAAAATGATCTCGCTGGGCTGATAGTGTTCGATGAGCAGGGTGGTGACCATGGCTGCGTTGACCTTGCCGATGCCGCTGCGGCAGACGATCACGCTGCGCCCTTTCAGCTTGCCGCTGGCGAAGTGAATGCCGCGCAGTACTTCCTCTTTCGGGCCGGCGAGCGCTTGGTACAGCAGCGTCAGTTCATCGTCGAACGCGCCGAGAATGCACGTGAGCGGCGCGGCCGTTGGCTCCGCCGCGTTCGCCGGGCGCAGCGGAAGCGCGATGATGCCGACGGCGAGCGCGAGTCGGGTCAGAAACGTGGCTCGTCGCATGGTGCGGACTTCCGGTGAGAGACACGTTGTGATCATGGCGACTTCAGCAGCCGCTGAAGTTCTGCCTCCAACGCCTTGCGCGTTGCCTCGTTGAGCTGGCTCTGGTTCTTCAGCATCTCGCGCAGTGCTGCCACGGCGTCAGCCAGTGTTTCGCCGCGCATCATCTCGGCCAGAATCGTCCGCATCTGGTTGTAGGCGGTTTGGGCCTCCTCAAACGCCGGCGCCAGCGGTGCGCTCACGCTCGGTGTCACCGCGCCGAGCTGCGTTACCAGCGGCCCGAGCAACTGCCGGCTCACGTCAGTCAGCGGTTCCACAACGCGCACGCGCAGCCGTTCCTGCTCGGCGGGCGTGCTGACGCGGTTGTTCTGCATCTCATTGAGAATGCGTCGGAACAACTCCGACATTGTCTGGCAGCCGTTGCCCGCTTCGCGCTCGTCGGCCACAAGCGATGCCATTTGCGCAAGGTCTGGCTGTCCGCCCGCCGTCACGCGTTCCCGGATGGCCCGCATCGCGTCGAGCGCCTCACGGTGTTTGCGCGTCAGCCGCTCGAACTCCGCGCGATACTCCTTCTGGCGGCGATTCAGGTCCGCCATCAATTCCGCCGCGCTCACCACGCGCAGCGCCAGAGACTGGCTCGCACCGCGGCCCTGCGGCGTTGCCGCGTCCGTTGCTTCCACTCGAAGGTTCAACACCGAACCTTCGACGACTCGCAACGGTTCGACCGGCATGCGTGTTTCCAGACGGACCTCGGCGTTGCCCAACACCGCGCCAGCGAGCGGCTGATTCTGCCAGGTCATGTTGTTGGTGGATGTCGCCAGACTCAGTGCGGCCACGCCGAAATCGTCGCGCGCCTCCGCCGCCAGCGGCAACGTCGCCACCGGCGTGATCTTGTCGCCGATGCCGCTCAACGTCAGCCGCGCCAGCGGTGGACGGTCCGGCTGCGCGTCGAGTGCGAAGCTCAGCGCCGGGTCAGCTCGCAATCCCTCCAGGTCCTCGATGGAAATCTGAACGCGCCCGCTTTCCTTCACCACGAGCCGCGCGGAGACGTTGGTCCCGGCCTCGACGCTCGACTCGGGCAGGACCGAACGTGGCGCTTGAAGCTGGGAGCCTTTTTGGAGTTTGGAGTTCGGAGTTTGAACCTTCGCGTAGCGCAACGGACGCGTGCTCGTGGCGCGCAGTTCAAGCCGCGTGCCGACGACCGCTTCGACCGCGCCATCGCTCGGCCCGGTCTCGCGCGGCGCCTGGCGCGTGTAGGCCGGGTAAACGAGGCGCATCCGCACGTTGCGCAGCATGGGCGGATCCACCACCTCGACCCTCAACTCATCCGTCACGCCGTCGCCGCCGAAAGCACGGAGCCGGAAGCTTTCAATGACCGAATCGAACCGTTTCAGGAACTTCCCGCTGCCGGAGCGCGTGAGGACTTCGCGGAACCGGCCGGCGTGCTCGTAATCCAGCACCAGCTTCACGGTTTCCGGAATCCGCCGGCCTGACGCGTTGACCACGATGCTGAGCGGCGAGCCTCGCACGACTCGTGTCGTGCCGTTCGGGAAGCCGGCGATTTCCAACGTCGTTGCGCGCGGCCAATCCACGTTTCGCAGCAACACGTCGCGTTGCCACCACACCTCCAATTCCTTCGGGAAGAACGCTGCCACCATGGCGATGACCAGCAATGCGCCGATGCCGAGCCCGAGGCACTTCACGAGCCGGCCGCCATCGAGCGCTCGCGACGGTCGAACGTCTGCTGCGAGTGTCGCTGCTTCCGCCGCCACCTGCTCCAGCAGCGGCAGGGATGTTTCGCTTGCCCCTTGTCCCTGGCCCCTGGCCCCTTCCACCGCCGTCAACAATCGGTCGCCGAACTGCGGAAACGCCTGCTCCAGTGCCAGCGCGATATCCGCGTCGCTGAACCTGCGGGTGACGGGCCGCAGGAACCACCGCCAACCGGCGACACCGATGATCATCAGCGCCAGCGTGCCGAGCATCCCGCGCGGCCCCAACTCCAGCCGCAGCCACCAGTCCAACGCCCACATGCCAAGCGCTACCGTCACGCTCACCGCGCCGAGACGCGCCAGCCCGCTGAGCGCCAGATGCAGGCGCACGAGGCGGCGCAGCGATCGGAGAAGATGGTGGACGGAGGGGTTCATCATGAAAACCTTCGCCGCAAAGGCGCAGAAGACGCGGAGGGTCTGCGTCTCTGCGGTGAAAATAG
>JBAZIR010000145.1:0-12523 GCA_041651735.1 Verrucomicrobiia bacterium | reverse complement strand
CAGGGCGCGCGCTTCCTTGGGCGGCAACATCGCCCCATCAAACCACTCCACCGTGAGTTCCTTGCCTTCGGTCATCGCGTTGCCGGGGAATGTCCACGTCACATGCTCGCTCTGCGGCCAGTTGTCAGCGTGGCGCTCCGGCGAGTTCTTCCACGATTCCTCAACCTCGGCGACCACCGTCGTCGGCGCCTTCAGGTTGAGGCCGCGCCACGTGCCGTCAAGGATGTGGCAGCCCATGTCTGCACACCAACTGGTGCCAAAGTCCTGCCAGGCGCGCCACTTTCTCGGATGATATATGTCGGGCGCGAACGGCCGCATCGGCGCGTTGCCGATCCAGTGGTCCCATTTCAAGTGCGGCGGCGGCTCTTCGCTCGTGGTTGGGCGCGGGCCTTTGAGGCGGCTTATCCCGGCACGGTTGGAGCAGAGATAGACGTGCTTGATCCTGCCGATCGCGCCGCGCCGGATGAGCTGTACCGTCATGCGGTCGGCGATACTGGACGCAAACTGCGTGCCAAGCTGTGTGACGATGCCTTTCTCAATGGCCGCATGGCTCAGCTTCCTGACCTCGGCCAGGTCGTGACACATCGGTTTCTGGCAATACAGGTTCTTGCCGCGCTGGACTGCCGTATAGGCAATCGGGAAGTGCATGTGATCGGGCGTGGTGACGTTCACCGAATCAATCTTGTCGCCCTCCTTCTCAAACAACTCACGCCAGTCGGTGTAAAGCCGCGCTCCCGGTACGATCTTGGCGGCCGCCTCCAGGTGCTTGGCGTCCACGTCGCACAGCGCGACAATCTGGACGCGCTCGTGGCTCTGGAAGTTCTTGAGGTCGCCATGGCCCATCCCGGTGACACCGATGCAAGCGTGGCTGAGCTTGCTGTTCGGCGAGGCGGCGCGCAGACCGGCGGGAAGGATGAAGGGCGCGCCAACAACCGTCATCGCGGCGGCGCGCAGGAATTGGCGTCGTGTTTTCATTCAAGAATTCTCAGGAATAAAGGACGCGGTCCATCTCCGCGGAGATTTCGGCAAGCACTTTACGGTCGCCGCCACGCACTTCTGCCGTAGCCCAGCTCTGGAACCCGATCTTCTTCAACTCTTCGCGCACTCGCTTCCAATTGATGTCGCCCTGGCCGATCGGCAGGTTGAAGCCCTTGCTCATGCCTTCCTTCATCCCGATCTTCAGGCTGTATTCCTTGATATGAATCTTCTCAATCCGCTTGCCGAGCACTTCGATCCAGTGTTGCGGCCAGCCCCAGCGCATCACGTTGCCCACGTCGAAATAGGACTTCACCCACGGGCTGCCAATCTCGTCAATGTATCGGGCCATCGTCAGTGGCTCGATGAGGAACGTGGCCCAGACATTCTCGACCAGGATTTTGACGCGCTTCTTCTCGGCATGGGGAATCGCCGACCGAATCAGCTCCTGCGAGCGTTTGTAGTTCTCCATGAACGACGTCTCAGGATCGGTGCGCACGACGTGCAGGACGGTGTCACTGCCGTAGATCGCAGCGTCGTCAATGGCCTCTTTAAGGTCGGGATTGCTGCCGTTCGACACGCCGTGAATGGGAACGCCAACCTTCTCGCTGGCTCGCGCAAGCTCCTTCGGCTCCGTCTCGGCTTTTTTCGAGGAGTTGCGTGACACTTCCACTCCCTCGAAACCAACGTCCTTCGCAACACGGAACCTGTCCTCCACCGACAGCTTCGGCTCGGCAATCATGCCCCAACCAACGGCCTTCTTGATGCGCCCACCCGATTCCGCTGCCACAATGCGCCCCGACGGAAACGCCGCTGCCACGCCTCCCAGGAGAAGTCCACTTGTTTGAATGAATTGCCGGCGATCCATGGATGCAGTCATGAGTAAATCCTTGTGTTGGGTGAACAGCGGTAATTTCGATTTCAAAAAAATACTCAAATGAAGCCCCGCGAGTAAAGCCGAAATCCTGCGCCTTGATGCCGAGCGCGGGCGAGCCAAAGAGAGCGTGTACTCCAACACAACCCGCAGTGGCTGTTTACCTCGTTCCGCGACATGGCATCTGAATCCCCCTACCCGCGGCAACTGGATCGCCTAGGTCGGGCAATACAACGACCTTGTCAACGGGACCGAAGGCGGTTTTCGGATTCGCCTCATGGACAACGCGCCCGGGATGTCCGGCGCCGTCTGGAGCGGCTGCGGCTGCGCCTATCCCGGCGTTAAGATTCTGCCTGACGGAACGATTCTCTCCGTCACCTACGGCAAATGGGATTCGTCCGCGCCAAACTACATCATGGCCGTCCGGTTCAAGCTCACCGAGCTGCTCAAGGCATTCCGGTAATCCGCTGAAGTTCGATACATCAAGCCGCAGATTACGCAGATGGCGCAGATCTACCGAAAACCACACTCGTCACGAAACGGCGGGAATAGCCACAGCAGATCAACTGTGCGTTGCGCCGGAAAACTGTGCGGCAGCACCAGCTCCCAGAGTTTTCCCGGCGCGGTTCTTGGTTCATTGATCCCGTGCACTCTATGCAATGCGCGTTCCGTTGTATCTTGCGGTTAGTTCGGCACCACCGTCCAGCCACGCAACACCGGCTCGATTCCCATTTTGGCGTGGACGGGCGGCATTTCGTCGGCGAAGACGCTGATGTTTAAGGCCGTGTCAGATTTGATTGTGCGACCGTCTTTGCGTTCCCACTTGCGGACATTTGTCTTGAACTTTCGACGAAGCGTTACGTCTGAGCCGGGAAAAATCGGCGCTTCTCCCTGCCCCGGAGTCAGTCGGAACAAGAACCAATCATATCCCTGTTCCTCCGTCATTATCGCGGGGCCATCTACGGAGATCAATCCTCGCACGTCTGGCGGAACCGTTAGTTCGACCATAACGTATTTGGCTAAAACACGCCCGACGTTCTCAAGTCTGACGAGGATTAAACCTTCCGCATCCAAAGGTTTTGCATTGCGATTGATGAAGATCGAAGCGCGAAGCTTCGGGTGTGTTTTCCGATTCATCACATCCCGAACCTCGTAGTCTTCCATCGCGAGCACGTTGAAGTTATGCCGCTTGTAGTAAACGTGGTCGCGGGCCTGATGAGCGGTGTGCGACTGCGGAACTTCGACCACATAGCAAACAGAGTTCGCTTGCTCGTCAATCGTCACAGGATGGATAACCACACCCTCGATTCGCGGCTGAATCGTTTGAATGATTTGCTCAAGCGACTCTTTGGAAAATACTGACCGAATAATTGGGTCTAGCCTTTCCGGGAAGTGGCGTTTCGCCCTGTCAGCAGGCTCAGCAATCCCGTAGATCAGCACGCCACCGGACGAGTTGGCGAACGCGGATACGTCCTTTGTGATTTCTGCCTTGTCGCTGTCGGTCTTGGCCAACGCAAGCGCACTCTTGTATTCGAGGGTAAGGCTTTCCTCAGCAGCATCCGCAATCATCTGCTCCAACTTCTCTTTCGTCCATTGGCTCATATATCAAGTTGCCGTTCTATACCCATCTGCCTTGACGTTATGCTGGCACATCAAACACGAGCACTGTCAGCGTCAACTCACGGTTCTTGTCATCACGATTATGCAGCACAAAGCGGAAGCCGGTCTCGTGTTTGTAGCTCGCGACCTCACGCTTGTAATTTGGGTGCGCCTTCACCAACTCAGGAATTTGCTTGAGCACCGCTGAAGTGTCCTTGTTGCGGTTGAAAACAATGATGGCCGTTTTCGTGTCCCTCCACGCGGCATAGCCGAGCAACTGGTCAATCGTCTTCTTGAAGACTTCTGCGCCCTTCCAAAACTTGCACTCTGCGATGAAAATGTTTCGTCCTTCTGAACGAATCAAAATGTCTGTCTTGCCTTCAGAGTTAAACGTCTCGCCCGTGGCCTGACCCTCGTAGTGACCGTTGAGTTGAACGAGGAAATGCGTACGTAAGCCTTCCTCGTCCAATCGTGCGAACGAATCTGGGCTGCGTTCCATAACCAGCACCATGTTAGAGATGACGCCAAGAATGTGTTCGTAATGCCCCAGTTCAAGCGCGGGTTCTGGTTTGAACGGCGCGGAAGTGACCGCAGGCTTGTTGATGGGGAGCTTCTTGCGTGTTACGGGGGCAGTGAAAGTCGTGGCAGCGTTGGCCCTCACACGGATTGGCAAACCGAGACCAGCGACCATCCCTTGATCATCGAGGAACTTCTTCTTTCGCAATTCCAAACGTTGTTTCGCTAGAGCCTGTAGGTTCGCGTTGAAGGCTATAAGCTCTTGCGCGCCTTGTTCGATGTTTCGGCGGATACGCATGTGAACGTGGTCAAATGCGGCACGCATCGCCGCCGAATCGTGGTCGTTCCTGACGACTTTTACGTGAACCTCCTGCCCGCAAATCTGAGCAGCGGGCGGATCAATGAAAGTGGACGGGCGATACTGAAATACCTGCGCGTTACCCTCAAATGGAATAACAAAGGTGGCAAAAGTTCCTTTAATGAAGAAGGGACGACTTCGGTCGCGAATGTCTCGCCCCCGCTCTCTGCTCACGTCAACCGGTGTCTCGCCGTGTTCAGCAATCTCCACATTCTTGCTAAGAACAACAGGTTCCATCTGATACTTGTCAGCCAAGTAGCCAGCAACGTCTTCAAGACTCGCCTTGAGCACGTAATCGCCAGTGAACCCGTCAATTTCGGAGAACATTAAATGCCGTCTCTGATTCAAGATGTCGGATAGCAGCGCACCATTGAAAAGACAGGTTCGTTCTTGGCTCATGGATTTATTCTGCTTACTTCGATTTCCAATTGTGACACATTCAATGCGCCCGAAATTTGCTTTGGCAGCAGCAGGTCGCGGGTGCGGCGGAGGTTAGCGAATCGGAGAAAGATCAGACCTAAGACAGCTGGGGAGTATTCTGGGGGCCTTAGAGATGAATTTGTCCAGAGTTGATCCGCCGCAGCCCACAGACGACACTCCTGTTCCGCAAGGCCGTTATCGGTCAGTGATTTCTCGCTCATAAGTCCGAAGTCTTTATTCGCCTTGGAACCCAAACACCTTCTGGCCGCTCGTGTTATGCCTTGCGTTGCCAACGCAATCAATCCAGAACTGAGAACACATAGCGGGGCAGCCACTCCTCCTCTCGAATCAGACCGCGCCTTCGTCTCGCCACGCGATCAGAACACGCGCCGTAAACTCCGTGGATATCTCGATCTGTTCCGCAACAGGCTTGGAAGCCCATTTCCCCGAACAACAAAACGGCCGCGCTCTTGCGAACGCGGCCGTTTCTCAACAGAGGTTGATACCGGGAATTACTTGGCGGCTTTCTTGAGCGCCTTGGCCTAGTCGGTTCGCTCCCATGTGAGCGTGTTGATGTATCTGGATATCGAAGCGGCCTTCGGTCTTCCGTTCTCCCGTAGGCGCCGACGTGAGGAGGCGGTTTCCGTGCCGTCGGCCAGCGTCCGCCTTCTTACGTCGGCGCCTACGAAGAAGGCCGCCATCGCTGTTCCGGGTTGAGGTCCGGTTGAGGGTGCGGAAATGCGCGGCCCGGTGGGTCAGGGTGGATTCCTACTCTCTTGCAGCCAGGTTCTCGACGCGAAGGCCTCGCTGGAAGGTGTTAAAACCAAACGGCCGCGGCTTGTAGCCACCGACGAAGTCAACATTCGTCCTGGCGGGAATTTTCTCCTCCAAGCCCACCGCCCAGAAACAGGCGTTGACCACCATGCGCCGGAAATGTTCGTCGAGGAAATCCTGGCTGGATCCCATCGTCGTCATGAAAACGCGGGCGTCGCCTTTCGGTGTGGGATACGACTTCGTCCACGCGAGCGGCATCTGAGGTTTGTCAGATGGCGGATCACGAGGGTCCATGGCCTTCAGAACCTGGCCCATGACGAGCACCTTTCCGTCCTGGGGAATCGGTGTGCGCACGGTGTAAACATCGCTCGGTCCCCACATCGTCCCAACTCCCCGCAAGACAGGATGCGACTTCATCTGCTCGACGACCAGCCCACGCGTGCTTTCGATCTTGTGCCGGCCGTGATGCGATATCCAGGTCGAGCCGAGGACTTGCTGGCCAAAGCCGCTCTTGTAGTCATCACCCTTGTAGCCACAACTGTATTTCTGGAACTGGCTGCCCGGCTTGTTGCGAAACGCGACCACCGATGGCCGGATGCCGATGACCGGCCTGCCAGTCTGGAGATAGGCGTCCACCCATTTCAGCTGCTCGGCCGGCAGGTCGCGGTAGCGCAGGAACACAATCATCAAATCGGACGCGTTCAGCGCCTGAAGGCCGGGGATATTGTCGGTCGTGTTGGGGTCAATCTCGCCGGTTTGCTTGTTGATCGCAAACAGCACCGTGCATTTGAAGCCGTGGCGGACGGCCAGCAGTTTGCCCAACATCGGCATCGCTTCCTCTGAGCGATACTCCTCGTCGCCGCTGATCAGCACGGCTCGCTTGCCGTGACCGATGCCGGCATCGCCTTCGAGAACCAGCCACGGGTCAGCCGCGAGCGCGAACGGAACAAGCCACAACCCGACAACGGAGAGACAAAAACGCCGTGTGGCGGTCAATTCAACTTTCATTTTCTACTTCGCCGCTTTCTTTGGCGCGTCGAGCAATTTGCCGGTTTTCTTGTCCCAGTGGATGGTCCGCACGTTCATGCGATGTTTGCCATGGCAATCTGTGCAGACCAGATTGGAGGGCTTGAGCTTCTGCAAGTCGCGCTCCTGCCAGCGAGCAATCACCTTCGCCGGCGCAACGCTGTGTTCTTTGTGGCACTCGGCACATCGCTTGGCGATAGCCTCGCGCGGGAACATGGTTTGCGGCGGCGTGGTGTTGTCCTCGTCGTCGGCGTGGGCGCGCGATTCGCCATGGCACGTCACGCAAGTGATGTTCATGGAGGCGTGCTTGATGGAGAACGAATCCTCGCGGAACGTGCCGTGGCAGTCGTAGCAAATGAGCTTCGGCGAAACAGGCGCTGTTTTGGCCGGAGCATCGTCGAGCAGCAGCGGCGCGGACTTGTCCACCTTCAAGGGCGGCGGCGCGGCGATGACACATGCCCCGATGGCAGAAATAATGACGGCGGCGAAACGCTTATACATATTCCCAGTTCTTCAACCATTGGTAATGCGGCGGCAGGTTCTGCCACGCAAGGTCCATCGCATGCTCAAGCTCGGCTTTCTCCTTCACGTCGAGTTCGCGGCGCTCCTTGACGGCCAAGGCAACATTGTCCACCTGCTCGGCGTTGATCATGCCGGGGATGGGCGCGGTGATGGCGGGGTTGCAGAGGATGTAGCGGATGGCGAGGCGCGCGAGACGGTCGTCTTCGTCGGCCTTCGGGCTGTTGGGCGCGCTGTTGCCCTTGAAGAGGCTTGTGCCGGCAAACGGCTTGATGCCGAAGAAACCGCAGTTGCACTTCTGCACCGTGTCGAAAAAGCTCTCCTGCGGCAGCACTTTCGACTTCGCGGTGTAGGGCGTGACCACGACCTCGATCTGGTCGGGGAAGGTTTTCATCATGTATTCGAGCCAGACGCGGTCGTGGCTGGAAATGCCGGTGCGGCGGGCGCGGCCGGTTTTCCTGGCGCGTTCGAGGGCCTTGGCGATCTGCTCGGATTCGGCTTCGGTGTGAGCCATGATGTACTTGCCGTCGGATCCTTTCTTGCCGTCGGAGTTGGCAACGATACGCCAGACATCCACGTATTCCTGCTCGCACTCCTTGAGGCTCATGTCGAACGTCTCCATCAGCGCATCGGCAGTGCGGTATTTCACGTTGCGGCTTTCGCGCTCATACCATGACCAGCCGAGATACATCCGGTTGCGGCGGCCTTTCATGGCGCGGCTGTAGGCGATGATTTCGGCGTGGGTGCAGGCGTCAATGTAGTTGATGCCCCGCTCGATGCAGCGCGTGACGACATCATACCGGTTCTTTTGGAAATCCTTGTTGTTGAGGTCGGCGCTCAGCCAACTGCCCTTGCCGAAAACGCCGGGAACCATTTGGTCCACACGTTTCCAGTGGCCGCCGAGGCAGACGGCGCTGACCATCCAGCCGGTCTTGCCGCAGAGGCGGTATTCCATGTCCGGGTTGTAATTGAGGATTTTCTTCGTGTCCTCGCCCTTGGGATTGTTGGCGGCAAGGATGTGTGTCGGTTTGATGCCGATGGCCGCCCAAGCGGCGACGGCGGCGGTGGTGTGGATGAACTCGCGACGCGAGACGCTGTAATGGTTTCGTTGTTTCTTCATAAGGCGTTCTCCTGTGACTCTGGATCAAACACCGCAACCACTCCACTGTCGCAGGCGGTTGGCGGATTCCTTCATTGCTTCCTCGCCGGCCACTTCCAGGGTGGTCGGACCATGAAAACCGGCATCCAGCAGCGCGCGCACGACTGGCTCGATTCCCACCACCCCATCGCCGAGCGGGATGGTGCCCATGCCGCAGCCGAACATCTTGCCGCGCTTTCCAATCCAATCGGCGGACATGTCTTTCCAGTGAACGTGCTTGATGCGTTTGCCGAAAACTTTGACGAACTCCAGCGGGTCTCCGCCTCCGAGCCAACTGTTGCCCGTGTCGAGGTTGACACCGACGGTTTCTTCGTGGCCCAGCGCATCGAGGATTGCCTCCATGCCGCGGACCGTATCCGTGAGGATGCCGTGGGGTTCGAGAAGCAGATCCACGCCGAGATGCGCAGCCCAGCGAACCGGCTCGTGGAGCTTCTCCTTGATCGTGAACAGCCGTTCAGCGTCCGAGAGACGATGGCCGAATTCCGTCTTCGGGTCGCCCTCGGTGGTGATGACCTGCTTGATGCCGAGAAAATGCGCCAGTTTGATGGCTTTGATGATTTGCGCCGTGCCGTAGCGGTCGGGGCTGGCAGGATCGAGCAGATTCGCGTGGGCGCAAACGCTCGTGAGCGTCAATCCCGTCTCGCGCGCCATCGTCTGGATCGTCAAAGGATGCGAATCGAGGCTGTATGCGGCGACGAAGCCCGCTTCGCTGCCGAGAGAAGCGCCGTCGTGGCTGTCGGTCAGGTCGGCATAGTCGATCCCCAATTCGCGGATCAACTCGAACTGCTGGCGCAGCGACGAGAACGGACGGATGAGAGCAAAACAACCGATAATCATTTGTTCCAGACGGTGCAATTCTGTTATTGATTGGTGGCAGTAGATTACACGCTGGCGATGCGAGTGTCGTTCGCCAGCGTGCATTGGCCGATTTTGAACATGGGCAAGCAACCGGCAATCTTCCGCGGCAACCGCGAACACTATCGCGCCGACACCTGCCGGCCCGTTGAGGTGGCGGCGAAAGCGGGCCTGATCCGCATGAACGCCGTCGCCCATGGCACGTATCCCGGCTTGAAGCTCGCTGACAAATTGATGCCCGAACTGCGCTCGGCCGGTTCGTGGGACGTGCCTTGCAACCAGACGTGGGGACTCGACTGGCACCGCAACGAGGGAGTCGAATTCGTTTTCATCGAGAGCGGCCGGCTCGGCTTCGCCGTGGACGACCAGAGCTACCCGCTTCGTCCCGGCCATCTCACCGTCACGCGCCCGTGGCAACGCCACCGGCTCGGCCTGCCGCACGTCGAAGCATGCCGTATGATCTGGCTCATCCTCGACGTGGGCATGCGCCGTCCGCACCAGAGCTGGCGCTGGCCGCGATGGCTTATCCTGACGACGAGCGAACGCGAACGGCTCACCACCTTGTTGCGCCACAACGAGCAGCCGGTCTGGAAGGCGGACGCGACCATCGCGAGCTGTTTCGCCAAGATCGCGCGGCTCACGGCCAGGGAATCCCAGCCGTTTGACCGCACGCGCATGGCTCTGGCAATTAATGAACTGTTGCTCGCGATCTGCGAGATGCTCGACCGCCGCGGCATCCCGCTCGATGATTCGTTGACGACCACTCGCCGGAGCGTGGAACTGTTCCTGTCGGAGCTGCCGCGCCGCGTCGAGGAGCCGTGGACCGTGGACACGATGGCGCAACAGTGCGGGCTGAAACGCAGCCGCTTCACCTCCTACTGCCGGCAACTCACCAACATGTCGCCGACCCAATACCTCGCCCATTGCCGCGTCGATACGTCCGCGCGTTTGCTGCGCGAGCAGCCCAACCTGAGCATCATAGACATCGCATTGGCGTGTGGTTTCAGCACCAGTCAATACTTTGCCACCACGTTCCGCCAACTCAAGGGCCAGACACCCCGCCAGTGGCGCAACGCGGTTCATCCTGCGACCGGGTAAACCCTGGCGAACAGGGAAATCCTCGTTGATCACGGCTCATCCCCCACGTCCGTTCAGACTGCCAGCGGCTTGTTGGGGGCGCGAACCATGAACACGGTTCCCGCCTGAACGCCGTTTGAAGGCTTGACACTAATTTCGATTTCAAAATAATCTCCGCAAGATGCACTTGAGAGAAGTTCCCTTGGGGCTCATTGGGCATGGCGCGCGGGGCCGCCACCATGCACGGGTCATCGCCGGGGGTGCGCAAACGCAAGCGAGAACATAAACACGGCGGTGAGGTTCTGAATATGGCGCGACGCATCAAATCCAAACACCAGCAAGTCGCCAGTCTCGAAGCCGAACTGCTGCGCCGTGTGCGCGCGCGCGGCGGCCTCTCGCGCGCCCAACTCGCCCGCGAGCTGAAACTCGCGCCTTCCACGGCGGGAATCTATGTGGACCGGCTCGTGCACGAAGGCTTCCTGCTCGAAACCGAAGCCGCCGGGCACGAGACGGCTGGCCGGCCACCGACCTCGCTCGTGCCGAGTTCCGATGGCGGCCGGTTCATCGGGGTGGATTTCGAGGCGCGCAACCTGATGGCTACCGTCGTGGATTTCTCGCAGCAACCGTTGCGGCAGGTCCACAAGATGCTCCGGCCGACGGACTCCGCGACGCAGATTCTCGCGAAGATCGAACTCGCGATTGATGAGATGATGGAGCACGACCCGCGGCCGGTGCTTGGCATTGGCGTGGGCGTGCCGGGTGCGATTGACCCGGTGACCAACGTCGCGGTCCACTACAACTTCATCAAAGGTTGGAGCGACGTGCCGCTCGGCGCGCGGCTGAGCGAGCGATTCGGCGTGCCGGTGTTTCTGGAAAACAACATCCGCACGATGGCGCTGGCCGAGCTGTGGTTTGGCGCGGGGCGCGGCTTGCGGAACTTTGTCTGCATCGGCATTCGCTCCGGCATCGCGGCGGGCGTGGTGGTAAACGGCCATCTGCTGCACGGCGTGCACCATCGCGCCGGCGAGATCGGCCATTGGGTTTGTCCCGTGCCAGCGGAACTGGCCGATGACGCGCCGACGCGTGGCGAGGATGCATGGCGCTGGCAGGCTGGCGCGCGACTGGAACAAGTCGCGTCGATCTCCGGCATGGTCGCTGCGGCCCAGCGCGGCTTGAGCCGCAAGCAGAAGAGCTCTCTGGCCGGCGTGAAAGACGAACTGACGATTGACCATATCCTCGCCGCTGCTGACGACGGCGACGCATTCGCCTTGTCGCTCGTGCGGGCCGCGGGCCGTGTGCATGGCTGGGTGGCCCATCAGGTCAACGAGTTGTTCAACCCGGAGAGGATTATCTTCGCCGGTCCGCTGGCGGATTCCGGCAACCTTTTCCTCGCGTTTGTTCGCGAGACTGCCCGTGAACTCAGCGACGCCAGCCGCGATCTCGTCATCGTGAATTCCGCGCTCGGCCAATACAACGGCGCGATCGGCGCGGCGGCATTGGCGCTGCATCAATGGACACCGAAACGATGAGTGTCGCGAACCTCTGGACGTTCAAGCTGCCCACCGCCGTTACATTGGGGAACGGGTGCGTGCGGCAACTTCCGCAGATTGCCGGTGCGTACGGCGCGCGACCCTTGTTGGCAACCGATCGTGAACTGGTGCGGTTGCCGCCGTTCGCGCGCGTGCAGGAGATGCTGCCGGGAGTTCCTGTTTTCTCTGACGTAATGCCGGACCCGACCGTGGCGTCGGTGGATGCGCTGGCTGCGCAGCTGCGAGCCGGGCGGCATGATGTCGTGGTTGCCGTCGGCGGCGGCAGCGCGATGGACTGCGCGAAAGCGGCGGCGTGTCTGGTTGCCGGGAATCTGCCGAGCATCCGGGCCGTTCACTCCGAAGGCGTTCCACTTGGCAGCGCGCATTTGCCGCTCATCGCCGTGCCGACGACGGCGGGCACCGGTTCCGAGGTCACGCCGTTCGCTGTGTTGAGCGACACCGAAAAGCAGGTCAAGGGCCCCATCGCGGGCGATGCTCTCTATCCGGTCCACGCGGTTGTGGACCCGGAGCTGACGCATTCGCTGCCGCGCAAGATCACAGTGGTGACGGGTCTCGATGCGTTGTCCCACGCCATCGAAGGCTACTGGTCGCGAAACCATCAGCCGATCTGCGACTTGATGGCCATCGAGGCAGCGCGGCTGATTTGCGCCAACCTGAAGCGCGCCGCGCAGCAACCGGGCGATGCGGAGGCACGCTCCGCGATGAGCTATGCTGCGACACTGGCTGGCGCGGCGTTCCAGTTGCCGAAGAACGCCATGGTCCACGCATGTTCGTTCCCGCTTTCGGCGCGCTACCATCTGGCCCACGGCACGGCCTGCGCG